>NZ_JBGQOJ010000012.1:0-122027 GCF_052119585.1 Pseudogemmobacter sp. W21_MBD1_M6 | reverse complement strand
GATCAACCGCCTCGATGACCTCATGCCGTGGAACTGGTTGGCTGAATAAGTCAACGCCAGTCAGACCGGACGCATACGATCCACCGATGTGACGGCGGTGAACACCAGCACTTTGGTCAGGAATTTCATGCGCACAAGGTCGCAAATAGCCTCTAGCACTTTTCCGGGCATGTTCAGATCAACCACGATCACATCGGGCCTTTCACGCCCGACAATATCCAGCACATCATCCGCACAGACCCCGACCCCGACGATGCGGAAATCGGAATTGGTGCTGAACAACTGCTTGATCCCCGAAAGCAGGATCGGGTGGTCGTCGACAAAAGCAACAGACACGGTATCCAAATCAAGCCTCCCTGGCCCTTCGAAACACCCCGAAAAAATGTGAACACCTTGTAAAAAAGACATTTAATGCCTTTGACCATACATGATCCGGGTGGAAATCTCTACATTTGAATTGGTGATGAATTCTTGGATCGCGGTCGTCCGGAAAACACCTTTTGCGTCATCTTTCGCGGAAGGCGCGGTTGAATTGATCCAGCAAGGGTTTGGCCAGATAGGACACGACGGTGCGTTCTTCGGTTTGCACGAAGACCTCGACCGGCATGCCGGGCAGAAGTGTCCTGTTGTCCAGCTTTGCCAGTTCTTCGGCGCTGATTTCGACATGGGCCTGATAGTAGTGCTCTCCGGTGCCCGGGTCTTTTGATGTGGCGGGAGAGACGTGAACGACGGTGCCGGTCAGCTCTGGCGTTGTGCGGGAATTGAACGACGAGAAGCGCAGGCGGGCGGACTGGCCTTCGGTGACCTGTTCGATGCTGACCGGGGCCAGACGGATCTCTACCTTCAGCCTGGAATTGGTCGGAACCAGCGTCACCAGCACCTCGGCGGGAGAGATGACGCCGCCCACGGTGTGGATGTTCAGCTCGTTGACCGTGCCTGCGATCGGCGCGCGGATGTCGGTGCGCGACAGGCGGTCCTGAATGGCAAAGGCGCGCTCGTTCAGTTCCGACATGCGCGTTTCGACCAGGTTCAACTCGCGCTGCGCCTCGGTGCGGGCGGTCTCGTCGATCGACAGGATCTGCAGTCGGATCTCGCTGGCGCGGGTTGCGGCACGGGCCGCCGCCGCGTCGATCTCGCCCAGCTCGCCCCGCAACCGCACCCGCTCGCGGTCGATGGTATAAAGCCGCGTCGTCTCGATCAGTTTGCGCGCCGCCAGATCCCGGGTCTTTTCATATTCGGTTTCAACCAGCGCGATTTCCTCGCGCTTTGCAGACCGCTGGCCGTCCAGCCCGACAATTTCCTCGCCGATCTGGACAATGCCCAGTTCCAGTTGCTGCTTCTGGCTTTCGCGGCTGGTCCGCTGACCGTTGAACAACCGCAGCTCGCCATTCGCCACCGCCACCGCGACTGCCGTCGCCTCGGGGGTCGCGGCGGTAT
The DNA here is from genome assembly GCF_052119585.1 of Pseudogemmobacter sp. W21_MBD1_M6. Lineage (NCBI taxonomy): Bacteria > Pseudomonadati > Pseudomonadota > Alphaproteobacteria > Rhodobacterales > Paracoccaceae > Pseudogemmobacter > Pseudogemmobacter sp. W21_MBD1_M6. The sequence continues at coordinate 120,590 of NZ_JBGQOJ010000012.1, read as the reverse complement.
ATCCTGCGGGAAAGACGATCTCCGGCAGGTCCTCGCGCTCTGCCGTCAGGCGCGCCTTTCGCGCCGTCAGCTCGACAATCTGGCCGCGCACGATCGACAGTTCCGCGCGGGTCTGCGTGTCTTCCAGACGCACCAGAACCTGACCGGCGGCCACCACATCCCCCTCTTTCACCGCAATTTCGGACACGATGCCGCCGTCACGATGCTGGACCTGCTTCAGGTTCTGATCGACGATCACGACCCCGGGCGAGATCACCGCCCCCGATAGTTTCGCGGTCGCGGCCCAGCCCCCGACGCCGCCGATCAAAAAAAGCCCGAGCACAAAGCCCGCAATCACCCGCGGCCCGATGCGGAACGCGTCGCTGCCCTGTGCCGTGCCGGTTGTCCGGTTTGCTTTCGATGTCATCCTGTCCGGTCCTTATAAATGCCTTGCGCCGCCGCGGGTGTCATCCGATGTCCGACCATACCAGAATATGGTGCCCGTTCAGCGTTATGATCGTCGCCATGCTGACATCATCATGGTCATATTCGACAATTGTATGGCCCGATGACATATCATTCGCGTCACTGTCGTCGCCGTCATCACCCCGTTCATACCGATAGCGGATCTGCTCGCGTGCGCCGCTTTGCCCGGCCTGCGCCGTCTCGTTGTAGACCGCATTGAACAGCGCGGCCGAGGCCTCGTCGGGGGCATCGAAGATCTTGTATTTCGAGGTGCGGACCACATCGCCCGCATCGAAGTCGGTGATCTGATATGCCCTCAGCGCCTCTCCGGTCCCGCCCTCTGCGCTGCCCTCTGCGCTGCCGTGCGTGTCGTCATGCATGGCGTCGAACCGGAAGGTATTGTCGCCCGCGCCACCGGTAAAACGCGCATCATTTGGCCCCGCGATAAAGCAGTCATCGCCGGACCCGCCTTTGACCGTCTCAAAGCCGGAAATGGTATCCTCGCCGATCTCGACGCCCATGGCATGGCCGGACGCCAGATCAATCGTCAGAGCGTGCTGCGCGGCGGAATAATCCAGCGTGTCATGCCCCGCGCCACCATCATAGATGTCGTCACAGGCATCGTCAGAGGCGTCCATCGCCGCGACGATCACATCGTCGCCCGCGCCGCCGTAGACGGCATCATCGCCCGCCCCGTCGCCCAGCACATCGTCGCCGTCGCCGCCAAACAGCCTGTCGGCACCGTCGCCGCCGAACAGAATATCGGCACCCGCGCCGCCCTGCATATCGTCATCGCCGCCCTCTCCGAACAGGATGTCGTCGCCCGCGTCGCCGTGCAACCGGTCATCCCCGGCACCGCCAAAGATATGATCCCGGCCGGCACCGCCAAAGATAATGTCATCCCCCGCGCCGCCATACAGCCTGTCGTCGCCGTCGCCGCCCACGATGTGGTCCTGGCCTTCGCCACCGGCGATGTGGTCGTTGCCGCCGCGCCCGTCGATCAGGTCGTCGCCGGCGCGCCCGTCGATCTCGTCGGCGCAGAGCGTGCCAAGCAGCCTGTCGTCGCCATCGCTGCCCTCGACCTGATGCGCCACGACTGAGAATTCCGCCCGCTGATCGACGCCGAGGCTGCCATCGGTGACCTGATAGCGCACCTGCACCGGACCCGGAACATCGGGGTCGGGCGTATACAGATAGCCGCCGTCGACCGCCGCAATCGTGCCCGACGAGACGGTCACATTCTGCACCGAAAGACGGTCGCCATCCGCATCATCGGCATGGGCCAGAAAATCGGACAGGGCGATCAGAACCGCAGCGCAGCCGATCACATCCGACAGATAGACCAGCCGCGCGACGGTGGGCGCGCGGTTCGCACGAGGCGGCACGACTGCCTCGTCGTCATCGCCTGCGGCGGGCGGCGGGTCTTGCTCCTCTTCGGCCGGTTCTGTGTTCCCGGGCACAAGGATCTGCACCGTCTCCTCGGGCAGGGTCTCTGCCCCGGGGGTCCAGCCCTCGACGCCATTGTCCGGCACAGACCCCTTGGGCGGTGTCCTGACCGCGTCCTGACCGCGATCCGCGAACAGCGAGATCACATTCGGCGCGCTGAACCGGAACGACTGCGCCGGGGCGGCGGGTGTTGCCAAAGGCGCGCCCCCGGCGGCCCCGCCCGCACCCGCGCCACCGCCGTCATCGCTGACGGTCTCTTCGGGCAGGACGGCCTCCTCTCCGGTCAGCGCCAGTTCCGGCTCCTGCGGGATCTGCGGCGCCGCCTCGTCCTCGACAAAGGCCCGGGTCGCGGTGTCAGGGAACATCGACTTCAGGTACAACACGAACGCCGTCAGCATGATCCCGATCGCATAGGGAGAGCGGGATTTGGCGTCCTGACTTTTCAGGACATATTTTTGCGCGGGGTCCGCATCTTTTTGCGGGCTTCTGGTGCCTTTGATCTCGATCATGATGCCGCTCCTCCAACGTTGCGCAGCGCAGGTTTCGCAGCCGCCGTTTTCGGGGCCGTGCGCGCCGGTGTTGTCGTCTCTGTTGCAGGGGGCGCGACCGCTTTTGGTCCGATGATCTCGTCTTTTGGTCCAAAGGCCGTCATCCGGCCATTCTGGATCACCGCCACCATATCGACCGCCGCCAGCGCGCTGGGGCGATGCGCGATCACAACCGCAATCCCGCCCCGTGCACGGATCGCCGTAATCGCCGCAGACAGCGCCGCCTCGCCTTCGCCGTCGAGGTTCGAGTTCGGCTCGTCCAGAACCACCACGAACGGATCGCCATAAAGCGCGCGCGCAAGTCCCAGACGCTGGCGCTGGCCACCCGACAGCGCGGTGCCCTGCGGCCCAAGCTGCGTGCGATATCCGTCGGGCAGCCGCACGATCATCTCGTGAACCCCCGCAGCCCTGGCCGCCGCGACGACGGCCGCAGGGTCGGGGGTATCGGCGAACCGCGAGATATTCTCTTCGATCGTCGCATCCATCAGCGCCACGTCCTGTGGCAGATAGCCGACGTATTGACCCAGCGCCGCGTCGTCCCATTGCGTCAGTTCCGCGTGGTCCAGCCGGACAGAGCCGCGCAGCACCGGCCAGATTCCGGTCAGCGCCCGCACCAGCGTTGTCTTGCCGCCGCCAGAGGGTCCGATGATCCCGACCGCCTGACCCGCGCGCAGCTCGAACGCCACATCGCTCAGCAACACGCGCCCCGATCCGGGCACCGCCACCGTAATGCCCTCGACCTTCAGCGAGGACAGCGGCACGGGCAGGTCCATCGGCTCGTCCGCCGAGGCCAGCGCGACAACGGTTTCCTTCAGCCGTCCGAAGGCCGTGCGCGCCGCAACGACATGTTTCCAGTTGCCGATCGCCAGATCAATCGGCGCAAGGGCGCGCGCCGAGGCGACAGAGGCCGCGATGATCGCCCCCGCCGACAGCTCTCCGCGGATTGTCAGATAGGCCCCCAGACCCAGAACCGCAGATTGCAGGATCATCCGCAGCACCCGCGACAGCGCCCCGAACGTGCCGCTGATGTCATTGGTCCGCGTGTGCAGTTCCAGATGGTCGTCGTTGGCCGCGTTGAACCGCGCCACCGCGCGTTGCGCGAACCCCATCGCTTTTAGCACATCCGCGTTGCGCGCGTTGGAATCCGCAATCGCGTTGCGCGTGATCGCCGCTTGATGCGTGGCCGCGCTCAGCCGCCGCGTCATCAGTTCGGTCGCCAGCGTCAGCAGGGTCAGCACAAAGGCCCCGCCAAGTGTCAGTGCCCCCAGCAGCGGATGCAGCGAATAGACGAACACCAGAAAGATCGGCATCCACGGCAGATCGAACAGCGCCACCGGCCCCTGACTGCCCAGAAATCCCCGCACCGTATCCACGTCGCGCCCGCGCTCCAGCGACTCTGCGGTGGAAAACCCGAAGCGCGGCATGTCAATCGCCACCTGATGCGCCATCGGCGCGATCCGCCGGTCCAGCCGCGCCCCGATCCGCACAAGGATCTGCGACCGCAGCACGTCGAACAGGCCCTGGAAAAAATACAGGCCGATGGCCAGCGCCGACAGCGCCAGCAGCGTCTGGATGCTGCCGCTACCCAAGGCGCGGTCATAGATCTGCAACATGTAGAACGCCCCTGTCAGCGCCAGAATGTTGATGACCCCGGACATGCCGAACAAAAACACAAAGATGCTGCGGAACCCCTTTGTCAGATTTTCCACATTCTTCCGCTTGTCGGCGCTCATCTGTTCTTTGGACCGCATGACCGTTTCCCCTGACCTTGAAATATTTTGGTTTAAAAATCACTGTGCGGGGGCGGCGAACCGCCCCCGTCAAAGTCGGGATCAAAGAGTGAAGTCTGTGTCGCTCAGGGTGTGCGTGCCCTTCAGGCTCAGCTTGAACTCCGCGCTGCTGTCGCCGCCCGCATTGCCCTCGATGACGGTGTACTCTCCGTCCTCGCGGGTCTCGTGCGAGACCAGCAATTCGCCCACGGCCCCCAGCGACCCGGTCGTCGACATCATGAACGTCTGCTGACCGGACAGGTCATTGTTCGCGTCCATCCCGCTCAGGTCGATCTTGTCTCCGGGCTGGAACCCGACAACCGTATCGCCATCCGCATCCGCCGCCGCGTTGAACCGGAAGATGTTCTCGCCGTCGCCGCCGTCGATCACGTTCACCGCGGCATTCGCCGTGATGATGTCGTTGCCGGCACCGGTCACGATGTTCTCGATCCCCCAAAGGGTGTCGTGACCGCTGTCTGCCGCGTAAACGCTGCCATGATCCAGCAGACCAGAGCCGAGATCTGCGGTGATATCCGACATGATCGCCGACATATCCAGCGTGTCCACGCCGGCACCGCCGTTCATGGCGTCGCCGTAGTAGGTGTCGTTGCCGTCCCCCGATGCCGCCACGAACAGATCATCGCCCGCGCCGCCGAACACCGTGTCATCCCCCGCGCCGCCGGTGATGAAGTCGTCACCGGCCTCGCCAAAGATACGGTCCGCGCCGCCGTCGCCATACAGCATATCGGATCCGGCCCCGCCAAGGATATTGTCGTTGCCGCCTCCGGCAAAGACCATGTCTGCGCCGCCATGGGCAACGATCGTCTCGCCCGCATCGGTGCCGGTCAGCGCATCCGCGCCGCCCGTGCCGACAAGGCCGCTGTTGGCGGTCACCGTCGCATCGTCGTCATCGCAGGCGGCGTGGTCCGCAGCGTCAGTCGTGATCACCACACCGTCGACGTCGTCATCCCCGTCGTCCTCCGCCAGGACCGTGTCGGTAAACTGCGGCCCCGCGCCATCAGCCACATAGCTGACTGTGTTGGCGCCGTTGGTGGCCGTCGTCAGCCCCGTATCCGCGTCCATCATCACCACCGTATTGGCCGGGTCGCTGCCCTCGGGGAACAGGATCACATCCTGTGGCCGCAAGTTCCCGATGATCGTATCGGACCCGCCATTCGACAGGAACACAATCCGGTGGTCCGACGTCAACCGAGAGATATCGACCGTGTCGTCGCCGGAACTGCCGTTGATGTGGATCGTGTTCAGCGCAAGCGAGGTCGTCCCGAAATCACCGATCGCCGCCACACTGTCGCCACCGCCGCCCGCGCTGTTGATGGCAATCTCCTCGATATTGTCCAGCTCGGCAATGATCTCCCCGTTGCGGGTGATCACGATCTCCGTGGCCGGGTTCAGCCCCGTCAACCCCGCCGCCAGCGCCGTGGCCGTTGTATAGATCCGGTAGGTTTCGGACGAAAAGTTGCCATTGACGGTAAAGGTATCAATCCCGTCGCCCCCATCGACAAAATCACGACCGTCGGTGGAGAAAAAGTTGGCATTCCAGACAATCCCGTCATTCCCGCCACCGGCGAAAACAATGTCATTCCCGGCGCCCGCGTCAATCGAACTGCCCGCGTCATTGCCAACAACAATATCGTTGTTGCCACTGCCGCTGAGCGTGCCGTTCGTATCGAAACCCATGGTGACGCGCGCGGTGTCGCCGCCGGCTAGGGTATAGTCGAACCGGTTGTTGGTTCCCGCCACATCCGCGACCGTCACAGCCTCGGTGCCAAGCACCGCGCTGACACCGCTTTGGTTCTTGACACCGACGACCGAAAGCACATCGTCCGCATCGCTGTCATTCGCCAACAGCGCCCAAAGGGGCACGTCAATGCCGCTGGTTATGTTGGTATAGACGGTATCGTTGTTGGCAATGGCGGGATCATCGGTGGCATTCACAGTCACGGTCGCGGTGGCGATCGTGCTTTCCGACTCGCCATCGGTGACTGTTACGTTGATCAGGCGCGGCGATCCGGAGCCCAGAGGGTTGGGGTTGTCACCGGTGTTGGCGAACCTGACCTGTGCAATCGCGGTCTGCATATCCGCGGATGAGGCCGGGCCTGCCAGATACATGGTGATTTCACCCGCAACTGCCGGACCGAAGCTGGCCGTGATCCCGGCGGGCAAATCCCCGGCTACCGACAGCACATCGTCGGTCTGCGCATTCGTCAGCACAACTGTCGCGCCCATGATCGTGGTGCCATCCGCATCCGCAACCGCAGGGCCCGCAGCAATGGCAACCGCTGCGCCGTTCTCATCAAAGGATGCCGTGTGATCGGTTGTGGGCATCGCCGAGGGGGCGTCGATGTCGATCTGGATATTGTCGACATAAAGGTTGTCAAAAAACCCGAAGCCGTCGAAAGCTGCCCTGAAGCGGATCGCGGACAAGGCCCCGATCTGATCGGCGCTCAGCGGTGCGGAATACGAGTAGCTTCCGTCGCCATTAGCCGACAGATTGGCAATCTGGTTCCACGAATTCGTGCCGCTGTTCCAGACCTCGGCAACAACGGCACCGCTGCTTACGCCATCATCTTCATAGTCGAAGCTGAGGTTCACCTGAGCACCGGCGGGCAGCCCGCCTAGATCAATCGCACGGGTGATCATTTCTCCGCCGTCAGTGCCGGCGTCAAACTGCAACCGGCCGCCGTTGATTTGAATGTCTGCGTTAAAGGGATCCACCTCGACCCAGTTCTCGTCCCACACGAAGCTGACCGGATCGCCGATGTCGTCTTCGGTGTAACTGGTGCTGCCGAAGGTTTCGATATACGCGCCCAGATGGTCGACCGTGTGCAATTGCAGCGTCGGCACTATATTCACCGGCTCGCCCGTCACGTCATTCAACACCACGGTGAACTGCCGCACTGCGACCAGAACACCGCCGTTTGCTGGCGTGTCCGAGTAGGAATTGATGATCACATCATACTGGTTGTCAACAAACTGGAACGACTGGTTTGCAGGGGTGTGAACCGGCGCTTCGAAGTTCAAAAGCGCAGGCCCGCCCTGATCGACAACCAGCGAATAGCGCGGGAAGCCGTTGATGTCGGTGCCGTTCTGGATGACCGTGAACCGCCCGCCGGCGCTGTTTGCCGGATCAATCTCGTGGTACAGGGTCGTCGGGTCAACGTCGGCTGGTGGCTGCCCGTTGATCGGCTGCGCGCCGTTATCCGCATCGAACGGGATTTGCAGGCCAACGATTGTGCCGGCCGCGCTGTTCTCGTCGACACTATAGGTTGCGGTCGGGCTGTCCGTTGCTGCTGACGCGATGCGTTCGGTCGTTCCGTTGGTATCCTTGAACACAGCGACGGCCCGCAAGACCTGACCCGGATCGACAGAGCGCACCGTATATTCAAGGCTGGTCTGGATCGTGGACCAGCCCCCGTTGCTACCGATCGCGGTGGTTTGCCATTCAAAGGAATAGGGCCCCGTGGGTGTGCCGTTTGCGTCAACAGCGACACCGTCCAGATCGAAAACATTGGTCAGTGTTGCCGTCAGTACCTGACCGACAACAGGTGTCACCAGACCATTGAACGGCGTGGCGTCCTGGATCGTGACAAGCCCCGATGCCAGGTTGTTATCCCCCGCGATGACGATCGTCTGATCGGCGAATTGCAGCTGTTCGATGTTGCGAAGCAGATCAATATCGTCCGTCAGCGCACCCCTGCTGGTCAGTTGCACACCATCGACGACAGCACCGATAGCGCCGGTGTCCATATCGCGGACCTTGATGAAGCCGTCGCCGTCAACATCTGCGGCTTCCGTGATGACGGTGCCGTTTGCCGCAACAACGCGGCCTTCGATCTCGTATTCCGCAAGGTTGCCCTGGAATGCAGCCGTATCGATGTCACCGCCGGGATCGGCCTGCAAAATTTCGCGCACAATGCTGAGAGAGCCGGGATTGATCGTGCCGTCCAGCATCAGCGAGTTCAGCGAACGACCGTCAAATGCCGGACTGCCGAAGTCGGGGTTGCCGTTTGCATCGGTGTTGAAGACAAGGCCGGAATATTCGCCCGCGACGGTGGCATCGGTGTTCAGCGACTCTGCCGAGTAGGTGACGCCATCATGGACAATCTTGATGCGCACGTTCAGCCATGCATCGCCATCCAGAATGTCGTATCCGCCACGACCGCGCAGAACATCGCTGCCGCCGCCACCGATCAGGATGTTCCCGTTCTGGAAGGTTGTGGAATTCGTGCCAAAGATCGCGTCCATCGCAACCAGCCCGCCTTCGGCGGTGTTGCCCCCCAGCAGGGCCCGCAACCCGTCGATGCGATCAATGCCCTCTGCATCCAGAACATGGTCGGTGAACAGCGCCACCGGCACAGAATCCGGTGCCGAGGAGCCGCCATTGGTATGGCCGCGATCGTCACCCTGAATATTGTCGTCATAGTTCCTGCCGGACGCGGCTTCGACCTGATCGAAGCGATCCTTCAGAATGTCGGCCGCGATGCTTGTGAAGATCGGGATCTGGAAGTCGAAATTGACGCCAGCCGTATCGTATTTGGCCGCTGCCCAGTCATAGCCGAACATGCCTTCGAACCGCTGGATGCCGGGCCCCGACAGCGCGATGTCGTCGCCGGATTCCAGGTCATAGTCCTGATCGTTGGCCTGACCCCAGGCCACGTCATGGCCGATGATGGTCGAGTTGAAGAACAGTTGCGAATTCTCGCCCGAGATGACGTCGAAACCCTGACCGCCTTCGATCCAGTCATTGCCTTCGCCGCCCAGGATGAAATCATTGCCGGAGCCGCCCAGGATAAAGTCGTCGCCCCCGTCGCCCGCCGCCTGTTTGTCGTCCTGCCCGAGGATGACATAGTCATTCCCTTCGCCGGCAAAGATCAGGTCAAGGCCCGACCCGGCGCTGATAACGTCGTTGCCATCGTCGCCGCGCAGAACGTCATCGCCGAACGGATCTTCGATAATGTCGTCGCCCGCGCCGCCAAAGACGCTGTCGGATTCCATGCCGGCGTTCAGGTAATCGTTGCCGCCGTCGCCCCAAAGCGTGTCGATGCCCTTGTCACCGAGCAGACTGTCGTTGCCCTCGGTGCCACCAAGCACCACATGTTCACCCCCGCTATATTTCAGGTAGCCGCCGACATCGTGGGTCACCCCGCCGACGTCGATCGTCGTTGCGCCGGTATAGTCGCGCACGACCCTGGGGTCGATCAGTTGCTGGAATGGATCGTCATGCACCGGATCGAGCGACGACGGGTCATCCGGGTTATAGTCCGCCTGAGCGATCCCCCGGTCCAGTTCGAATATATGGTCTGCCGTCACGAACAGCGCCGAATTAAGATGCGTCGCATATTCGTCACCCAGCGCAGAGTTGCGCATCACCAGATCGGTGAAGGTGTTCGGCTCCAGCTGGTTCAGCAGGTTGGTGCCCTGTGTCCGGCTCAGGTAATAGAACCGGTCGCCGGCCTGCAACTGCTCCATCTGGAACTCGAATACCAGATTGAAGGTCGATCCCAGCATCCCGCCGAATTCGTTCAGCTCTTCGGCCAGACCGCCGATCCAGAAGTCGATATTGTTCATCCCGCCAAGCTCGACCGTGGCATAGGCTCCGGTGGCGTTCAGGAAGTCGGACCGGTCCTGCGCAGGCAGTGCCGCAATGACGCGACCATCCGACAGGGTCTGGTCCACGCCCGTGACAATCGCCGTCGCCGCCGCGCGCTTGCCTTCTAGCGTGGCCTCGCCGGTGATCAGGCCATGGGTGCCATAGGCCGCGATGAAGTTGATGATCGAGGCGGGGTTCTTGATGTGCTGGGCAAAATCGAGCCAGCTTGTGTAGGGTTTCAGATCGGCAAGGCCGTAGTCCTCGTAGAACTGCTTGCGGGCCTCGTTCAGGGACGGAATACCGTTCTCGCGGCCCCGCGCGATGTTGATCGCGGCAAGGTCCAGAGGCAGCCCCAAAAGATTGCTTTGCAGCGCGGGAACCACGAATTCATCCATTTCGTTGGCGACATCCAGCGTGGCACCGCGCACGATGTTGCCGATGACCTCCTCCAGGGTGCCGCCACTGGCGAGAAACATCTGCGGGTTCAGGAAGGCCTCGACCAGCGTCGCCTGATCGGTCTCGTCCGGCAAAAGTTCAAGGTTGTTGTCCACCCGGTCTACCGTTTCGGTCAGCATCGAATGGCCGAACCGATAAACGGTATGGGCGAACTCTGCCACGATTGCGGCGTCGACATCGGGCGAATGGGTAAACACAAAGGGATCGACGGCGGGCTGGATACGCCGTGCAAATTCCTCGAAGACAAGATGCTGATACTGCATTTCGGTGACAAAGCGCGCCGCCTGGAACAGACGCTCGCCGTCCCAGACAAGCGTTGACAGATCGGCGGGAACCGCAGCGACATCAATCAGCAACCATTCATTCAAAAAGGCGATATCTCCGGCGTTCGCCGCCTCGAGGATCGTTTCCTTGTTCACCTCGACCAGACGGTTATGTTCGCTGTGGAACACCGAATGAACCGCAGTCAGCGCGATGTTCTCGTTGCCGCGCCCGTCGCCGGTGATGAAATGCGCATTCAGCATCTCGTCGTCATAGGTTGCGGGGTCATGGTCATCGGCGACGCCGGGGTCGGTGTCTGCCGTCTGGGGCGTATCCGGGATGTGATCGCCATTGGAATCGTACAGTCCAGGCCCTGCATGATGCGCGATGTCGTTCAGGAACGCATGGCCCGTGGTGTAGGCCCCCGCTGTCGTGACCGACCCGTCGGGGTTGCCTTCCTGCAGCCAGTCGGCCGCATGTGTGCCATCCGCCATCATCACCAGCTGCGCATAGCCGTTCGGGCCGAGAATGAGCTCGCCATAGGCATCCGTCGCCAAAAGCGGCGCGCTGTGAATGTCGAAATCTCCAAGGGTGATCCCCAGCATGGTCAGCGCCTGCGCCTTGACCTCGCCCCAGTTGGCTACCGCACCGGCCAACGAGCCGCTTGCGGTGGTGCCATCAAAAAGATGTCCGGTGGAAAGGGTGACCATGCCGTTGCCATCGCCAAGATCGGCCCGCATGTATTGGCGCAAGAAAACTTGATGCGACGGATGCGACGTATAGGTCTGGTTCTGGTCGACGAAGGGTGTCGTGGTGTTCTCGGCATTGCCGGTGGCGTCGATCTGCGCGCGTGTGACCGCCATAAAGGCCAGATGCGGCGGCACTTCGTCACCGCTGTTGGGGATGCCGTCCGGCCCGTGGGTGATCAGCGGATCGTCGGGCTGAAGCGGGATATAGACCGTGCCGTTATTGGCCTTGGTCACCAGATCCAGACCGTGATCGAAGAACTGCCCGAAGAAGGTCATCCAGGCGTTGAATGACGGTGAAAGCCCAATATCGGGCGACAGGTTGGGAATTTCCAGCCCGCCATCCGCCCCGATTTCGACACCAAAGCCAGAGGCTGTCTCGTGCAGTGCCGCATCCGCGGTCGCAACGGTGGTGCCAGCGTTCTGCGCGGCGGCAAGGGCATCTTGCGCGGCGGCGAGTTCGGCGTTCGCGATGTCAAGGCCGACAAGTGCGGCCGCAACAGCGCCACCAGGATCGACCAGCGGCTGAAGCGTGGCGGTCAAGGCGGCTGCATTGGAGGCGTTGAAATCGGCAGTGTTCGCGGCATCGACAACCTGCTGCAGCTCGTCGCTGGCGCTGACCGGCTCGTTCAGCGTCAGCCCGTCCGCGTAGGTCTGCAAGACGGTCAGAAGGGCCGCCATTTCGTTTTGCGCCGACAGTGCCTGTGCTTCTCCGGTCAGACCGGCAAGCGCCGTGGTAACCGCCTGTGCGGCAGCGACTGCGGCAACCGCCGCGGCGACGGCGGCATCGGCGTTATCAATATCGGTCTGGTCGACAGTCGAACCAAAAATCGCCGTGCCGACTGCATTTATCGCGACAGCCACATCTTCGGCCGCTGCCTGCGACGCAGCCGCAAGACCGGCAGGTCCGGCATAGATGTCCGCCGCGACGGCGGCATCATAGATCCCCTGCGCGTTTGCCTGTTCGGTTGTCTCCTGATCAATCGTTGCCTGCAATGCGGCAAGCGCGGCGGGCGATGCCGCACCGGCGGCCAGCTGCGCCGCCTGCAAGGCCGCATGCGCCGCCTGTATCGCGGCCAGCGCTGCCGTCGCATCCGCGCCCGTCACGCCGGCATACTGCAGCGCCGCCAGAATTGCGGCGGGGTTGTTCACGGTCTGGTCAACGATCAGGTTGCTGATCGTGCGCGGATCGGCGTCGATGACATTGCCGGGCTGGCTATAGTCGCCCTGAACCATTGCGGGCTGCCCGCCGGGGCCGTCGAAATCAATCGCATCGCCATCGGTGTCATTCACATACAGCGGGTCGAGCATGCGCGGAAACGGTTGATCCGCCGCGCCGAAATTCTCGTTGCCGGGGGCAAGATTGTTGTAGGTGCCATCGACCGTGCGCAACCCGAAGGGCACAAGATTGGTGTCAGATGCGCTTAGGCCATACTCGTTCTGTATCGCCTCGACCAGGGATAGCCCGCCCGAATGAGCTTCGGCGATTTTGATTTGGCGAAGGATGAACATCAGGTCGTCAGTGTTGACGGTAAAGCTGGTAGCCATTTTAAATTCCCCTATTGGTCAATGCGCAAAGCGCCGACGGCATTGCACCGGGGCCCCCTGCTTGCGCGGGCTGTTTCAATTATCGGTGTGCCCCTGGGCCAAAGCGCGACCGGTTCAATTCCGGTCGCTGGCCTATGGGCGGGCTGAAAATATCATTGAAATCAGGTTAACAAGCCGCGACCAGATTCGGCAGGCCGCAACGGCCAACAAGTTACGAGTCCTCCGGGGAAGGGGCGTATCCGACTTTGGTCTGAAACCGCCTTTGCACATTTCATGACGGTCCTGCCGCCCGCACCACGGAACCGACAGGCGATTTTCCGCGCGGGCCGCATCACACGGGCGTTGATCCGCGCATGGGGGCAGGGCGAAAGCTGGACAAGGGAACCGGTCCGGCCCATCACTTTCGGCATTGCCGTCCAACGTCGGGGGGCGTCAAGCAAAGGAAATGCGGAATGCTGTTGCGCGTCTCGATCGTCATTTTGATGCAGTGGGTGGTCATTGCGCCCGCGTGGGCGGCCAGCTGCACGACCTCGCTGAACGGGCAACTGCGCCAGATTGACTATAGGGTGTCGCAGTCCGACCCGACCGCCGCCAGCCAGTTCGTCCCGAAACAAGAGATGAAGGGGAACACATCGGTTCGCGAACGGCTTTTCGGGCGATGGGGCAGGGTGGATTGCCCCGCCTATCTGACGCTAAGGGAATTCACGCCGGACCTGACCGATGCAGAGCGCAAGCCGTTCTGCCTTGTCTATGACAAGGATGCCGATACCTACACGGGTTTCTCCGAGGGCGCGCGCGATGCCTATCTGGTCTGCAATGACCCAAAGACGCTTTGCGAGCGGGTGAACACCACCAAAGACGAGGCCCGGTCGATTGCGCGGACCGGTCTTGATATCGCAGGCAGAACCGCCTTGTCGACGGCCCGGTCGGCCCTGTCACTGGACGGCGGAACGATCATCGGTCACAGTTCGGGCGCGTTGATCATGAACGGCTCTGGCGGTTTTATCTCGGGCGCATTGGGTGCGGCGGGCACCACGCTTGGCACCGCGCTGACAGCGCCTGCGGTGATCGCGGCCGGCGCGGTCACGCTGGTCGGGGTCGGGGGCGCCGTCTATTTTTGCCGATAGCCGGTCATGGATCAAAAGGCGCGCCTGCCTGCTTTGACAACCGGATAAGGTCCTTGCAGGCGCTATGGTGCGGTGCCACGAGGACGATGCGCTGCCAGATGGCGCGCTCAAAGATCGCCAGCGTCGCTTTGACAAAGCGGTGGGCCTGCGCGGCGGGATCGGGGGATTGCGCCACCTCGGCGCAAAGCTCCTGCCATGCGGCCACGTCTTTTGTCAGTCCGCCATCAGGTGACAGGTCGTTCAGCAGGGCGGCAAAGGCCGCGGTGGCACCTTCCATGTGCAAAAGGCGCGTCACAAGAGAGAGGGCGTGGATGCCGTTCGTCCCCTCGTAAATGGCGGTGATCCGCGCGTCGCGGTAGGTTTGCTCTATGCGGTATTCTGACAGATACCCGGATCCGCCAAGGATCTGGATACCAAGATCGGCGGCGCGGATACCGGCCTGTGTGCCGTAGATCTTGCACAGGGGCGTCAGAAATTCGACAAGCCTGTGTGCTGTGCCGCTTTCCAGCTCGACCAGCGCCAGATGGCACATGGCGCGTGCGCCCAGCGTCAGAAAGCGCTGTTGGTCAAGCATCCGCGCGACATCGGCATGGTCGGACAGCACGGCGGGCGACCCGTCGGCCCGACGTCCTTGTTTGCGCTCGGCGGCATAGGCGCGCGCGATATCGCTGGCCCGCGCGGCATGGGCCACCCCCTGAAGCGCCACATCGAGGCGCGCGTGGTTCATCATCGTGAACATCGCTTTCAGGCCCTCGCCCTCAGTACCAAGCCGCTCTGCCGGGGCCGCGTCAAAGGCCAGCTGGCATGTCGGAGAGGCGTGCAGCCCCATCTTTTCCTCGATCCGCGTAACGGTGATGCCGTTCGGGCCAAAGTCACCGCCGTTGCGACACAAAAACAGCGAAAGCCCCCGCACGCCGTCTTCGGCCGCGCCGGTGCGGGCAAGGACAAGATGCAGGATGTGGTTCGACAGGGACTGATCCCCGCCCGAGATGAAAATCTTGCTGCCGGTGATCTGCCAGCCATCGCCATGCCGCGTGGCGCGGGTGCGGATACCGGACAGGTCGGACCCGGCGGCGCCTTCGGTCAGGCACATGGTCGCCAGTGCCGCGCCAGAGGCCAGCGCGGGCATATGTGCCGCGATCTGGTCCGGCGTGCCAAAGCGTTCAAGCGTGCGCGCGGCCCCCGGAACAAGGCCGGTGATCATTTGCAGGGCATGGCAGGCCCCCGAGAATATCTCGGACACGGCACCGTGCAGTGGCCCTGACAGCCCTTGACCGCCCTGCGCCTCTGGCAGCGAGAGCGCGTGCCAGCCCTGTTCGACATAGCGTGCGTAACATTCGGCAAAACCGTCGGGCATCATCACCCGCCCGTTCTCGATCCGGCACCCCTGGCGGTCCCCCGGCTCGTCCAGCGGTGCGATCTCGTGTTCTGCAAATCCGGCGAAATGCGTCAGGATCTCACCTGCGAAACCGCTATCCCAATCGGGCAGGCGACCGGCACGGGCAACATGGTCAAGCGAGAACAGGATGTCTTCGACGGGGGCCGAAAAGGGCTTCATTCCGCCACGCCCAACAGCCGCATCGCGTTTTCCTTCAGGATCAGGGGGCGGACCTCGTCCCGAAAGGCGGCCTTATCAAACGCATCAAGCCATTTCTCGGGCGAGATCATCGGCCAGTCGGACCCGAACAGCATCTTTTTCTTCAGCATCGTATTGGCATATCGCACAAGGATGTCGGGGAAGTATTTCGGCGACCAGCCCGAAAGGTCGATATACACATTGGGCTTGTGGCTGGCCACGGAAAGCGCCTCTTCCTGCCAGGGGAAAGACGGATGCGCCAGAATGATTGGCATGTCGGGAAAGTCGACCGCAACATCGTCGATATACATCGGGTTGGAATACTTCAGCCGCATCCCGTTGCCGCCGCGCATCCCCGATCCGACGCCGGTCTGCCCGGTGTGGAACAGCGCGGGCTTGCCGGTTTCGGCAATCGCCTCGTACAGGGCGTAGGCCATGCGGTCGTTGGGATAGAACCCCTGCATGGTCGGGTGGAACTTGAACCCCTGAACGCCGTAATTCTCGACCAGATTGCGGGCTTCGCGTGCGCCAAGCTTGCCCTTGTGCGGGTCAATCGAGGCAAAGGGGATCAGAATGTCGGAGTGTTCGGCGCAAAGCTCTGCCACTTCCTCGTTCTTGTAGCGGCGGAACCCGGTTTCGCGCTCTGCGTCGACGGGGAAAATCACGGCGGCGATATTTTGCGCGCGATAATGCGCGGCGGTCTGCGGGATCGTCGGCGGGTGGCTCCACGGGGCACCGAAATACTGTGCCATCGACGATTGCAGATCGTCGTATCCGTCATCGGCGTGGCACCCGCAGGGCTCCTCGGCGTGGGTGTGAAAATCAATCGCGCGGACCTTGGAGAAATCAATCATGTTCTACCTCACACCCGGATCAACGCCGGGTCTTCATTGTCATAAAGCCGGTCCAGCAAAGCCGCGCGGCGGGTGATGACCTTGCGCACATTCAGCGAGCCCTTGTCGGTCACTTCGAGATCCTTGAGGGACGGCGGTTCGGCCAGAATGATCGCCCGCGAGATCCGCTTGGCAGAGCCGGTCGCGACACGCGCCATTTCGCGCAGGCGTTCCTCGATCCGGGCCTGAAGCACAGCGTCGATCACTGCCCCGTCAGAGGTGTTATTCCCGTGCACCTGATCGGGGCGCGGAAAGATGAACAGGCCAATGGCGTCGCGGTCATGGCCGCAGATCACCACATCCTGCACAAGGCCACGCAGACCTTCCAGCGCGTCGATCCGCAGCTTGCCCGCCTGCACCCAGGTTCCTGTGGTCAGCTTGAAATCCTCGGAAACCCGGCCATCAAAGGCAAGGCCCACCTCTGGTCGCACAGGATCAACGAAGCGCACCGCGTCGCCGGTGATAAAGAACCCCTCGTCGTCAAAGGCCGCGGCGGTTTTCACGGGGTCACCGAAATAACCGCGCAGCACGTTCGGGCCTTTCACGCGGATCTCGCAGCGCATGTCCTCGTCGGGAAGTAGTTTCACCTCGACCCCCGGTAGCGGCACACCGATCACGCCAGAGCGGCCGATGGGTTCATGTTGCATCACGCAGGCGGGGGCGGTTTCGGTCAGGCCCCAGCTAGAGGTCATCAGCGGCAGGCGACCGCGAATGTCCATCGCGTAATCCTCCAGCTTTTGCCACACGTCTTGCGGCAGCGAGGCCCCGGCATAGAAGATCATGTCAAGGTCGCGGAAATAGGCCTCGCGTAGCGCAAGATCGGTTTCCATCGCCTGCACCAGCATTGAAAATCCCACAGGCACATTGAACGACAGCGTGGCGGGCTGGTCCGTGATGTTGCCGATGGATGTCTGGAACCCCGATTTCGTGGGCTTGCCATGGTCGATATAAAGCGAGCCGCCATGCGCCAGCATCATGTTGACGTTATGGCTGCCGCCGAACACATGGTTCCATGGCAACCAGTCGACAATGCGCGGTGGGCGGGCCTTCAGAAAGGGCAGGACCGACGCCATCTGCGCCTGATTGGTGCACATCATCCGCTGCGTGGTCAGCACGCCTTTCGGCTCCGAGGACGAGCCGGAAGTGAAGAGGATCTTCGCCAGAGTATCGGGGCCGACGGCGGCATTGGCTGCGCTGATGTCAACACCGGCATCGCCGCGCAGCAGGTCGGAAAACGGCGTGACAGGACGCGCGGCCCCCTTTGGGCGCGCGGCAACAACCTCGACCCCGGCAAGCTGCGGCAGGGCCAGCGCGCCGGCATAGCGGGCGGCGTCATCGACAAAGGCCATCGCGGGGCGGACCTTGTCCAGCACATAGATCAGGCGCCCGTGGGCCTCGGGGATCAGCGAATACTGCTCGGCCAGCGGCACGGTCGGCACGCCGACATACTGCGCCCCGAACGACAAAAGCGCGTGATCCATGCCATTGCCGGACAAGATCGCGATTGGTGTGCTTTCGTTCAGGCCCCGCGCCAGAAGGCTGGCCCCGATCGCCTGAACCATATGCAACACTTCGGCATATCCATGCGTGCGCCAGCCTGCGCCGGACCGTTCCGCCAGATAGACCCGGTCCGGCGCGGCGGCGGCCCAGTGGTGCAACCAGTCCGAGGTCTTTGAAACCGCAGGGTCAAGCGGGTGATCCGACCGGAACAGGATCGAACCATCGGCGCGCTGTTCGGTCAAAGCCTTATGGGGCAGGAAACCGTCGAACACGGGGCGGCAGGTGCGGTCGGTCTGGGTCATTATATCCTCAATTCGGGTCGTCGTCCGGCTGGGTGGCTTCAATACGGTTGAGCATGTCCACAAAGGCGGCGCGTTCATTCGCGCTGAGCGCGCTGAAGGTCCGGTCTTCCTGCGCAAGCACCTGCGCACGGGCTTTTTCCCAAAGGCGACGGCCCTTGAGGGTCACGCGCAGCGCATAGGACCGGCGGTCGTTCTTCACCTTGTTGCGGGTGATCAGCTCGGCATTTTCCAGCTCGTCGACGATCAGCACCACACCGGACCGCTCGATAAAAAGCGCCTGACCCAGTTGGGTCTGGGTGATGTCCGGGTTCTCGATGATTGTTGCCAGCGCTGAAAACGTCGTCTGGCGCAGCCCAAGCGTGGCCACCATACGGCGCATGTCGGCATCGGCGACAAGGTAGGCCCGTTTCAGGCTATACCCCGCAAATTGCCGCAGATTGGAGTCTGACAGCGGGGTCTGCGTGTCGGGCTGTGCGGCTTTGGGAAGTTTCATGATGGGTCTCCGGCTCATTGAGTGACAATCTGGACAAGCCAGTAGCTGAGAGCGGGGAAGGCAACCAGAATAGTAATCCGAACAAATTCCGCCATGATGAAGGGAACCGTGCCGCGAAAGATTTCCCGCGTGGGAATGTCACGCGCCATGGCCCCGATCACAAAAAGATTCATGCCGACAGGCGGTGTGATCATCCCGATTTCGACCACCACCAGCGTGATGATCCCGAACCACATTGCCTGCTGTTCGGGCAGCAGGCCAAAGTCGAGCACCATAACAGTTGGAAAGAACACCGGAACGGTCAGCAGGATCATCGAAAGGCTGTCCATGACGCAACCCATGACAAGGTAAAAGGCGATGATGGCAATCAGCACCGTCATCGGGGCAATATCGGCCCCCGAGAACCAGCCTGCAACCTCGGTCGGCATGCGCGACAAGGCAAGTGCGACGTTGAACAGGTCGGCGCCAAAGATAATCGCAAAGATCATCGCGCTGGACCCGGCGGTGTCGATCAGGCAGTCGATCAGATCGGGCAGTGACAGGCTGCGCGTGACAAGACCCGCAGCCATGGTCGCCACCACGCCGACCGATGCGCCCTCTGCCGGGGTGAATATGCCGCCGTAGATGCCCATAAGGACACCGCCGAAGATCCCGACGATATACCAGATATCGCCCAGGGCCTTGATGCGTTCGATCAGGGGTTTGCGGGGTAATGCAGGGGCTTCGGTAGGGTAAATGCGGGCGTAGATCGCGATTGCCGTCATAAACCCCAGAACCGCAAGGATGCCGGGAAGGGTGGCAGCAAGGAACAGTTTGACGATGTTCTGTTCGGTCAGTAGCGCATAGATGATCAGCACCACGGATGGCGGGATCAGGATGCCAAGCGTGCCGCCCGCCGCCAGCGATCCGGCAGAAAGCGCGCCCGAATAGCCGTGTTTGCGCATTTCGGGCAGCGCCACCCGTGCCATCGTCGATGCAGTCGCAAGCGACGACCCAGAGATCGACCCGAACATGGCGCATCCGGCAATGGCGGCCATGGCAAGCCCGCCACGAAAATGCCCGATCCACGCGTTTGCCGCGTTGAACAGCTTGGCCGAGATGCCGGTGCGGGTCGCCAGATGCCCCATCAGGATAAACAGCGGAACAATGGCCAATTCGTAGGACATGAACTTGTCCGGCCATGCGGTGGACAGATAGGCAGAAAGCGCCATCGGGCTGGCCAGCGTGACATAGCCGGCAGACCCGACCAGCCCCATCGCAAGCGCAATCGGCGCGCGCAAAAAGATCATCACCAACAGGATGACGACCATAAGGGCCGCAATGAACATCGGGTCCATCAGATATGCTCCATTTCCGGAATATTGCCGCGCAACAGGCTGTTGGCGCTGACAAGGGCGATGAAACAGGCAAGTCCGGTGGACAGAACGGCGGGCACATAGACCCACCAAAGCGGCAGTTTCAGAAGCATCGTGCGGTCGCCATAGCCGTAGACATCGACAAGCCCGTGACCCAGACGCCAACTGAGAATACCCAAGGCAAGGGCAAAAACCAGTGTCCAGGCACCGTCGATCCGGTGCTTTGCGGGCGTGGGCATCCAGTCGGTGAACAGATCGACCAGAACATGACCGCGCCGCAATTGGCACAGCGGCAGAAACAGGCTGGCGCAGGTCGCCGCGACGACCTCTACCAGTTCAAAATCCCCGCGTATGCCGCCGAACCCGAAGGTGCGCAGGGCGACGGACAGGCTGACGGTCAGCGAGGCGGCAAAAATTGCCACCCCGCCAAGAGCCGCAAAAACGATGGAAAGCCGCAAGAGCCATAGCTGCAGGGAAGGAACCCTTCCCTGCGCATTCCACATGGATCTGAAACCGGTCATGCTCAGCCCGCGTCCAGCAGTTCGTTGGCACGCCTTAGGACGGCTGCGCCATCAAACCCGTTGTCGTCCAGCTTTTTCTGCCATTCGGCATAGATCGGCGCGACCAGCGGACGCCAGCTTTCCACCTCGGCTGCCGCGATCTCGTTGATCTGGTTACCTTGCTTTTCGACAACCCCGCGACCGCCCGTCTCGAAGGTGTCAAAGGACTGACCCATCCGCCGTGACAGCGCGGGACCAGAGGCGTTGTCGATCACGCCGCGCAGATCCTCGGGCAGGCCGTCATAGACCCCCTGGTTCATGACCAAAGCGAACGTGTTGGAATAAAGGCCGCGTGCGGCGGGGGCCGGTTCGCTGCTGAACTTGGTCAGCTCTTGCAGCTTGAAGGCGGGCACCACCTCGTAGGGCAGGCAGCACCCGTCGATCACGCCGTTCGACAGGCCGACGATCATATCGGTGACGGGAAAGAACACAGGCTCTGCGCCAAGCGCCGACAGCAACTGGCCGGTCGACTGGTTCGGGCTGCGGATCTGCTTGCCCTTCAGGTCGGCGGCGGTGACTACGGGTGTGTCGCGCATGTGGAATTTGCCGCCCGCGTGGGTGTGGAAGGCCAGCGGCTTTAGCCCTGCGTATTCGGCAGTGCCGAACTCGTCCATCAGGGTCTGCATCGCGATCGAGCTTTTCTCGGCGGTGGTCACCATGAACGGCAGCGCCATCGTCTCTGCCAGAAGAAAGCGGTCAGGGGTGTAGACCGGCAAGGTCCATGCGATATCGGCAATTCCGCCCTTGGCCTGATCGGCCAGTTGTGGCGGTTTGCCACCAAGCTGCATCGAGGGGAATATCTGGATTTCGATGCGCCCGTCGCTTGCCTCGGCAATTTCCTGTGCCCATGGCTCAAAAATGTTGCGCTGCACCGGGGCCATCGCGGGCAGGAAATGATGCAGGCGCAACGTGACCTCTGCCGCATTGGCACGCTTTACCAGCGCGGGCATGGCAAGCGTCGCCCCCATGGCCGCCAGCATCGTCCGCCTTGTCAGTGAATTCGTCGTCATTGTAGGACCTCCCAGTTATACAAATGTCTGCGGCATCAACCGTGCCGGTGGTGCCCGATAGGCCGCGCGTCCCGCGCCGCTTATCGGAATTTCGGCTGCCTTTTTTCCAGAAAGGCGCGCAGCCCTTCTTCGGCATCGCGACTGGTCTGGGACACGGCGGCGCACAGGCTTTCGGTGAACAGACCATCCTGTTTGGGCATATCGGCGATCCGGCTGATCGCCTGGATCATCATGTAGTTCGACAACGAGGCGTTGGCGGCGATTTTGCCCGCCAGTTCCCGCGCCAGCGGCAGGGCCTCGCCCTCGGCCACCGCGTAATGCGTCAGCCCGAGGCCAAGCGCCTCGCTCGCGGTGTATTTGCGCCCTGTCAGCATCATTTCGCACATCCGGTCGGCCCCGATGATCCGCCCGATCCGCACAGTTGCGCCGCCACCCACAAAGATGCCGCGCCGCCCCTCTGGCAGCTGAAAGATCGACGACGGCTCTGCGATGCGGACATGGGTGGAGGCGGCAAGCTCCAGCCCGCCGCCGATCACGGCGCCGAACATGGCCGAGATCACCGGAAGGCCAGAGAACTGGATCAGGTCCATGACGCGGTGCCAGTTGCGCGAGTGGCGCATTGTGCCCTCCGCATCCCGCGAGACATGCTCGGACAGATCCAGCCCAGAACAGTAATGCCCCGCCGTTCCGGTCAGGATCACCGCGCGCACGCCCTTCGGGGGCTGCGCAAAAAAGGCCTCTATCGCATTGAGCAGCGTATCGCACATCGCGTTGCGTTTGTCGGGCCGGTTCATCACCAGCGTCGCAATGCCGTTTTCAATGGAAATCTGAAGCATGGTGTCAGTCATATGTTTGTTCTTCACTGTTAAGGGGGTCAGCGCGGCTGAAGCCGCACGCCACCGTCAAGACGGATCACGGTGCCATTCAGGAAAGGGTTGCGCACGATGTGTTCGACCAGCAGCGCATATTCCCCGGCATGGCCCAGACGCGACGGAAACGGGATATTGGCCGCGATTGACGCACGCACATCCTCGGGCAGGCTGTCGGTCATGGCGGTTTCGAACAGGCCCGGTGCAATGGCCATAACACGCACCCCCACCCGCGCCAGTTCCCGCGCGGCAGGCAGGGTCAGCGAGGCGATGCCGCCCTTGGATGCGGCATAGGCGGCCTGACCGATCTGGCCATCCTGCCATGCGACAGAGGCGGTGTTGATGATGACGCCACGGGTGCCGTCGCCATCAAGCGTTTCAAGCGTGCTCATGCGTTGGGCGGCATGGCTCATCACGATGTAGGTGCCCAGAAGGTTGATGCGCAACGTCTGTTCGAAGGCGGCAAATGGCAGCACACCGTCCCGCGGCAGAATGCGCGCCGCCGTTCCGATGCCGGCGCAATTCACGACAATCCGGGGGGCTGATCCAAGGGCGTCGCAGGCGGTGTCGAAGGCGGCGGCGACCGCCTTTGCATCGCTTACATCGGCACTGATACCAACGCCGCCGATCTCGTCTGCGACCGCAGATGCCCGCTCTTGCGAGAGGTCCAATACGGCAACGCGTGCCCCTAGCTGCGCCAGATGGCGGGCCGTCGCGCGGCCAAGTCCGCTTGCGCCGCCGGTGACAAGCGCGGTCTGGAATGGAACGGTCATTCAGTGTCCCCCATAGGTGTCTTAACTGTTACATAGCATAACAGTTTTTATTTTAATATATAATTTTTTGAACAATAATTTCTGCACTGCGGCAGGGAAAAAGGCTTTTGCTGCAAGGCAATCCACCGGACAGGGTTGCACTGCAACACGCATCCGCCGCCGTTTTCAGACGCAACGCGTCCTGAACCTGTTGGGAAAAGGATTCGTGGGGGTAGGGTGGACCTGCGCGTTAGGCAGGTCCATTTGCCATCCGTCAAGCCGGAGCAGAATTCCGCGCATCCAGACCGGACAGCCAGGCCGCCAAAAGATCGACGTCAGCCGCAACCGGAACGGCAAGACCTTCGGTAAAACGCTGAAACGCGGCAAGGTTCAGCGGGTTCACCCCGACGATGACAGGTATCGACGCCGACAGCGCCTCTGAGATGATGCTGCGGAACCCGCGACCTTCGGCCTCGTGTTTGCCGAATTTGTTTATGATCAGGACATCCACGCCGCCAGTCATGCGTGTCTCGACCATCGCGACGGCATGTTCCAGCGCCGAAGGGTCAAGGCGGCATCCCTTTGCCAGGGGGCCCAGAGACTGCGAAATCCGGATCATCGGCCCGTCGGGCAAGATGCGCACATCCATGTCGCAGGGGTGGGTCTCGCCGCAATCGGTATTGATCTGCGCAACACCGCAGGTCCGCATACCAGCGGCTTTCAGGCGGTCCGCAAGCCGGGCGAGGACCAGATCCGTGTCGCCCCGCCCCTGCGCCATCGTATAGGCAATCTGCATCGTCATGTTCCTTTTCGTTGGCCGTTTCATCCCGCCCGGAATGGCAGAAAATCAAGCAGATCGCCCGGTTGAACCGCCTCGGTCGCTGCGGGGATCACGATCAGACCATCCGCATCGGCCAGCACGCTTAATCGTCCGGAATGGACAGCGCCCCCTGCGGCGACGATCTGTCGCCCCAGATGGTCGATGCCGGTGATTGTGGCCGGGCGATATTCGCAGCGCCCCGGTCGGTGGTGCAAGGGGTGTCCGGCGACCACCAGTCTTGATCGGGCAGCGGGCGTTCGGTTGCCGACAAGCCGCGCGATCAGCGGCAGCCCCAGCACCTGCCATGTGACATAGGCCGACACGGGATTGCCCGGCAGACCCAGCCATACCGCCCCGGCCACGCGACCAAACATCACCGGCTTGCCGGGTTTCATCGCAACACCGGCGACGGCGATTTCACCCTGCGCCGCCAGAATGGCAGCTTTGCAGTGGTCCTCTTCGCCGACGGATACGCCGCCGGTCGTGATCAGCATATCGACCTGTCCGGCCAGCCCGACCATCAGCGCCCCAAGCGCGGCAAGGTCGTCGGGTGCATGTTTCACGGTGACAATCTCGGCGTCGGCTGCCCGAATGGCCGCAACCAGCAGGCTGGTGTTCGCGTTCCAGATCGCACCATGGGTCAAGGGCGAACCGGGCGGCACGATCTCGTCCCCCGTGGTCAGCAGGGCGACACGCGGACGCCGCGTAACCGTAACGGTCGCATGGCCAGCGGCGGCGGCGGCCCCGATGTCGCGCGGGCCAAGCCTGCGGCCTGCGGGAACAATGCTCTTGCCCGCTGGCGCCTCTTCGCCAGCACGGCGGATATTTTCACCGATGGTCGGACACCGGACAAGGTGGATGCCGTCAGCGCGACGCGTCACGGATTCCTGCATCACAACCGCATCGGCACCATGGGGCAGGGGGGCACCGGTAAAGATGCGCAGCGCTGCGCCGGATTCAAGGGCGATGCTGCGTGCGTCCCCCGCAGCAATCCGGTCCTGCACGGTCATGGACCAGGGCCCTGCACCCGGCATGTCGTTGACCCGCACTGCATACCCGTCCATCGCCGAGGCATCGTATGGCGGCAGCATTGCGCGCGCCACAACGGGCAAGGCCAGCACCCTGCCCGAAGCACCGGCCAGCGGAACCACCTTGCGGTCGGACACCGGCACCACAAACCGCAGCGCCGCCGCGATCGCCTGATCGACAGACATCAGTCCGGGCTGCATATCTCTGGCATCACAGCCACAGTCGGGCCCCACGTATCGCGTCTTCACCTTGTTTCACCCCGCTTGGCCCTGGTGGATATCAAGATCCACGCCGCGAATATCTGCGGCCTTCATCAGATCGGCGGTAAAGTCGCGGGCGGCGCGGGTCCATCCGGCCTTTTCGGCGGCTTCGGCCAGACGCGCGCGCACGGCGGAAAAGGGCAGCTCGCGGGTTTCGGCGCGGCTGTCCAGCCGGATCACATGCCAGCCGAAACGGGTGCGCACGGGGGTCGCGGCCATCTCGCCCGGCGCAAGGTCGCGCAGGACGGCCTCGAACTCGGGCACCGCATCGCCGGGCACAAGCTGGCCCAGCATCCCGCCATTGGCCTTGGACGAACAATCGCTCGCGTCGCGGGCAATCTTGCCAAAGGACTTGGGGTCGCGGGTCACTTGCGCATGGATCGCCTCGGCCCGCAGCCGCGCGCCCTCTGTCGCATCGGCGTCGAACGGGTCTGCGGCGCACAGGATATGCGAGGCCTCCCACAGGGGTGGCGACCGAAAGCGGGCGGGGTCTTTGGCCCAGATCGCTTCCAGCTCGGCCTCGGTTGGCGGGGTCACGGCTATCGCCTGTTCCAGCAAGGCGCGGATCTGCGCCTCGTCGGGCGTTTCCATCAGTCCGGGTCCGACAGCCATCGGCGTAGCCACGATGCCGCGCCGTGCCGCATCCTCCAGCAGAAGTTTGCGGATGGTCAAAGCCCGCGCCGCCATCCGCCAGGCCAGACCCGGCTTGCCCTTGGGGGCTGTGTGGTTCTGCGCCTCGGCGGCGATTGCGGCAGAGGGGATCACCGCGCCGTTGACGGTGATTTCGGGAAACAACGGCGTTTGAGACAGTGCGGGGATCTGCATCACAGTTTCTCCGCCGGTTTGATGGTGGATCTGGGCCGCGCCCTGGGTCGGCGGGATCGCACGATCTGCCAGCCGGGGCGCAATGTGACATAGCGGATCGGGACCGAGAGCATGTGAACAAGCCGCGTGAACGGGAACACCAGCAGAATTGTCAGCCCCAGAAACAGGTGCAGCTTGAAGATCAACGCCGCGCCGGCGATGTGGTCAGCCGCGCCTGCCTGAAAGGTAAAGATACCCTGCGCCCAGGACATGAAGGTGGTCATTTCATGCCCGTCCAGATGCTGAAGCGAGACAAAGATCGTGCCAAGCCCCAAGACCAATTGCGCCAGCAGCAGCGCCAGAATGGCAATGTCGGCAACCGAGGACGTCTTGCGTATGCGCGGGTCGGTCCAACGCCGATGGAACAGGATGCCACCGCCGACCAGTGCCATCACCCCGGCAATGCCGCCCGCAACAACGGCAAGAACCTGTTTGGCACCGTGACTGATGCCAAGCGCGTCGAACACCCAGATCGGCGTCAGCAGGCCAACGAAATGGCCCGCGAAAATGACCAGAACACCGATGTGGAACAGCACCGATCCAAGGATCAGTTGCTTGCGCCGCAACAGTTGCGACGACGATGATTTCCAGGTGAAAGGCACGGTTTCATAGCGCGCGATTGTGCCGATCAGCAGTACGCTAAGCGCGATATAGGGGTAAATGCCGAAAAGAAAGTTGTGCATTGTCGCCTCCTTCAGTCCGCCGCGACCGGCATAGCCGGTTCGGGGGTTACGGGAATATCCATGCCCGCAAGCAGGTCACGGACCTGCGGGCAGCCGGCAGTCGGGTCTGGGCCAAAGGTGACTTCGGTTTCCTCCCAGACGGCATCAAGGGCGTCCAGATCGGTCGGGTCGTCCTCTGGCTGTTCCAGCATCAGGGCCACCGCCGCGCTGTCGGCCACGGTGCCGGACAACTGGCGCAATGCGGCGAACACGGCACCATAAACACAGTCGCGCCGGTCCAGCCTTGTGGCGATGGTGGCAAAGATATGCGCCGCATCGGCCAGCATTTCACGCGCCTCGTCTGCGGATTGCGTCGCCAGAAACTCCAGCAGCACGGGCAGGTGGTCGGGCAGTTCGGTGCTGATCGGGTCGAACCCCGCCTCGCGATAGGTTTCAACCAGCGACACCATCGCCCCGCCCCGATCCCGGCTTTCACCGTGGACATGTTCGAACAGGTTCAGCGACAGCGTGCGCGAGCGGTCGAACAGCATCACATACTCTTCTTGCAGCGCGTAAATGTCGCGTCCGGCCAGCCCTTCGATCAAAGGGCGCAGCGCGCGTCGCATGGCTGCGGTCAGTCGGGTTTCCGACGCCAGCACGCCGCCGATCTCGGGCATTGCGGCCTGCAATTCGGGGGTCGGATAGCTGAGGATCAGCGACAGGGCTTTTAAACTACGGTCCATCAGAATGCCTCCGAAGGCAGGGTCAGGGTTTTCTTTTTCTTGCCGCCGAACAACGTGCCCTTGTCGATTGATCCGGTCGAGCAACCGTTGCCATCGGTGAACCCGCAGCCGCCGCGGATGTCATAGACTTCCTCTGCCTGTTCGCGGTGGGTGGTGGGGATGACAAAGCGGTCCTCGTAATCGGCCAGCGCCATGATCTTGTACATATCCTCGATCATCGCGGGGGTCAGACCGACACGGGCGGCGATGCCTTCGTTGATCACACCGTCCACAGTTTTCGACCGCATATAGGCGCGCATCGCCGACATCCGTTCCAGTGCGGTGACGATCGGCTCCTCTGCCCCGGCGGTCAGCATATTGGCAAGGTATTTCACCGGAATGCGCAGCTTGCGCACATCGGGCAGATCGCCGTTCATCCCCAGATCGCCCACTTGGGCGGCGTTCTGGATCGGGGACAGCGGCGGAACATACCAGACCATCGGCAGGGTGCGATATTCGGGATGCAGCGGAAACG
The DNA here is from genome assembly GCF_052119585.1 of Pseudogemmobacter sp. W21_MBD1_M6. Classification (NCBI taxonomy): domain Bacteria; kingdom Pseudomonadati; phylum Pseudomonadota; class Alphaproteobacteria; order Rhodobacterales; family Paracoccaceae; genus Pseudogemmobacter; species Pseudogemmobacter sp. W21_MBD1_M6. Next base: position 92,432 of record NZ_JBGQOJ010000012.1, on the reverse strand, counting down.
CTACCTTCCAGTCCATCGCCATCTTCCAGATCGGGCTTTCCTGCGCCGCCTTGATCCAATCCTGCGGAATGCCATCGGCCAATGCCTGCGCGATCACCGTCGGATCGTTTGGATCCATGAACACATCCAGATGCGCCTGATACAGGTTGGTTTCTTCGGGCACATTGGCGGCCTCGGCGATCTTGTCGGCGTCATACAGCATCACGCCGATATAGCGGATGCGCCCGACGCAGGTTTCCGAACAGACCGTGGGGTTGCCGGATTCGATGCGGGGATAGCACAGGGTGCATTTTTCGGATTTTCCGGATTCCCAGTTGTAATAAATCTTTTTGTAGGGGCAGGCCGAAACGCACATCCGCCAGCCGCGGCATTTTTCCTGATCTATCAGGACGATACCGTCCTCCTCGCGCTTGTAGATCGCACCCGACGGACAGGCCGAGGCGCAGGTCGGGTTCAGGCAATGCTCGCAGAGGCGCGGCAGATACATCATAAAGGTGTTTTCGTATTGGCCGTAAATGTCCTTCTGGATGTTCTCGAAGTTGTAATCCTTTGACCGTTTCGAGAACTCGCCGCCAAGGATTTCCTCCCAGTTCGGGCCTTTCTCGATCTTCTCCATCCGCTCTCCGGTGATCAGCGACCGGGGCCGCGCCGTGGGGAAGGCGTCCATCTCGGGGGCGGATTTCAGGTGGTCGTAGTCGAAGGTGAACGGCTCGTAGTAGTCGTCGATCTCTGGCAAATCGGGGTTGCCGAAGATGTTCGCAAGGATGCGCCACTTGCTGCCCTGTTTGGGCTGCAAGGTGCCGCGGGCCGTGCGCGCCCAGCCGCCATTCCACTTCTTCTGGTTCTCCCAGTCGGTGGGATAGCCGGTGCCGGGCTTGGTTTCGACATTGTTGAACCAGGCGTATTCGACCCCCTCGCGAGAGGTCCAGACGTTCTTGCATGTCACCGAACAGGTGTGACAGCCGATGCATTTGTCCAGATTCAGGACCATGCCGATTTGTGCGCGAATTCTCATTCTGCGGCCTCCTTTGCGGGGGTATCAAGCCAGTCAACCTTGCGCATCTTCCGCACGATCACGAATTCATCGCGGTTGCTGCCGACAGTGCCGTAATAGTTGAAACCATAGCTCAGCTGCGCGTAGCCGCCGATCATATGGGTGGGTTTTAGCGTGGTGCGGGTGACCGAATTGTGGATGCCGCCGCGATGGCCGGTCTTTTCGGAACCGGGGGTATTCACGATCTTTTCCTGCGCGTGATACATGAACAGAGTGCCCTGCTTGATCCGTTGGCTGACAACAACGCGGGCGGTCAATGCACCGTTGGTATTGTAGGCCTCGACCCAGTCGTTATCGACCAGCCCCGCCTTGGCCGCATCCACTTCGGACATCCAGACCACCGGCCCGCCACGGTTTAGCGTCAGCATCAGCAGGTTGTCGGAATAGGTGGAATGGATGCCCCATTTCTGGTGCGGCGTGATGAAGTTCAGCACGACATGGGGCTGGCCCGCGTCGGTGTTGACCGCCGTGGTGATGGTTTTCAGGTCCACCGGCGGGCGGTAACTGACGAAGCCTTCGCCAAAGGCCCGCATCCACAGGTGATCCTGATACAGCTGTTGGCGGCCTGACAGGGTGCGCCACGGGATCAGCTCGTGCACATTGGTATAGCCCGCGTTATAGCAGACCTCCTCTGATTCAATGCCCGACCATGTGGGGGACGAGATAATCTTGCGCGGTTGCGCCGCCAGATCACGGAACCGGATCTTGGTGTGATGCGCGCCTTCCGCCAGATGGGCATGTTCGCGGCCCGTCGGTTTTTCCAGCTCGTGCCAGGCCTTGACGGCCACCTCGCCATTGGTTTCGGGGGCCAGCATCAGGATCATTTCGGCGGCATCAATCGCGGTATCCAGCCGCGCCATGCCTTTGGTCACGCCCTCTTCCAGCACCACACCGTTCAAGTCGCGCAGATGCTGCACCTCTGTCTTGGTGTCCCAGTTGATGCCCTTGCCGCCATTGCCAAGTTTATCAAGCAACGGCCCGACTGCGGTGAACTTCTTGTAAAGGTTGGGGTAATCCCGCTCTACCGCGATGTAGTTCGGCGCGGTTTTGCCGGGGATCAGGTCACATTCGCCCTTTTTCCAGTCCTTCACATGCGGCTGCGCCAGTTCGCCCGCCGTGTCGTGTAGGATCGGCAGTTGCACGATGTCGGTTTCCACCCCCAGCACCTCGGGCGCGATATCGGAGAACTTTTTAGCGATGGATTTGAAGATGTCCCAGTCTGATTTGCTCTCGTACGCGGGGTCCACGGCCGCCTGAAGCGGGTGGATGAACGGGTGCATATCCGAGGTGTTCAGATCGTCCTTTTCATACCAGCTGGCCGTGGGCAGCACGATGTCGGAATAGACGCAGGTGGTGGACATGCGAAAGTCGATGGTGACCAGCAGGTCGAGTTTGCCCTTGGGCGCCTCGTCGTGCCATTTCGCCTCGACAGGCATCACGCCGCCTTCCTCGCCCAGATCATGACCCAGCACACCGTGCTGCGTGCCCAGAAGATGCTTCAGGAAATACTCGTGCCCCTTGCCCGACGACCCCAGAAGGTTGGAGCGCCAGATAAACAGGTTGCGCGGCCAGTTTTCGGGTGCGTCGGGGTCTTCGCACGACATTTCCAGCGCGCCGGATTTCAGGCCCTCGGTCACAAAGGCCGGGATGTCCTTGCCCGCTGCCTTGGCCGCTTTGGCCACCTCCAGCGGGTTGGTTTTCAGTTGCGGCGCAGAGGGCAGCCAGCCCATCCGTTCCGCCCGGATGTTGTAGTCGATCAGCGATACATCCCAGTCACCCTTTGGCGCGGTGGGCGACAGGATTTCCGTCGCGCGCAGCGTTTCATAGCGCCACTGGTCGGTATGCGCATAAAACGCGCTGGTGGAATTCATGTGCCGTGGCGGGCGGTTCCAGTCCAGCGCAAAGGCCAGCGGCGTCCAGCCGGTTTGCGGGCGCAGCTTTTCCTGACCGACATAATGCGCCCAGCCGCCGCCCTCTTGTCCGATGCAGCCGCACATCACCAGCATGTTGATGATGCCGCGATAGTTCATATCCATGTGATACCAGTGGTTCAGACCGGCCCCCAGGATCACCATCGACTTGCCGCGTGTTTTCTCGGCGTTGTCGGCAAAGGCACGGGCAACGGCGATGATGTGTTCCGCCGGAACACCGGTGATCTTTTGGGCCCAGGCGGGGGTATAGGGCACGTCCTGATCAAAACCCGTCGCCACCGCATCGCCGCCAAGCCCGCGATCAAGGCTGTAGTTGGCGCAGAACAGGTCGAACACCGTCGCCACAAGGGCGGTCTCGCCGTTGGCCAGCGTGATCCGCTTGGCGGGGATATTGCGGGTCAGCACATCCGGGTGGTCGCATTTCACGAAATTTGGCGTGGCCTGCCCGCCGAAATAGGGGAAATCAACGCCGACAACCTCGTCATGGTCGGTATCAAGGATCTGGCTAAGGCGCAAATGGGCCTCGGCCCCTTTCGCGCGTTGTTCAAGGTTCCATTTGCCGGTCTCGCCCCAGCGGAATCCGATGGACCCGTTGGGCGCCACGACCGTTTGGGTGGTTTCATCCCAGGCCACCGTTTTCCAGCCGGGATTGTTCGCCTCGCCCAGGGCACCGTCGAAATCATCGGCGCGCAACTGGCGACCGGGCACAAGGCGGCCGTCGACCTCGTCCAGCCGGACCAGCATCGGCATGTCGGTATATTTGCGGGCGTAGTCCTCGAAATACGCGGCCTGCCGGTCAAGGTGGTATTCGCGCAGGATCACATGACCAAAGGCCATCGCCAGCGCGGCATCGGTGCCGGCCTGCGGGGCCAGCCAGACATCGCCGAATTTCGCGGCCTCGGAATAATCGGGGCAGATCACCGCCGACCGCGCCCCGCGATAGCGCGCCTCGGTGTAGAAATGCGCATCGGGCGTGCGGGTCTGCGGCACGTTCGACCCCCAAAGCAACAGGAACCCCGCGTTGTACCAATCGGCCGATTCCGGCACGTCGGTCTGTTCGCCCCATGTCTGGGGGCTGGCCGGGGGCAGGTCGCAATACCAGTCGTAGAACGACATGCAGGTGCCCCCCAACAGCGACAGATAGCGCGTGCCAGCGGCATAGCTGACCATCGACATCGCCGGAATGGGCGAAAAGCCGAACACCCGGTCGGGGCCATAGGTCTTGGTGGTATAGGCGTTGGCGGCGGCGATGATCTCGGTCGCCTCGTCCCATGTGGCGCGCACGAACCCGCCCTTGCCGCGGGTTTCGACATAGGAGGCCCGCAGGATCGGGTCATTTTGCAACGCGGCCCATGCGGCCACAGGGGCCATGGTTTCGCGCATTTTGCGCCAGGCCCGCATCAGACGGCCCCGGATCAGCGGATTTTTCACGCGGTTCGCGGAATAAAGATACCAGCTATAGGACGCCCCGCGCGCGCACCCGCGCGGTTCGTGGTTGGGCAGGCCCGCGCGGGTGCGCGGATAGTCGGTCTGCTGGGTTTCCCATGTCACGATGCCGGATTTGACATAGATCTTCCAGCTGCACGATCCGGTGCAGTTCACCCCATGGGTCGAACGCACGACTTTGTCGTGCCGCCAGCGATTGCGATAGGTATCCTCCCAGTCGCGGTTCTCGTTGGTGACCTGACCGTGGCCGTCGGCAAAGGTCTCAAGCCGTGTGGTCTGGAAAAAGTTCAGTCGGTCTAGAAGATGGCTCATGGTACTTTCCTTTCGGCTCAGGCTGTTTGTGCAGAGGCACGCGCGCCCCGGCCGTTTTCGATGTCATGCAGCAGTCCACCCCGCCGGGTGTAGTAGGCCCAGGTGATCACAAGGCAGAGGACGTAGAAGACGAGGAACCCCCAGAGGGCCGCAATCGGGCTGCCGGTCATGGCGATGGCGGTGCCATAGGCCTTGGGGATGAAGAAGGCGCCATAGGCGGCAATCGCGCTGGTAAAGGCGATAATCGCAGCCCCTTCGCGGCCGGCCTGACGCTGGCGATCCTCTGGCCCAAGGTTCGGCATAAGGCGCGGGATCTCGCGGCCCATGATGATCGGGATCATCTGGAAGGTAGAGGCGTTGCCGATGCCGGTCAGCAGGAACAGCGCCATGAAGCAGGCAAAGAAGCCGCCGAAGTTTCCTGCGCCGCCGTCTGCGGGCAAGAAATGGATCACGCCGTAAACCGCCACGATCATCGCCGCGAATGTCCAGAAGGTGACACGCCCACCGCCGAACCGATCCGACACCCAGCCGGTTCCGGCCCGGCTAAGCGCGCCGACCAACGGCCCCAGGAACACATATTGCAGCGCGTTCACCTCGGGGAACATCAGCTTGGTCAACAGCGGAAACCCTGCGGAATAGCCGATGAAGCTGCCAAATGTGCCGGTATAAAGGATGCACATGATCCAGTTGTGCTTGCGGCTGAAGATGATCGCCTGCTCTTTGAAGCTGGCCGAAGCATCGGCGATGTCATTCATGCCAACCCATGCCGCGACCGTGGCCGCGATGATGAAGGGCACCCAAACAAAGCCCGCGTTCTGCATCCACAATTGCCCGCCGTCCGACATGACCTGTGGTTGCCCGCCCATCGCACCGAACACGCCCGCCGTGATGACGATGGGGATCAGGAATTGCATCACCGACACCCCCAGATTGCCCAGACCCGCATTCAAGGCCAATGCGTTGCCCTTTTCCGCCTTGGGGTAGAAATAAGAGATATTCGCCATCGACGAGGCAAAGTTTCCGCCGCCGAAGCCACAAAGAAGCGCCAGCACAAGGAAGATCAGATAAGGCGTTTCGGGGTTCTGCACCGCATAGCCGATGCCGATCGCAGGCAGCAAAAGTGAGGCCGTTGACAGCGTGGTCCACAGCCTGCCGCCAAAGATCGGCACCATGAAGCTGTAGAAGATGCGCAAGGTCGCGCCGCTTAGGCCCGGCAGGGCGGCCAGCCAGAACAACTGGCCGGGGGTGAAGTCAAACCCGATGGCAGGCAGCCGCGCCACCACGACCGACCAGACCATCCAGACCGAAAACGCCAGCAGCAGCGCAGGGATCGAAATCCACAGATTGCGACGCGCGATTCTGCGGCCCCTGTCCTGCCAGAACTCGGGGTTCTCGGGGTGCCATTCGGTCAACACGCGCGGCATGGTTGTGGTGGCTGCGTGGTGGATCGGCTGCATTTCAGGCAATTCGGGCAACTGGTCCAGCGCCTCGCCATGCGCGGCACGTTCCATTGCGCGGATCGACAGATGCATCCAGGCCAGCGACACGGCAACAATCACGAACAAAAGTGCGAAACAGCTGGTGTAGATACCTGTCAAGTCCAGCAGCGCACCGAAGGTGATCGGCAGGATGAACCCGCCCAGACCGCCGATCATCCCCACCAGACCGCCCACCGCGCCCACATGCTGAGGGTAGTAAACCGGGATGTGTTTGAAAACCGCCGCCTTGCCAAGGCTCATGAAAAAGCCAAGAACGAAAAGCGTGGCAACAAAGGGCCATTGCGCCATCTGCGTGGAAAAGGCGATCGGGCCGTCCTTGCCCTGAATGATATAGCTGGTCGGCGGATAGGACAGCATGAACAGAAAGATCAGCGAAAAGCCGAAGGTCCAATACATCACCGTCCGTGCACCGAACCTGTCCGACAGATGCCCGCCATAGGCGCGGAACAGGCTGGCCGACAGGCTGAAGGCCGCCGCCGACATACCGGCGGTTTTGACATCCATGCCGTAGACGTCGATCATATAGTGCGGCATCCACAATGCCAGCGCCACAAAGCCGCCAAAGACGAAGAAGTAATAAAGCGAGAACCGCCAGACCTGCAAATTGGCCAGCGGGGCGAATTGCTGGGCCAGCGTTGGCGATTTCACCCCGGATGCACGACGCGCAACCAGTTCGGGGTCATCCTTGGCAAACAGGTAAAAGATGACAGCCATCGCCGCCAGCCCGACAGCCCAGACGTTGGCCACCCCGTGCCAGCCATAGGCGACCATGACAAAGGGCGCCACAAACTTGGTCACCGCCGCACCGACGTTCCCCGCGCCGAAAATCCCCAGCGCCGTGCCTTGCTTGCCCGCCGGATACCAGCGCGACACATAGGCGACGCCGATGATGAACGACCCACCGGCAAGGCCGATGCCAAGCGCCGCGACCAGATACATCGTATAGGTATCGGCCAGCGTCAGCAGCCATGTGGCAACCGCCGCCAGCATCATCTGCAACGAAAACACGATGCGCCCGCCATATTTCTCGGTCCAGACCCCAAGGAACAGCCGCGTCAACGAGCCTGTCAGGATCGGGGTCGCGACCAGCAGGCCGAACTGGAACTCGTTCAGGCCCAGTTCGGCCTTTATGGCGACGCCGATGATGGAAAAGATCGTCCAGACTGCGAAACAGACCGTAAAGGCGATGGTACTTAATGACAGTGCGCGGTTTTGGTCCGCCTGCGTTACAGTTCCCGTGGTTTGCATGATTGTGCTCCGGCAAAATGCGTTGGAACAGACCTGGGGCAGGGCGCGGCGCATCGACTTGATCCATGTCAAAGGGTTGCGCCAGACCTTTGAAATAATTGATAAATGTACTAATGTGTGCCAGAGGTCGGACATAGATCATCTGGCGCTTGGCGGGTTGTTCAGTGACAGGCCGTCACTTGTCGGCTACAGTCTTGATAATTATCAATCCAACCGGGGCGGGACACAGGATGCGGCCAGCCGAAGCAAATTTGATTCGACCCTTGCCCCTGTTCAGGGACATGGAAGATGTGCATTTCGATGCGTTGATGCGCGGATCTTATGTGCAGAACTTTCCACCCCAGATCGAGCTGATCACCGAAGGCGACCCCAGCGATTTTCTGCATATCGTCGTCGATGGCTGCGTCGAACTGTTTGCCGGATGGAATGGCCGCGAGACGATCATGGCAACGATCCGCCCGGTTTCCACCTTCATTCTGGCGGCGACGATACGGGACGCGCCCTATCTGATGTCCGCCCGCACGCTTGAAAAGACGCGGATTGTTTTGCTGCCTTCGGAAGATGTAAGGGCGGTGTTCGACGCGGACCCGACCTTTGCCCGCGCGGTCGTGACCGAGCTTGCGCAGTGTTACCGAAGCGTGGTCAAGAACACCAAGGACCTGAAACTGCGCAGTTCGGTGGAGCGGCTTGCCAACTATCTTTTGCGCAAGCATGCCGCCGCCAACATGCCCGCTGCGTTCGACCTGCTCATCGAAAAGCGCAAGCTGGCGTCTTTTCTGGGCATGACCCCGGAAAATCTGTCGCGTTCCATCAAGGCGCTACAGGCTTACGGCGTCGAGACCGAGGGAAGCACCGTGCGCATTACCGATGTCGCGACCCTGATGCGGCTGGCCAAACCGACGCCACTGATCGACGATCCGGCGCATTGACGCGGCGGCAGCCCAAGGCCCACCACCCCCAGCGCCATAGATTGCTGCACGGTCAGTGCGATGATGGTGCGATCCGGCGCACCTATCAGTTTTGGCGTGGCGATCTGTTTCAGCTTTGCCATCGTCTTTGTTCAGATCATCAGCGCAATGACCACCGCCGAACTGTCGGCAAGATACCCGGAAACACTTGTTCCGCCGAATGCAGCCGCGCTACAACCAGCCACGGTGTTTGAAGAACAGGTAGGGCAGGATCGCGGAAAGCACCATAAGGCCAAGTGCGAAGGGATAGCCAAGCGGCCATTGCAATTCCGGCATATGGATAAAATTCATCCCGTAAATGGATGCAATCAGCGTCGGTGGCAGAAAGACGACGGCAGCGACCGAGAAAATCTTGATGATGGCGTTCTGTTCGATATTGATCATGCCAAGGGTGGCATCCAGCAGAAACGTGATCTTTTGCGACAGGAAACTGTCGTGGTCGGCCAGCGAGCGCACATCGCGCGACAGCGTCTTGATCCGTTCCCGCAAGGTCTTGTCGCTTTTGCGCTGAAGCGCGCCCTGACCGAGGAACCCGACCAATCGTTCAAGCGTCACCAGACTGTCGCGGATGTTCGAGATCAGGTCACCCTTGCGACCGATAGATTCCAGAACCTTCTGGAAATCGCGACTTTTGGTAGGTTTCGCGCCTTTTTGCTGGAAAATACTGCGTGAAATAGCGTCGATTTCGCGGCCCACGCGCTCTAAAATATCCGCCAGACGGTCCACGATTGCCTCTAGCAAGGCCAAAAGAACCCCTTCGCCGGTCTCGCACCCCATCGGGGTCTTTTCGGCGCGGATCGGAAAGGTCTGAAAGGCGCGCGGTTCGTGATAGCGGACCGTAATCAGCCGCTTGCCGGCCAGCACGAACGAGACCGGCGCCATCTGGGGGTCATCGCCGTCGGCCTGCGACGGCAAAATCGCGGTCATGAACGTGGCGCCGTCTTCGGTATAAAGGCGGGACGAGATCTCGATCTCCTCCATTTCGTCCCTGGTCGGAATATCGACGCCCAGCCATTTCTCGACCTGATCTTCCTCTGCATCGCTGGGGTTCATCATATCAATCCAGACAAGCCCGTTCAAACGCTCCTGCACCTCGGCGACCGGCTGCAAGCGGCCCGCCTCGTTTACATATCCGGTGATCATCGGCGTCTCCTGTGTCTTCAAACGAATCTATTTGCGTGGACCCCCCACGACCGCTTGCCGCTTTGTAGTGCGCCTGTGGTGGCGATGCCAGACCAGCGGGATGGGCCCCGTTGCGGTCGTAACTTGTCATCTGCCGCCGATTGCGGCTTAGATGCGTGCAACAGCAACAGCCGGAAGGCAGGATCAGTGAAAACCCGCAGCTTTGCCGTGATCGGCCTTGGAACTTTCGGCAGCACCGTTGCCAGCGAACTGGCCCGCTTCGGCAACCCGGTTCTGGGAATAGATACGGACGCGCGCCACGTCACCAGACTGGCCGATACGCTGTCCGAGGCCATCATTGCCGATGGCAAGGATGAAGCCGCGCTGAAAGAAGCCGGCGTTGGCAACTACGATGTGGCCATCGTCGCCATAGGCGAGGATCTGGAGGCGAATATCCTTTGCACGATGAACGTCAAGATGCTGGGGGTCGAGACGATCTGGGTGAAGGCACTTAACCGGACTCACCACCGTATTCTGACAAAACTGGGCGCGGATCGGGTGATCCTGCCCGAACAGGAGATCGGACAGCATATCGCGCAGATGCTGCATAACCCGCTTGTGCGGGACTATGTAAGCCTTGGAAACGGGTATCATGTCGTCGACCTGCGGGTGCCGTCGCAACTCGACGGCAAGCGGATTGGGGATGCGGCTATTTTCACCAAATACGACCTGCGCGCGCTGGGGGCGATGCGGGACAGCAAGTATCTGTCCTGCGAGGGCGGTGATCTGACGTTGATGGAGGGTGACAAGCTTCTTATCCTTGGAAAGAGAACCGATCTGCGGCATTTCGGAGACGACCTGCGCGACGGGGGCTGACCCATGGCATTTCGCACAGTCAAAAGGCGGGTATCGCACCTGCCGCCCCCGCTTGTCCTTGTTCTGATCTACGCCACCTTCATTCTGCTCGGGGCCATCACCCTGAAGCTGCCCTTTGCGACGACGGCACCCATCACATGGTCGGATGCCGTATTCACGGCCACATCCGCGGTGACGGTCACGGGGTTGGCGGTTCTCGACACGGGGGGCGATTTTACCCTGTTCGGGCAGATCGTGATCGCCTTTCTGATCCAGCTTGGCGGCTTGGGCCTGATGACCTTTGCCGTGCTGATCCTGTCGATGCTGGGCCTGCCCGTCGGGTTTACGCATCATCTGTATCTGCGCGAGGATCTGAACCAGACATCTGCCACCGACCTTCTGGCTTTGACAAAGATGATCCTGCGCGTCGTTCTTTTGTGCGAAATGGCCGGTGCCGCGCTGCTTGCCTTGGTGTTTGTGCCCGAATTTGGCTGGGGCGAGGGGATGTGGCAATCGGTTTTCCATTCGGTTTCCGCCTTCAACAACGCAGGCTTTTCCCTGTTCCCCGACAGCCTTAGCCGGTGGGTCGGAAACCCGGTGATCAATATCGTTATCCCGGTGCTTTTTATTCTGGGTGGTCTTGGGTTTACGGTTGCGGCAGATGTCTGGGGCCATTGGCGCTGGCGGCAATATTCATTGCACACCAAACTGATGCTGGTCGGCACGGCCGCGCTTTTGGCCTGGTCCACCATCGCCTTTGCCGCGATGGAATGGACCAATCCGAACACTTTGGGCGCATTGGACTGGCCTGCCCGGATCTGGGCCAGCTGGTTCCAGGGCGCAAGCACCAGAACGGCGGGCTTTAACACGGTGGACATAGGCGCCCTGAACGACAGCACCGCGCTTATGTTCATGACGTTGATGGTGATCGGCGCGGGTAGCACATCGACCGGCGGCGGGATCAAGGTCACGACCTTCATCGTTCTGCTGCTGGCAACGGTTGCGTTTTTCAAACGCCGCCCCAATGTCGATGTGTTCGGGCGCAGGCTTGGCGCGGATCAGATCATGAAGGTGCTGGCGCTGTCGATGGTCAGCCTGCTTTTGATCCTCATCGCCCTTTTCGTAACGCTGCTGTTCCACGAAGGTGAATTTCTGGACCTTGCCTTCGAGGCCGTCTCGGCGTTTGGCACGGTCGGCCTGTCGCGCGGCGTGACCGGTGATTTCGACACCGCCGGGCGTATCGTGATCATGTTCATCATGTTCGTCGGGCGGGTCGGCCCGTTGACCCTTGGCTTCCTGCTTGCCACAAAAAGACCCAAGCGGATTTCTTATCCCTCGGGCACGGTTTATCTGGGGTAAGACACCGGATCGGTGCGGACCGCGCCAAGGAGTCCAATTCTAAGCATGTTGTTTTCCAGTGTTTCAGGCAGTGACGGATTTCGGGAAGGCCTTAAATTCGGCGTCGAAGCACCCGATTTCCCCCAGCGTTTGCACAAGCCCCCCGGCAAGCGTTATGATCAACGCACTGATGGATATGTCCAATTTGCCCGCGAGCGGCCACAGCGCCCGGCCACGGTGCACCTTGTGCTGGAAGCGGCTGAAGGGATTTTATTTTACGGTGTCGGGGCAATTCAGGGCCGGGTTGCCGCCCCGCGCCCCCGCCACCGGTTCAGCGCGCTGTTGTTGCAAAGCGCCTGCGTTTGGCATCAGAAACACTCAAGGACGCTGGAAGATGCAGCGGCATCGATCGCCGATTGCGAAGTCGATATGCGGATTGAGCAGCACAACAAACTGTCGCCCGCCTATGCGTCCGACCCGCCCAACAGGACTTTTCCGGTCTCGACGATGCGTGCGGCGGTTATGCCAAAATGATCATACAGGATTTCTGACTTTGCCGAGGCGCCAAAGCCCGTCATGCCGATAAACGCATCGCCTTCGCGCAACCAGCGGTCCCAGCCAAAGCGCAGTGCGGCCTCTACCCCGATGCGGGGGACACTGCCCAGCACCTGGGCGCGGTAGGCCGGTTCCTGTGCCTCGAACAGCTCCCAGCAGGGCATGGAAACCACCGCCGCCGCGATCCCGGCCTTGGCCAGTTCGCCCTGTGCGGCAAGCGCTAGTGCGACCTCTGTTCCAGTGGCAATCAGGGTCAGCACACGCGGACCATCTGCGGGACTCACCACATAGGCGCCTTTGCGGCTCAGGTTCTTGTCTGTTGTCCGGCGCAGGGGGGCGGCGGGTTGCCGCGACAGCGCCAAAAGGCTTGGCCCCGTCGTGGTTTCCAGCGCGATCTGCCAGACCTCGGCGGTTTCCACGGCATCGGCGGGGCGGAACACCTGCATGTTCGGCATCGCGCGAAAACTGGCGAGGATCTCGACCGGCTGGTGCGTCGGGCCGTTGCTGCCGACACCGATGGAATCGTGACTAAAGACAAAAAGCGCGGGCAGCCCCATCAAGGCCGCCATGCGCATCGCGGGCCGCTCGTAGTCGGCAAAGGCAAGATAGGTCACGTTGACGGGGCGCAACCCACCATGCGCGGCGATCCCGTCGGCCATTGCCCCCATCAAATGCTCGCGCACGCCGCAATGAACATAACTGCCGTTGCGATCCGTCGCGGTGAACGCTGTGCGGCCCCGCTTGTGGTTTGTCGGCGCCTCCAGATCGGCACAAAGCACAAGGGTTTCGGGCAGGTCGGACGCAAGCGCATCGCAGACATCCCCCGATGCCAGAATCGTGGGGCGCGGTGCGGTTTGGTCCAGCGCTGCGGCGGCAATGTGTTCGGTGATTCCGCTCCAGGCGTCGGGCAGGCAACCCTCGTGCCACCGGCGGAATTCATCCGCCTCGGGGTGATCTGTCAGGCGCGTGGTCCAACCGGCACGGGCCTGCGCGCCCCGGTCCATGGATGTCGCCCAATCTGCGCGGATTTCGTCGGGGATCACAAATGCGGGATGGTTCCAGCCCAGGGCGGCGCGGGCCTCTGTCGAATCCTGTGGCGTCAGCGGGGCGCTGTGCCCGCCGCGTTGCCCTTGAAGACGGGGAATGCCCCGCGCAATCACCGTGCGACACGCAATCATCGAGGGGCGCGGGTCGGCCTTTGCGGCGTCGATGGCGGCGTCGATCGCCTCTATGTCATGCCCGTCGACCGGTTGAACATGCCAACCTGCCGCGCGAAATCTGGCCGGGACATCCTCGCTGATCGACAGCGCGGTGGCGCCGTCATCGGTGATCTGGTTGTCATCCCAAAGGAAGGTCAGCTTGCCCAGACCAAGGTGGCCAGCCAGCGAAATCGCCTCCTGACCGATGCCTTCTTGCAGGCATCCGTCACCGACAAAGGCCCAGGTGCGGTGATCCACCAATCCGGTGCCGAACCGTGCGGCAAGGCGCGCCTCGGCCACCGCCATGCCGACGGCGCTGGCAATCCCTTGCCCCAGCAACCCCGTGGTGATCTCTATTCCGGCATGTTGTTCTATTTCGGGGTGACCCGCGCAGATCGCGCCCAGTTTGCGGAAGTCTTTCAACGCCGCGACCGATATCGGCTCGTAGCCCGACAGGTTCAAAAGCGCATAAAGCAGCATCGACCCGTGGCCGTTCGACAGCACCACGCGGTCCCGGTCAGGCCAAAGCGGCGCCTTGGGATCTACCTTTAAATGGCGCGCATAAAGCGTCGCCGCGATCTCTGCCATACCAAGAGGCACGCCCTGATGGCCTTCGCCTGCGTTCAATATGGAATCCAGCGCAAGAAAGCGGATGGCGTTCGCCATTTTTGAAATATCGGGCATGGTCGGTCTCTCGGTTTTCTGGTCAAAGAAGCGCACGAATACCTGCAATCACCACACAACCGGCCCTGCCGAAGTGCCATTGGAACAGTGCAGGTATCCGTCGCCGCAGTGGGTTTCGCACATTGAACTGACTGATGGTTATCTTGTTTGGCATTGGAATGTTGTTAAGTTTTTCTAACAAGCTTTTGCATTTTTAGGTAATTTCAGGACGCCGGAATGCTGTTACCACCTTGGGACGTCATCGAGCCTTGGGAGGAAACCATGACCGCACACCACCACTCCGGTGCCTTGCCCAACATGTCGTTGGACATGCGCGCCTGGAACATTCGCCGCAAGGCTTTGCTGATGGGCGAGGTTCAGGGACAGGGTTACATCGGTCAGGCCCTCGGGGTCGCAGATGTTCTTGCGACATCCTATTTCCATGCGCTTGAATATCGCCCCGAAGACCCGGAATGGGAAGGGCGCGACCGCTTTCTTCTGTCGATCGGGCACTATGCCATCGCACTTTATGCGGCCCTGATGGAGGCCGGTATTCTGCCCGAGAACGAACTGGACACCTACGGCATGGATGACAGTCGCATGCCGATGTCCGGCATGGCGTCCTACACGCCGGGGATGGAAATCACCGGTGGTTCGCTGGGGCAGGGGTTGGGCATTGCCGTGGGCATGGCCATGGGCCTGAAACGCAAAAAGAACCCCGCCTTTGTCTATAACCTGATGTCGGATGGTGAACTTGGCGAAGGATCGACCTGGGAGGCGGTGATGTCCGCGACCCAATGGAAACTTGATAACCTGATCTGCATCGTCGATTTCAACAACCAGCAGGCCGACGGACCAAGCCGCGACGCGCTGGCGCAAGGGGCGGAAGCACCGAAATGGCAGGCGTTCGGCTGGCACGCGCAAGAGGTAGACGGCAATGACCTGCCCGCGCTGGTCAAGGCCTTTGACACGGCCCGCGCCCTGTCCGACCCAAAGCCGCGGGTCATCATCTGCAATACAAAAATGTGCAAGGGCGTGGATTTCCTTGAACGCCGCGAAAGCAACCATTTCGTGCGCGTCGAGGCCGAGGAGTGGTCCAAGGCACTTGCCGTTCTGGAAGAAGGAAAACCGCAATGACGTTCGCCTCAATGGCCCGCAAATACGAGCCGCGCACCGTCAGCTTGGGGCCGGACGGCGAACGGGTTGCGACCTCTGCCATGATCGCCTCGCTGGCGGCAGAGGGCTATGACGCCGTTCCCGCCCCCTTTGGTCACGCGCTGATCGAACTGGCCAAAAAGGACGACCGCATTGTCGGCCTGTCCGCCGACCTGTCGAAATACACCGACCTGCACGTCTTTGCGAACGCGATGCCGGATCGCTTTTACCAGATGGGTATGGCCGAACAACTGCTGATGTCTGCGGCGGCGGGCATGGCGCGCGAAGGCTTCATTCCCTTTGCCACGACCTATGCTGTCTTCGCTTCGCGGCGGGCGTATGATTTCATTGCCATGGCCATCGCCGAGGAAAACCTGCCGGTCAAGATCGTCTGCGCCCTGCCGGGCCTGACCACTGGCTATGGCCCCAGCCATCAGGCCACCGAAGATATCGCGATCTTTCGCGGGCTGCCCAATATGACGATCATTGATCCCTGCGACGCGAATGATGTGGCGGGGATGGTGCCGGAAATGGTTGCGCATGACGGCCCCGTCTATGCCCGCCTGTTGCGCGGCAAGGTGCCTTCGGTCCTGACCCGTTTCAAACCCGACTACAAATTCAAGTTGGGCAAGGCGCAAATGATCCGCGAGGGCAAGGACGTTCTGGTCATCTCGACCGGCATCATGACCATGCGTGCGCTTGACGCGGCAGAAAAGCTGGCGGCGGACAATGTGGATGTCGCTGTGCTGCATGTGCCGACGATCAAGCCGCTGGATGTCGAGACCATTCTGGCCGAGGCCGCAATAGGCGGTCGGCTGGTCGTCGTGGCCGAGAACCACACGGTGAACGGGGGCCTGGGCGAGGCCGTGGCGCGCGAATTGCTGGTGGCGGGCGTGACCCCGACCTTCCGCATGATCGGGCTGCCGGATGAATTCCTCGAGGCGGGCGCGCTGCCGACCTTGCACGACATGTACGGTCTTTCGGTCAACAAGGTGGCCGAGCGGATCAAGGGTTGGCTTTGACCAACGCACGGCCCCGACGGGGACAGTTCTTTTAATCAGAGGGAGAGAAGGGTCATGGGCCTTTTGGACGGAAAATTTGCGATCATCACCGGCGCGGCCAGCCCGCGCGGTCTTGGCAAGGCAACGGCGAGACTGTTCGCCGAACATGGCGCGACCATTGCGATCCTCGATCTTGACGCGGGTCAGGCACAGGCGGCCGCTGCGGATCTGGGTGCAGGGCATGTCGGCCTTGCCTGCAACGTGACAGACAAGGCGGCCTGTGCCGCCGCCGCCCGTGCGCTGGTGGCACAATGGGGCCGGATCGACATTCTTGTGAACAACGCCGGTATCACCCAGCCGCTGAAACTGATGGACATCGAACCGCAGAACTATGACGCGGTGATGGACGTGAACCTGCGCGGCACACTTTTCATGAGCCAGGCCGTGATCCCGACCATGCGTGCGCAAAAGTCGGGCAGCATCGTCAACCTGTCGTCGGTGTCCGCACAGCGCGGCGGCGGCATTTTCGGTGGCCCGCATTATTCCGCAGCCAAGGCCGGTGTCCTTGGCCTGACCAAGGCGATGGCCCGCGAACTGGCCCCCGACAACATCCGGTCGAACGCGATCTGCCCCGGCTTTATCGCCACCGATATCACCGGCGGCATGTTGACGCCGGACATGATGGTGCAGATATTGGCGGGTATCCCCATGGCCCGTGCTGGCGAAGCCTCTGACGTTGCCGGCTGCGCCCTGTTCCTTGCGTCCGACCTTTCGGCCTATTGCACAGGCACAGAGGTCGACGTGAACGGAGGGTCGTTGATCCATTGATTTCGAGCGCCCCGGTGTTGAGGAGCGCGGGGGCGTAAATTGCAGTCTTCTAAAGGGAGGAACCAACCATGAAGACGAAACTTTTGGCCATTCTGGCCGCCACCACCATGATCGCAGGAACCGTTCAGGCGGACGAGGTGATCTTTGCCCATGGCGCCAATCCGGGTAACCCCCGCTTTGTCGCAGCCGAAAAATGGGCCGAACTATACGCGGCATGCACCGGCGGCACCGACACCGTGAATGTCGCGCCATCCGCGACAATGGGCAATGACGTTGAAATGCTGACCTCGGCCATTGGCGGCGTGATCCAGATCTCTGCCAACTCGCAGGGTGCCATGAGCCAGATCGTGCCGGAAATCGGCCTTTTGGGTCTGCCGTTCCTGTTCAAGGATCTGCCGACCGCATGGGGTGTTCTTGACGGCGAGGTTGGCGGCCTTCTGGACGCGCGCGCACAGGAATCCGGCCTCAAGATCCTTGGCTTCTGGGATAACGGCATCCGCAATGTAACCCATGTGTCGAAAAACGTGTCGGAGCCTGCCGATCTGGCCGGCATGAAAATCCGCACGCCCCCCGATCAGATGACCGTCGATATTTTCGAGGCATTGGGCGCATCGCCTGCTCCGCTGGCGTTCTCGGAACTGCCGACCGCACTGCAATCGGGTGTCTTCGACGGTCAGGAAAACCCGCTGACCAACATCTACTCGTCGAAGATCCACGAGATCACACCCTATGTCACGATGACCGGCCACAAGTATGAATCTACGCCGGTCGTGGCAGGTCTGGCATGGTGGTCCGGTCTGGACGCCGCCAAACAGGCATGCGCCCTGGAGGCGACCGCCGGTGCAGGGGAAATCCAGCGCCAGATGTCGCTTGATGGCGACGCGTCGCTGCGCCCCAAGATGGAAGCAGAAGGGGCCATCTTTGCCGAGGCAAACCACGCCGCCTACGTCGCGGCCACCGCGTCGGTCTATGACAAATATGCGGCTGACTTCCCCGATCTAGTCGCGGCCCTGAAGGCCGCTGTGGGGCAATAATGAACCGCCGGGACCCCTCGTCCCCGGCGCACAACGGGAAGGGGCGGCAACGCCTCTTCCTTGATGCGGTCGCGGTTGCGATGTCGGTTTTCGAATGGAGCGGCAAGATCATCTCTGTCGCAACCCTTGGCATCATGTTTTTCGCGCTTTTTGCCAATGTGGTCCTGCGCTACGCCTTCGGGTCCGGCCTTGCCTGGGCCTATGAAATTCACGCGGTACTGCTGCCTTGGCTTGTGGCGGGGGGGATTGTCATCGCCGCGACGCGGTCGCGTAATATCGCGATTTCCCTGCTGCCGGATATGGTGCAACCCGGCACCCGGAGGGTTCTGTTTCTTGCGGTGCAGATTGCCATCCTGGTGATCGCGGTCAGCGTGCTTTGGTCCAGTCAGCCGATCCTGAAGGCCTCGCAGTTCCAGAAACTCTCGACATTGGGAATAAAACAAATCTGGGGCTATTCCAGCCTTGTCTACGCCTTTGGCGCAATGGCTGTGATCGCCGCGCTTGAAACAATACGGACGGTGTTGTCGGGCCCGCGTCAAGGCACTGACCCCGCCCACGGCAGCCTGAGCTGAGGAGACATAGCCATGTCCGCAATAATGATCTGGATTTTCTTCGGGCTGCTGGCCCTGTCGGTGCCGGTTGCCCATGCCATGCTGGGGGGTGTGGCGGCGGCCCTTTGGCTTGAAGGCAAGCCGATGGCGGTGATTGCGCAGCGGCTATATACGCCGACTCAAAGCTTTCCGATGCTTGCGATCCCGTTCTTCATCCTTGCGGGCAATCTGATGATGTCGGGCAAATTCGGCGTCTATCTGGTCAACATCGCCAGACTGTTCGTGGGCAATTTCAAGGGCGGGCTGGGGCAGGTCTCGATCATCGGATCGGTGATGTTCGGCGGCGTGTCGGGGTCAGCGGTGGCGGATGCCTCGGCGCTGGGAAATGCGCTGATCCCTGTGCAAAAGCAGGAAGGTTATCCCGGCGGTTTCGCGGCCGCGATCAACTCTGCCTCCTCGACGGTTTCGGTGCTTATCCCGCCCTCTATCCCGCTGATCCTCTATGGGTTGGTGTCCAACGTCTCTATCATCAATTTGTTCATCGCGGGGATCCTGCCGGGCCTTATGCTGGGGGGCGGCATGTTCATTGCGGTCTGGTTTGTCGCCCGCAGGGACGATCTGCCGCGCTCGCCGCTGGCGGGTGGTTTCAAGGCCTTCAGGGGCCAGATTTTCACTGCTCTGCCTGCGCTGCTGATGCCGGTCTTCGTGATCGGAACACTGCGTTTCGGGGTCGCGACACCCACCGAGGTCAGCGTGATGGCCGTGGCCTATGCGCTGTTTGTCAGTGGTGTGATCTACCGCGACCTTGACTGGGCGGGGATCTGGAACGCGGCCGTTGATACCGCGATGATGACGGGGGCTGTCATGTTCATCATCATGGCCTCTTCAACGATCCAGTGGGTCCTGACGGCAGAGCGCATTCCACAAGATCTGGCCGTGTGGGTGGCCGCCACGATTTCCGAACCGTGGATGGTTATTCTGGCGCTGAACGCCGTGATGCTGGTTGTCGGGGCGTTTCTGGACCTTCCTGCCGCCGTTCTGTTGCTTGGGCCGCTGTTTGTGACCATCGGTCAGGCCATCGGTCTGGATCCGGTGCAACTGGGTCTGATGATGGTCGTGAACCTTTCGATCGGGCTATATACACCTCCGGTCGGGACCACGCTGTTCATCTCGGCGGCGATTGCCGAGGTCGGGATCGGCGAGGTGGTCAAGGCGCTGGTGCCGTTCTATCTGGTGGCGATTGTGGTGCTGATGCTGATCTCTTTCGTTCCTGCCCTGACGATTTACTAAAGCCCCCAGGGCTTTACGTCGATCAATTCCGGCCGGGCCTCGGTCCTGAAACTACAGCCGAGACCCGCAAGAAAATCGCGGGTCTCGCTCTCGTGTCCGCCTGCCTCTGCGGTTATCCATTCAGAAAAACGGTTCACGATGCGGCGGTTCAGGTGGCGGGGCGGGCAAACGAACCAATAGGCCGGAAAGTCGATCACCGGAATTGTGGGCGCAAGTGGCACAAGCTCTCCGCGCTTCAACTCCGGCAGGCAAAGCATTGCGCTGTCCAGTGCCACGCCGCCACCTTGTTTCGCCATTTCAATCGACATCGAAGAGCGATCGAACCGGAAAGGATAGCTGATTTCCTGTATGTCGATGCGGTTGGATGCAAGCCAGATGTCCCAACGGAACAGCGTCTTGGCACTGTCGATCAGCCGCGCCTGCCGAAGCTGTTCGCTGGTGTCATCCGACACGGCGCGAAGACGCGTCAGGTAATCCGGGCTGCACATCGGCAACACAAGGTCGTGCATGACGCAAGCGACGGTCAGTCCGGCCCAGTCGCCCAGACCATAGCGCAAGTCCAGATCGACCGCCTCGGTGTCGAACGCCGAAAAATCCGGCGTCGCATCAATGCGGATGTTCCACTCGGGGTTGGCGCCTGCGAAACTGGCCACGCGGGGGCCAAGCCAGCGAACGCCAAAGCTGGGACTGACCCTGATCGTCAGGCTGCGCGTGTTATGCTGGCGCCCGATCGCGCTGCGCGCATTCCGCAGCGCGCTGAACGCCTGCGTTGTGGTCTGGAACAGCCTGTCGCCGTCAAGGGTCAGAACCAGACGCCTTTTCTCGCGCCGGAAAAGTTTTACACCGAACTGGGTTTCCAGATGGCGGATTTGCTGGCTGACGGCCGAAGGCGAAACGCCCAGTTCGACAGATGCCTTTGTCACGGTCCCAAGGCGCGCGACGGCTTCGAAATACTCTGTAGCTTTGAGGTTCAGATCCCGCATTTCTGGCGTATACAATGCGTGGAACTCTTTGACCAAGATGAAATTGCAAAACATGCGGTTTCCGGTTCTGACAGTTGCCACTGGCGCGTATTGCAGCACAGTATGCCGGAAATACCCCGCAAAGGAGCCGTAAATGCCAACACGTCACCTTGACCATATCGACCGCAAAATCCTTGCAGAGCTGCAAAGGAACAGCAAGCTGACCAACGTCGAGCTGTCCGGTCTGGTCGGGCTTTCGCCGTCGCCATGTCTGGCCCGCGTCAAACAACTGGAGCGTGACAAGGTCATTCGCAGCTATGTTGCGCTTGTCGATCCGGTGGAACTGGGTTTGTCGATCAGCGTGTTCATTCAAGTGACGCTGGAACGGCAGGTGGAACGGGCGTTGCGGGTGTTCGAGCAGAAGATGAACAGCTTTCCCGAAGTCATGGAATGCTATCTGATGACGGGTGACAGCGATTATCTGGTGCGCCTGATCGTGCCCGACATTCAGGCGTTGGAGCGGTTCATCGTCAAGGAACTGACCACCATTCCCGGCGTGTCCAACATCCGCTCCAGCTTTGCCCTGAAGCAGGTGAAATACAAGACGGCCCTGCCGGTTTAGGGGTGCAATGCGGCATAGTGTGCCGTCTGTGATCATTGAGCAGCACAAATACCCGAAAACATGCCCCACTGGCAGCACCTTCCGCAGCACATATCGGGGGGGTTGACCTATGCTGGCCACGCGCAATTGACCGACGACCAGAAAGAGGCCCGCATGACCGGACCACAGCATTTGAAAACCATAGAGCAACGCCTGCTTTGGCTGTCGCACTGGATGATCCACAACGCCAACCACATCCGGCCCAAGGCGGACGGGATCAAGGTGGGCGGGCATCAGGCCTCGTCGGCCTCTATCGTGTCGATCATGACCGCGCTGTATTTCGGCACCTTGCGGCCCGGCGACAGGGTGGCGGTCAAGCCCCATGCCGCTCCGGTGTTTCACGCTATGCAGTATCTTATGGGCAATCAAACCCTTGAGAAGATGCAGAATTTCCGTGGCTACGGCGGGGTCCAGTCTTACCCGTCGCGGACCAAGGACATCGACGATGTGGATTTCTCGACCGGATCGGTCGGCCTTGGCGTGGCGATCACATCCTTTGCATCCATCGTGCAGGACTACATCCAGGCGAAATCCTGGGGAAAGGATCTGCAAACCGGGCGCATGATCGCCCTGGTCGGGGATGCAGAGCTGGACGAAGGCAATATCTACGAATGCCTGCAAGAGGGCTGGAAAAACGATCTGCGCAACACATGGTGGATCATCGACTATAACCGCCAGTCGCTGGACGGCATCGTGCGCGAAGGGCTGTTCAAGCGGGTAGAGCAGATTTTCGACGCATTCGGTTGGGATGTGGTGCGGGTGAAATACGGCGCCTTGCAACGCGCGGCCTTCACCGAAAAAGGCGGAGAGCGGCTGCGGGACTGGATCGACACATGCCCCAACCAGCTTTACTCTGCGCTGACGTTCATGGGCGGCGCTGTCTGGCGCAAGCGGTTGATGGACGATCTGGGCGATCAGGGGGATGTAACGGCCCTGATCGACAGCCGCACGGATGCAGAACTGGCCGCGCTGATGGAGAACCTTGGCGGCAACTGCGTGCAGACCATGGCCGAGACATTCGCCGCCATCGACCACGACCGCCCCGTGTGTTTCCTTGCCTACACGGTAAAGGGCTGGGGCACGCCGATTGCGGGTCACAAGGACAACCATGGCGGCCTGATGAACAAGAGCCAGATGGCCGCGTGGCAACAGCATATGGGCGTGCCCGAAGGTCAGGAATGGGAGCCATTCGCAACGGTCAAAGACCCCGCCGGGTTAGCGTCGTTTCTGGCCGCCACCCCGTTCTTTTCCAAAGGCCCGCGCCGCTATACCGACGACCGCATTGCGGTGCCGCGCATCGAGACGGGCACAGACCGCGACATCTCGACCCAGACGGGCTTTGGCAAGATCCTTGACGCGCTGTCCAAAGGCGACAGCGAACTGGCCGCCCGCATTGTCACGACCTCGCCCGATGTGACGGGCACCACCAGTCTTGGGCCTTGGGTGAACCGCCGGAAACTGTTCGCCCGCACCGAACAGGCCGACACCTTTATCAACGAGAACATCCCCTCGACCGCGAAATGGGAATTCACGCCCGAAGGCCAGCATATCGAACTGGGCATCGCCGAGATGAACCTGTTCCTGCTTTTGGGGGCTGCGGGGCTGTCGCATTCCTTGTTCGGCAAGCGGCTGTTGCCCATCGGAACGGTCTACGATCCCTTCGTCGCGCGCGGTTTGGATGCGCTGAACTACGCGTGCTATCAGGACGCGCGGTTCATGATCGTCGGCACGCCGTCCGGCGTCACCCTTGCCCCCGAAGGCGGGGCGCATCAATCTATCGGATCACCGCTGATCGGCATGTCACAAGACGGCCTGGCCGCATTCGAGCCGGCCTTTGTGGACGAGCTGGCCGTCATCATGGAATGGGCCTTTGCCTATATGCAGAAAGACGGAGAAGGCGCCCCGGACGAGCGCACATGGCTGCGCGATGAAACCGGCGGTTCGGTCTACCTTCGCCTGACGACGAAGCCACTGGAACAACCCGGCAAACGTGGGAATGACGATTTCAGGCAGGGTGCAATCGACGGGGCCTACTGGCTGCGCAAGCCGGGGCCGAACTGTTCGGTCGTCATCGCCTATCAGGGTGCCGTCGCGGACGAAGCGATTGCCGCCGCCGGACTGGTTGGCGATATGCGCCGTGATGTCGGCGTTCTGGCGGTGACCTCTGCCGATCGGCTGAATGCGGGCTGGATGGCGGCCCAACGGGATCGCGCCCGCGGCAACGCCGGTGCGACAAGCCACATCGAGGCGCTGCTGGCCGGTCTTCCCGCCACCTGTGCCGTGGTCACCGTCATAGACGGGCATCCCGCAACCCTGTCGTGGCTTGGGTCGGTGCGCGGTCACAAAACCATCCCGCACGGCGTTGAACACTTCGGGCAGACCGGCACAATTGACGATCTATATCGCCATTTCCGCATCGACCGGCATTCGATTGTGCAGTCGATCAGGGCGCTGACATAAGGGGCTTTGGTGGCGGCGCGTGGTCAAACGCAGGACAGGTCAGGTGATGCCGGCATGCAGCAGAACCGTTACGGCGGAATCGAAATGTTCGGATATCGCGGCCTCGGCGCGGGTCGGATCCTGCGCCATGATCGCCAGCGCAATCCGTTCGTGACAGCGGATATTCTCCTGCCGGTTTTCAAAGGTGCCACGGCTGCGCCAGCCGATATGCCAGGTCTGGCGTGTGATCACCCGGAATGAATTGACGATGATGGAATACAGCGAATTTCCGGATGCCTTGGCGATCACCTCGTGGAACCGGATATCCAGCTCCATCAGGGCGTCAGGCTGGTCAAGCGCCTCGAACATCCGGGCGACGATGTTCAAAAGCTCTGTCGCCTCGGCGTCGGTCCGGCGCAATGCGGCAAGGCTGGCGGTGCGCAGTTCCAGCGTGCGCCGCACGTCCAGCACCTGCTGGAACGACAGTTGTTTTGTGTAAACGGTGTGGTCCAGGATCATGCTGAGCGCGTCGGCATCCGGGGCGGCAACGCGGGCCTTGCGCCCGTTCCCGATCTCGACAATCCGCAATGTGGCAAGGGCGCGGAATGCCTCTCGGGCGACGGTGCGTGACACGCCAAGTTGCGCCGCCAGCGCAGTTTCGCTGGGCAGCGCGTCGCCGGGCTTTAGCTGATTGTCGCGCATGAACTGCCGGATATCGGCAATAGCCCGGTCAACAAGGCCGACAGTGACGGGCCCTGTGGTTTCGTCAGACTTCCCGACCTGTATGATAGGTTCTAGCATTTATGGTTACCAAACATCATTTTTATGTTGTCAAAACCCTAACATTCCGGCTTAACTCTGCACAGTGAAATCTGAGTCGCCCGCAGCTTGGGGGGAAATCAACACCATTTGACGAACCGGACAGGTTCGATCCGCGCAGTCAGGGGGCTGCGCCCGGTGAAGGTTTGCCCTGTCGGGGACGCCCTAACCGAATGGACGAGGCATGAAGATCACCGCCCTGCGCACCTACCGCGTCGAAGAATTTGCCAATGTTCTTTGGATTCATGTCGAAACCGACGCGGGCATCACCGGTCTGGGCGAAACCTTTTACGGGGCCGAGGCGGTCGAGGCGCATATCCACAATACGCTGGCCGTGCGGCTGGTCGGGCAAGACCCGCTGAACATCGAACTGCTGCACAAGGAAATGGTGTCGCTGCCCAATGCGCAGGCCTCGACCGGGGTGGAATATCGCGCGGCGTCTGCTGTCGATATCGCGCTGTGGGATCTGTTCGGCAAGGTCTGCGGCCAGCCGGTGCACACCATGCTGGGCGGCCAAAGCTGGGATCGGATGCGCACCTATAACACCTGCGCCGGAACGCGATATGTGCGGACCAACAAGATCAGGCCGGTCGATACCTGGAACCTTGATGCCGCGCCGTCGCCCTATGAAGACCTTGACGGCTTTATGAACCGCGCCGGCGAACTGGCCGAGGATTTGTTGGAGAACGGTATCAGCTCGATGAAGATCTGGCCGTTCGACCCTGCGGGTATCGAGAACAAGGGCCAGTTCATCACCACAGAGCAGATGAAAACCGCCGTAAAACCGTTCGAGCTGATCCGCAAGGCGGTGGGCGACAAGATGGATATCATGGTCGAGATGCATTCGCTGTGGAACCTGCCCACCGCGATGGAGATCGCCCGCACGCTGGAGCAGTTCAACCCGCGCTGGTTCGAGGACCCGATCCGCATGAACTCGCCGCAGGCGCTGGCGGAATTTGCACGGTCCACACATGTCTGGACCTGTGCGTCCGAAACCCTCGGGTCTCGGTTCGCCTATAAGGAATATCTGGACCGTGACGCGGCGCATGTGGTGATGGCCGATCTGTGCTGGACCGGTGGCCTGACCGAGGGGCGCAAGATCGCCGCCATGGCCGACACCTATCACCGGCCCTTCGCGCCACATGACTGCATCGGGCCGGTGGGTTTCATCGCCGCGATCCACATGTCGTTCAGCCAGCCCAACACCCTGATCCAGGAAAGCGTGCGCGCGTTTTACAAGGGCTGGTACCGCGAATTGGTGACCGAAGTGCCGCGCATCGAAGGCGGCTATATCTACCCGATGGAAGGTCCCGGACTTGGCACCGAACTTGTCCCGCAGTTCTTCGAGCGGTCCGACCTGACCGTTCGCGTGTCGGAGGCGGCGTGATGTCGGTGTCCTTGTTCGATCTGACGGGCAAGACAGCCCTGATCACCGGTTCCTCTCGCGGGCTTGGCCGCGCCTTTGCCGAAGGGTTGGCCGGCGCGGGCGCGCGCGTGGTGCTGAACGGGGTGAACGAGGCGCGACTGGCCGAGGCGGCAACCCAGATGCGGGCGGCGGGGTTCGAGGTTCTGACCTCTGCCTTCGACATCACCGACGAGCCCGCGATCATCGCGGCGTTCGATCATTTCGACAAAGACGGGGTCGAGATCGACATCCTGATCAACAACGCGGGCATCCAGTTCCGCAAACCGATGCTGGAGCTGGAAACAGCGGACTGGCGCCGCGTGATGGACACCAACCTGACCTCTGCCTTTGTGATCGGGCGCGAGGCCGCCAAACGCATGGCCGCGCGGGGCAGGGGGAAAGTCATCAACATCGGCTCGCTGACCTCGGAACTGGCCCGCGCGACGGTCGCCCCCTATACGGTGTCCAAGGGCGGCATCAAGATGCTGACCAAGGCGATGGCCGCCGAATGGGGCGAACTGGGCATTCAGGCCAACGCCATCGGCCCCGGCTACATGATCACCGACATGAACGAGGCGCTGATCAACAACCCCGATTTCGACGCCTGGGTCAAAGCCCGCACGCCCGCCCGTCGCTGGGGAAAGCCAGAGGAACTGGCAGGCACGGCGATCTATCTGGCGTCGGATGCATCGAACTACATCAACGGACAGATCATCTATGCCGACGGCGGCATGATTTCGGTATTATAAGGATCCCGCGATGAAAATCGTTTTCCATGGCAACAATGCCGCAACGTTCCACCCCGGTTTCGCCGGACTTCTTTCGGCGCCACATGACATCAGTATCCTGTCCGATAC
Source organism: Pseudogemmobacter sp. W21_MBD1_M6 (assembly GCF_052119585.1). NCBI lineage: Bacteria > Pseudomonadati > Pseudomonadota > Alphaproteobacteria > Rhodobacterales > Paracoccaceae > Pseudogemmobacter > Pseudogemmobacter sp. W21_MBD1_M6. The sequence goes on along the minus strand of NZ_JBGQOJ010000012.1, from coordinate 65,240 downwards.
GCTTGATCGCGCGGATGAGGTAGCGGCGCTGACTGGTGCGGATGTGGTCATCGGGGTCAAGCTGACGCCGGATCACCCTGCGCTGACGGCGCGGTTGTATCAGGTGCCGGGCGCGGGGTATGATGGCATTGATCTGTCGCTGCTGCCGCCCGATTGCGCGCTGTGCAACTGTTTCGGACATGAAACCGCGATTGCGGAATATGTGATGGCGGCGCTGCTGTCGCGCCATGTGCCGCTGGCAAAGGCCGACGCGCAACTGCGGCAGGGCGACTGGCATTATTGGGCGGGTGGGCCGGATGGCCTGCGGACCGAGCTGGGCGCGCAAAGCATCGGCATCGTTGGGTATGGCCACATCGGGCAGGCGGTTGCGGCGCGGGCGGCGGCCTTTGGGATGGCGGTGCATGTTGCCAACCGGTCACCGGTCGCGGGGGGCCATCTGGCGGCAAGCTATGGGCTGGATGCGCTGTCAGACATGCTGGGCCGCGTCGATATTGTCATCAACACCCTGCCGCTGACAGAGACCACACGCGGCTTGATCGGCATTCAGGCGCTGGCCGCCATGCAGCCCCACGCGATCCTGATGAACGTCGGGCGCGGCGCGGTGGTCGACGAGGATGCGCTGTATGACGCGTTGGCCGGTGACAGGATCGGCGGCGCCATTCTGGACACTTGGTATGTCTATCCGACGCCAGCGGCACCGCATCCGCTGCCCGGGAACAAGCCGTTCCACTTGCTGCCCAACGTCACGATGACCCCGCATATGTCCGGCTGGACGACCGGCACAATCGCGCGCCGCCGCGCCGCGATGGCCGAAAACGTGAACCGCCTTGCTGCGGGGGATGACCTGATCAACCAGATACAGTAAGCCGCCAGATCGGCGTCAAACGCCGGGCGGCTGCACCCCGCGGTCGCGCATGAACCCGTCAAAAAAGCCCGCAACCGCGTCAAAGGCGTCGAGGGGCAGGACCTGCGCGACGTATTGATCTGGCCGGACAATAATCAGGCAACCATTCTGCCGGTCAATCCCGCGCATGTCGAAAATGTCGGCCCCGGATTTCAGGTCTGGGCAAAAGACCTTTTCGGCGTCGGTCAGGCCATAGCGGCCCTTTTGCGGGCGCAGTAACGGGTGCAAGGCGCTGACATCCAAGGCCCTGTGCCCCTTCTGGAACACCGCCCGCACGTCGATCACCGCATCTGTGTCGGCGGTGGCGGGGGTGTATTTGCGCAGGGGCGATCGGGGCGTTTCGGTCAGGAAATCGCAAAGGGCATCAATGTCCTTGCCGCCTGCCTTCGTGCCGGCAAAGGCAATCAGGCGCCAGCGGCCATCTGCCTTGAACATATGCCCCAGTGGAACAGGTCTGGCGTCTGCGGCACGGATCACAGGTGCGGAATGGAACCGCATCCCGATGGTCAGCCCTTTGGCAAGATGTTGATGCGCCGTATCGCCGGTAATCAGGGACGGGCCATACTGCACCGACGTGCCTGCGGTGAACCGCCCGTGCCGCTGGAAATATTTCTGGAATTCCTTCGGGTCGACCGCGTCTTCGTCCGCATCTGTCCCTGCGCCCTCGATAACGGGTTTGGCGCTGAACATTTTGGCGAAGGCGCGGTCGAAATCAATCAGCTCTTTTGCAATCGCCTGACGCTCGGCGGAATAGGTGCAAAGCAGGGCGGGATCGCTGTTGCCGCGCAGAACGCTGGCCAGTTTCCATCCCAGATTGAACGCATCGCCCATCGACACATTCATGCCCTGACCCGCCTTGGGGCTGTGGGTATGACCCGCGTCGCCCGCGATGAAAACATGAGGCAACGGGTTGGATGCGTCATCGGCATCGTCAAACTTGTCGCACAGGCGCTGGCCTATTTCGTAGACCGACCACCACGCCACCTCTTTCACCTCGAAGCTGTAGGGATGCAGAATGCGCTTTGCCGCTGAAATCAACTGGTCCCGGGTGATGTTCTTGCTGGAGATCCGTTCGTCGGTCTTCAGCTTTTCCAACTCGACATAAAGCCGCACCAGATAGCCGCCTTCGCGCGGGATGATCAGAACGGACCCTTCGTTGGCCGAATGGATCACCGATTTCAGCCGGATATCGGGAAAATCCGTATCGACCAGAACATCCATGACCCCCCAGCCCTGATTGGCGGCATCGCCGACAAGATCGCGGCCCATGGATTTACGCACGACGCTGCGCGCCCCGTCACAGCCGACAACATAGCGGGCCTTTATGGTCTCCGGGGTGCCGGTGTCTGCCCGCTCGATGGTCACGGTTGCCGGATGGCGTGCCGTGCGGTCCATCGACAGGCCTGTAACCGCGCGGCCATAATAGGGTTCCAGTCTGGTGGGGGCGTTGCGCATCACGTCAAGGTAGAAGTCATGCACACGCGCCTGACTAAGGATCACATGGGGAAATTCGGACAGGTCGTCTTCGGTGTCCTGAATCCGGTCGGACCGCGCAATCGTATCGGGCCGGTCGGTATCGGGTTTCCAGAATGTGGTTTCGTTGACCCAATAGGCCTCGCGCAGCACGCGTTCGGCAAATCCGAAGGCCTCGAACATCTCGACCGAACGGCAGGCGATGCCATCTGCCTGACCGAACTGAAGGGGGCCGGGTTTTTGGTCGATGATGCAGGTCTTGATGTCGGGAAAGGCCGCCAGTTGCGCGGCCAGCGTCAATCCTGCCGGACCACAGCCGACAATCAGAACATCCACCTTCGGGGGCAGGGTGTCGGGGCGGGGATCGCCGATGTGGTCGGCGATATGGGGGCTGCCGGTCCGATATCCATTCAGGTGATACTGCATGTCCGCGCTCCATATTAATATGTATACATATCTTATATGAGGACTACCGTAACGCTTGTCAATATGATATGTATGCATTCTATTTCGAGGAAACCACATGACCGAGAGTATTCCATTGTCAGATATGCCGGGGCATCTGATCCGGCGCCTGAATCAGGTATCGGCCTCGGTTTTTCAGGACCGGGTCAAGGCGGCAGGCTATGACCTGACCTCGGTTCAATTCGCGGCGATGAACACGGTGCGGCAAAATCCGGGGGTCGATCAGGCAACGCTGGCCAGTCTGATCGCGTATGACCGCGCCACGATTGGCGGCGTTGTGGAGCGGCTGGAGCGCAAAGGATTGGTGACGCGCAGCATCAACAAAGAGGACCGCCGCGCGCGTGCGCTTTGGTTGACCGAAGACGGGCAGGCCACGCTGGACCGGATCGGACCTGTCGTGCGCGGCCTTCAGGATGATATCCTGGGGTCACTGACCGCATCCGAAAGAGAGCAGTTCATCGCGCTGGCGCAAAAGGCGTTGCGGCCCGACGAAAAGGCGCAAGATTAATTGCAGCGGCAATTCTGGCCGATTTTTCCCTTGCCCGTCCCGCGCCATGATCTGCGGGCCAGATGTAGACCTTTGATTTCACGCAGTATTTTACCAGTTGATAAAATTACAGGCAAACGCACACCCCCCTGCCCATGGAAGTGGCAGCGCCTGGCGGGTTTGCCGGGCCTGCGGCAGGCAACTTGACTTGCCCCGAAACTCTCGCGCTAATCGTGCCAGAGCGTGGATTTGGACCTTTGGCACCATTCGCCGCGCCACCATTCAACAGCGAGGTCAAAGATGTCAAACATCTCAAGATTTATTGCGGCAGCCGCCGTTGCGGCCCTAACCGCGTTTGCACCGCCCATGGCGCTGGCCGAAACCCCGAAAGACACCCTGATTCAGGCCTGGTCGATCGACGATGTGATCAGCCTTGATCCGGCGGAGGTGTTCGAGTTCACCGCCTCCGAAATTCTCGGAAACTCTTACCAGCCGCTGGTCGGCTATGACGTGAACGATGTCTCCGACATCTTCGGTGTGATCGCCGAAAGCTGGGAAGTGTCAGCCGACGGCAAGACATTCACCTTCAACATCCGTCCCGACATGAAATTCGCAAGCGGCAACCCGATCACCGCCGCCGATGCCGTCTATTCGCTGACCCGCGCGGTCAAGCTGGACAAGTCCCCCGCGTTCATCCTGACGCAATTCGGGTTCAGCCCCGAGAACGTCGATGCGATGATCCGCCAGACCGGCGACATGACGTTCGAATTCGAGATGGACAAACCCTATGCGCCGACGCTGGTGCTGTATTGCCTGACCGCGACGGTTGGTTTCATCGTCGACAAGGCGTTGGTTGCCAGCCACGAGGCCGATGGCGATTTCGGTTATAACTGGCTGAAAACGAACTATGCGGGATCGGGGGCTTTCAGCATCCGAGAGTGGCGCGCAAACGAGGTTATCGTGCTGGAACGCAACGATAATTACAATGGAGCAGCGCCCGAAATGGCGCGCGCGATCTATCGCCATATCCCAGAGGCCGCAACGCAGCGCCTGCTGCTGGAAAAAGGTGATATCGACATCGCCCGCAACCTTGGGGCAGAGGAAATCGTGGCCCTGGGGTCGAACCCCGACATCACGATCGAAAGTGGCGTCAAAGGCTCGATCTACTACCTTGGTCTGAACCAGAAGAACGCGTTCCTGTCCAAGCCCGAGGTGCGTCAGGCGATGAAGTATCTGGTCGACTATGCGGCGATTGCCGATACGATCATGAAGGGCAAAGTGACCGTGCATCAGGCGTTCCTGCCCAAGGGGTTCCTTGGCGCACTGGAAGACACGCCATTCGCGCTGAACGTCGAGAAGGCCAAGGAACTGCTGGCAGCGGCCGGTGTGCCAGATGGCTTTACCGTGACGATGGACACCCGCAACACGCCTGAAATCACCGGCATTGCGCAAGCGATCCAGCAAACGATGGCCATGGCCGGCATCACGATGGAACTGATTCCGGGCGATGGCCAGCAGACGTTGACCAAGTATCGCGCACGGAACCACGACATCTATATCGGCCGCTGGGGCCCCGACTATCAGGACCCGCACACAAACGCCGATACCTTTGCGCGCAACCCCGACAATTCCGACGATGCGACGTCCAAGCCACTGGCATGGCGCAACGCCTGGGACATTCCTGGAATGACCGCAAAAGCCGACGCCGCCGTTCTTGAAAGCGACGCGGGCAAGCGGGCAGAGATGTATGTCGAGCTGCAAAAAGAGCATCAGGCGATGTCCCCCTTTGTCATCATGTTCCAGGAAATCGAAGTTCTGGGCATCCGGTCTAACGTGAAGGGCTTTATCGTCGGCCCGTCGTTCAACGACAACTCGTTCCGGGCTGTGACCAAGGAATGAGTGCAACACCATCGCAAACGGGGGGGCGCCTGCGCGCCCCTTCCACCTGGATCATGCCTGTTGCGCGACTGTGCGGGACATTGGCGGTAACGTTCTTCGGTCTGTTGCTGGTGACCTTTCTGATCGGGCGCGTCGTGCCTGTCGATCCGGTGCTGGCGGTGGTGGGCGACCGCGCGTCGCAGTCCACCTATGATAAGGCGTTTATCGAACTTGGTCTGGACAAGCCGATCTACGAGCAATTCTGGATCTACCTGAAAAAAGCGGTCGTGGGCGATTTCGGCACCTCGCTTCTGACCAAGAAAGACATTGCCGAGGATATTCGGCGGGTGTTTCCCGCCACGCTGGAACTGGCCACGGTCGCAATCATCATCGGCACGGTTCTGGGTCTGCCCGTCGGGGTTCTGGCGGCGGTGAAGCAGGGCAAGCTGATCGACCAGATCGTGCGGGTGGTGGGCCTGATCGGCTATTCCGCCCCGATCTTCTGGCTGGGCCTTCTGGGTCTCTTGGTATTTTACGCACAACTGGACTGGGTTGCGGGGCCGGGGCGGATAGATATCGCATACGAATATTCCGTCACCCAGATCACCGGCCTGTTGCTGATCGACACCGCGATTCAGGGCCAGTGGGAGGCCTTCGGAAACGTCTTTTCCCACATCATCCTGCCCGCCTCGCTGCTGGGGTATTATTCCATGGCCTATATCAGCCGGATGACCCGCAGTTTCATGCTGAACGAGCTTGCGCAGGAATATGTGACCACCGCGCGGGTCAAGGGTGTTGCGGAATGGCGGATCATCTGGGTCCACGCCCTGCGCAATGCCGCTGTGCCTTTGGTGACCGTGATCGCGTTGTCCTATGCCAGCCTGCTGGAGGGGTCGGTGCTGACCGAGACCGTCTTTGCCTGGCCGGGGTTGGGGCAATATCTGACCAATTCGCTGCAAAATGCCGATATGAACGCCGTGCTTGGCGGGACACTGGTGATCGGCGTTATTTTCGTGGGGCTGAACCTGTTGTCCGATCTACTGTATACCGTGCTTGACCCCCGGGTCAGGAGGCGCGGATGACTGTGCCTGTCCTGTCCCGCCGCGAATGGCTTTTGTCCGATCACCCGACCTCGCGCCGTCAGGCACGGGCAGGGCAGACCTATCGCACCTGGCTGGCTTTTCGCACCAACCGTCTGGCGATGGTCGGTCTTGGCATTGTTGTACTGCTGGTTCTGGTCGCGGTCTTTGCCAATGCGATCGCGCCCTATAACCCGCTTTCGGGTGGCGATCTGCGCACAGAGCGGCTGTTGCCGCCAAGTGCCGCGCATCTGATGGGCACAGATGAACAGGCCCGCGATATCTTTAGCCGGGTCGTGCACGGCGCGCGACTGACGCTGATGGTTGTGGCGCTGGTGGCGGTGATCGCCACGCCGATCGGGCTGCTTGTCGGCACCACGGCGGGCTATTTCGGCGGCTGGGTCGATACGGTGCTGATGCGCCTGACCGACATCTTTCTGGCCTTTCCGCGCCTGATCCTGGCCCTTGCCTTTGTGGCTGCGTTGGGGCCGGGCATCGAGAACGCAATCATCGCCATCGCGATCACCAGCTGGCCGCCCTATGCCCGTCTGGCGCGCGCCGAAACGCTGACCATTCGCGACACCGATTATATCGCCGCGATCCGCCTGCAAGGGGCGGGGCCGGCGCGGATCATCTGGGGGCATGTCGTGCCTTTGTGCCTGTCGTCGGTCATCATCCGCGTGACGCTGGATATGGCGGGTATCATCCTGACCGCCGCCGGCCTTGGCTTTCTGGGCCTTGGCGCGCAGCCGCCACAGCCCGAATGGGGGGCTATGATCGCCTCGGGGCGGCGGTTCCTGATTGATTTCTGGTGGGTGGCAACGATGCCCGGCATCGCGATTTTCGTGGTCTCCCTTGGGTTCAACCTTTTGGGTGACGGGCTGCGCGATGTGCTTGACCCGAAGGGGCTGAAATGAGCAATTTGTTGACTGTAGAAGATCTGCGCATCTCTTTCCCGTCGCGCCACGGCCCGGTCGAGGTCGTGCGCGGCGTCAGTTTTTCCATGGGCCGCGAACGCCTAGGCATCGTCGGGGAAAGCGGGTCGGGAAAGTCGCAAACCGGCCGCGCCATTCTTGGCCTGACGCCCGAACCCGGCAAGGCTGTCGCAAAGCGGCTGGAGTTCGACGGCACCGATCTGCGGAACGCGACAAAGGCGCAATGGCGGGCCATTCGCGGGCAACGGATTTCCATGGTCATGCAGGACCCGAAATTCTCGCTTAATCCGGTGATGACCATCGGGCGGCAACTGATGGAGGCCTATCGCACCCATGGTCGCGCCTCGAAGTCGGAGGCGAAAGCGAAATCGCTGGAGATGCTGGACGCGGTGCAAATCCGCGACGCCGAGCGGGTGATGGGCGCCTATCCACACGAGCTGTCGGGGGGCATGGGGCAACGCGCGATGATCGCGATGATGCTGATCACCGAGCCCGAACTGCTGATCGCGGACGAACCCACATCGGCGTTGGATGTGACCGTCCAGATCGAGGTGCTGCGCATCCTTGACCGGCTGGTGACCGACCGCGGCATGGGCCTGATCTTTATCAGCCACGACCTTCGGCTGGTGTCCTCATTCTGCGACCGCGTTCTGGTGATGTATGCGGGGCAGGTCGTCGAAGAAATCGCGGCGTCGGACCTTGCCCACGCCAAACACCCCTATACACAGGGGCTTTTCAACTGTCTGCCACGGATCGAGGGTGGCATCCGGCCGCTGCCGATCCTGGAGCGGGACGAGGCCTGGGCGAACTGATGGCAATTCTTGACGTTGAAAATCTGGAAGTCACCTTTTCCAAGGGCGCGGAAAAAGTCCATGCCGTGCGCGGCGTTTCCTTTGCCGTGAAACAAGGCGAAAGCTATGGCATCGTCGGCGAAAGCGGGTCTGGCAAGTCCACCGTTCTGCGTGCGATCTGCGGGCTTGCGCCGCGCACCGCTGGCACGATCCGCGTGGACGGAGAGGCGCTGATCCTGCCGCTGACCTCTGCGTTCTACCGACAGGTGCAGATGGTGTTCCAGGACCCCTATGCCTCGCTTCATCCGCGCCACACGGTCGACCGCGTGCTGTCGGAACCTCTGGCGATCCACGGCTTTGACGACCGCGAGAACCGCGTGGACCGGGCGTTGGAGGATGTGGGGTTGGGGCAGGGCTTTCGCTTTCGCTATCCGCACCAGCTGTCGGGCGGACAACGTCAACGGGTGGCCATTGCCCGCGCGCTGATCCTTGAACCGAGCATCCTGTTGCTGGACGAACCGACCTCGGCGCTGGATGCGTCGATTCAGGCAGAGGTGCTGAACCTGCTGGACCGCCTGCGCGGCGAACGCGGCCTGACCTATGTGATGGTCAGCCACGATCTGTCGGTGGTGGCGCATATGTGCGAGCGGCTTTTGGTGATGCAGCACGGTCTTGCGGTCGAGGAAATGACCCGCGAGGATCTTCAGGCGCGGCGCGCCAAGGAACCCTATACACAGTCGCTGCTGTCGGCCACATTGGGCTACCGCGCGGACGAAAAGGAAAAGACCGAATGACGACCCCCATCCCGCATTTCGACGGGCACAACGATTTCCTCTTGCGCCTGCTGCGCGATCCCGCCAACCGAAAGGCGACCTGGCTGACGGGAAACGGCAAGGGACATCTGGACTTGCCCCGAATGCAAAAGGCCGGTTTCGCGGGTGGATTTTTTGCGATCTACATTCCCTCGCCCGTGGCCCATGACGCCCCCGATTTCGATGCCCTGATGAGCCACCCGCCCTATGACCTGCCCTTGCCCGACCTGATCGGGGTCGATGGCGCGCAGCCTGTGGCGCTGGCCATGGCCGGACATCTGATGTGGATGGAGCGCGCGGCAGGCGGTGCCTTCAAGATCTGCCGGACGGCGGCCGAGGTGCGCGATTGCGTCGCGCGCGGTGTCATCGCGGCGATCATGCATATGGAAGGTGCCGAGGCGATCGGCGCCGATCTTGACGCGCTGCACGTCTGGCATGCGGCGGGGCTGCGCTCTCTCGGGCCGGTCTGGTCGCGCCCGACGGTGTTCGGCCACGGCGTGCCGTTCCGGTTTCCGGGTTCGCCCGATACGGGGCCGGGACTGACCGATGCGGGCAAGGCGCTGATCCGCGAATGCAACGCGCTGAACATCATGGTCGACCTGTCGCACCTGAACGAAAAAGGGTTCGACGATGTCGCCGCGATCAGCGATGCGCCGCTGGTCGCCACCCATTCCAACGCCTATGCGGTCACGCAATCGACCCGCAACCTGACGGACCGGCAACTGGGGGTGATCGCCGCCTCTGACGGGATGGTCGGGCTGAACTATGCGGTGTCGTTCCTGCGGCCCGACGGGCTAAAGGGCGCCGATGTGGGCTGGGACATCCTGCTGCGCCACATGGACCACCTGTTGCACCATCTGGGCGAGGATCGCGTCGGGCTGGGGTCGGATTTCGACGGTGCGACCATTCCTGACGGCATCGGCGATGTGACAGGGGTGCCCGCGTTTCAGGCCGCGATGCTGGCGCATGGCTACGGCGCGGATCTGGTGCACAAGATCAGCCGGGGGAACTGGCTGGCGCTGCTGGACCGGACGTTGTGATCCCGTAAGGTCCGGCCAGCCAGCCCCGATTTTTCCGGCAGTCCTTCTTTTCTGCCAAAAAGTATCGGGCTTACTTATCCGAGCAAACAGCAATTGTGTCCACCTGCGCCGATATTGCCGATGCCGCCCTTTCGAAACGGACGCCAATCGGGCCAAGCGGACAAAAGTCAGTCGCGTCAACGATGGTTTGCGTGACGCCGACTGCATTTCAAGGATCGTTTCTTATAGGTAGGAACGCTTTTTCTTTCGAAAACCATAACGTCCGGCTGAAACGCGCCGTTGCCACTGCCGTTGCTTTATGGCAATCGCGGGGGCTGAATTCACAAAGATCAAAGAGCCTATGACCAATACACTTCTGACCAACGACGACCACGACATGCTGATGCAGGCATTGCAAAGCAAGTCCCCCGATGTTTTGCAGGCACGCATGGCCAATGCCCTGCTTCTTTTGTCCGAAGGCCTGCCGGTCGAGGATGTGGCGGGGCTGCTTTACCTGACCGAAGAGGCCGTCTCCGGCTGGCAAAAGATCTTTGAAAAGCGGTCCGTAAAAGCGGCCGCATAAGCCAATAACCCTTTGAATAACAAGGTGTATCCGGTATGATCCCCGATTTTCTAGTGACCCATTCCGGCGGGTTCCATGCCGATGAACTGCTGTCCAGCGTCATCCTGCAACGGCTTTTCCCGGACGCATCCATCATGCGCAGCCGGTCGCCCGACTGGATCACCCCCGGCGCGGATCGCATCATCTATGATGTCGGCGGGGCCTACGATGCACAGGCGCGGATTTTCGATCACCATCAGCGCGGCGCCCCGCTGCGCGAGGATGGCCAACCCTACAGCTCGTTCGGGCTGATCTGGAAACACTATGGCCACGACTATCTGGCGACCTTCGGCATCCCGCAGGACCAACTGGAAAAAGTCCATGCCTCGTTCGACGCCGATTTCGTTTTGCCCGTCGATCTGGTCGATAATGGCGCCTTGAATCTGTCCGTGGCGGGGCCGCTCTCCGGGTTGACATTGCCGGGCCTGCTGGAAACGCTGAAGCCCGTCTTCGATGACACCGACCCGGACGCGGAGGACCGCGCGTTCCGCATCGCCCTGGGCATCGCGCGCAGCTTTGCCGAGGCGCGGGTCGGTCGAAGCGCCGCAAAACTGCGGGCCGAGGCGCTGGTGCATCGCGCCATCGTGGACGCGGGCGAAGGGCGTGTTCTGGAACTGCCGAGCGGAATGCCCTTTCGGTCTGCCGTTGTAAAAGCGCAGGCCGATCACCTGTTGTTCGTGATCCACCCGCGTCAGCAGGACTGGTGCCTGACCGGAATCCGCCGTGCCAGCGAAGGGTTCGAACTGCGCGCCGATCTGCCCGCGGCCTGGGCCGGGCTGACCCATGCCGATCTGGAGGCCGCTTGCGGCGTCGCCGGTGCCAGCTTTTGCCACAATGGCCGCTTCATTGCTGCCGCCAAAACCCGCGATGCTGCCATCAAGATGGCGGAACTGGCGGTGCAGGAGGCCTTGCAGGTCGCGGAAGATGTCTGGCAAAACGGCTGACGCAAGACCAAGGCGCGACGCATATTGCCGCAGGACCGCTGCGGCGGGGCGCCGGCGCACTTGCCTTGGGGCACACATCTTAGTACATGGCGGCATTCTCGGGGCGGGGTGCAATTCCCCACCGGCGGTTAAAGCCCGCGAGCGCCTTCGCAAGAAGGGTCAGCAGATCCGGCGAAATTCCGGGGCCGACGGTATAGTCCGGATGAAAGAGAATGGGCAGGACGGGACGCAGGTTCCGGCCTGACCGCTATCGCCTTGGGACCTATTGCTTGAGAGAGAGAAGGTTCCTGTGACAGACACACTGAAAATCGCCTTTATCAAGGCACGCTGGCATTCCGCGATCGTCGACCAGGCGTTGGTCGGGTTCAACCGTGACATGGAGACGTCGGGCATTCCGTTCCACATCGTAAGTTACGATGTACCGGGTGCGTTCGAGATGCCACTTTTGGCGCAAAGGCTGGGCGCGTCCGGCACGTTTGATGCCATTGTTGCCGCAGCGCTGGTCGTGGATGGCGGGATCTATCGTCACGACTTTGTCGCCGATGCGGTTGTATCCGGCCTGATGCAGGTGCAACTGAAAACCGGCGTTCCGGTGTTTTCCGTCTCACTGACGCCGCATCACTTCCAGCCCACAGAAGAGCACATCGGGTTCTATACCGGGCATTTTGACAAAAAAGGCGCCGAGGCCGCGCAGGCCGTCCGCATGGTTGCCGCGACCAAGGTCTAAGTCTCGACACCGCGTTCCTTTTACGGGGCGCGGATCAACCCTATGCGCAATGGTGACCACCGATCCGGCGGAACGGACATAAATAACATAACTACACTTATGCGAAGCATGCCTGTGCCGGGCACATTCTAGAATGGGTTGTGACAAATCCTAGATCTTGCTGGAAAGCAGAGACGACAGGGTCAATGCCCCTAGAACTTGTCGCACGACAGTTATAAACCGTGCCCCAACAATGACGTGAGGGAAGTTATCTGTGCCTGACCTTTCAACCATCCGAACGCTGCTGTCGCAGGAATACGATCTGAAACCCTCGGTCGAACTTGCCGAGGCGACCAAGGACATCTACGCCAAGGTGGACCGCGTGATTTCGCCTGCGGACTGGGCGATCTTTGCGCCCTACGTCGTGGCGATCAACCGGCTGAAGAAACAGCGGAACGCCGTTATCCTTGCGCATAACTACATGACGCCGGAAATCTACCATGGCATCGCAGATCATGTTGGCGACAGTCTTCAGCTGGCGATCATGGCGACCAAGGTGACCGAAGATGTCATCGTGCAATGCGGTGTGCATTTCATGGCGGAGACGTCGAAAATCCTGAATCCGTCGAAAACGGTTTTGATGCCTGACATGGCGGCGGGCTGTTCGCTGGCCGAAAGCATTACTGCCGAGGGCGTCGCAGAGATGCGCGCGAAATACCCCGGCGCCCCTGTCGTGTCCTACGTCAACACCACCGCCGAGGTCAAAGCGGCATCTGACATCTGCTGCACCTCTGCCAACGCGCTGCAAATCGTCGAGGCGATGGACGGCGATACCGTCATCATGACGCCGGACCGCTATCTGGCGCAGAACGTCGCCAACCAGTCGACGAAAAAGGTCGTGTTCTGGGAAGGGTCGTGCATCGTGCACGAGCTGTATACCGCCGAAGACCTGCGCGCCTACCGCGAGAGCGACCCCGAGGTGAAGATCATCGCGCATCCCGAATGCACGCCAGAGGTGGTGGCAGAGGCGGATTTCACCGGCTCGACATCGGGCATCATTGACTGGCTGCACCGGCACAATCCCGCAAAGGCGATGCTGGTGACCGAATGTTCGATGGCGGCCAATATCTCGGACGAACTGCCCGATGTGGAGTTTGCCAAGCCCTGTAACATGTGCCCCTACATGAAAAAAATCACGCTGGAGAAGGTGCTGTATACGCTGCACACGATGACACAGGAGGTTATCGTCGACCCGCAGATTGCGGAAAAAGCCTGCCTTTCGGTCACCAGGATGATCGACCTCAGCCAGTCTCTGGCCAAGTCGGCATAGCCTTGGAAACACGCCTTACAACAGGCCGCGTCGTGATAGTGGGCGCGGGTTTGGCGGGGCTTTACGCCGCGCTGGAACTTGCGCCCCTGCCCGTGTTGATCCTGTCGCCAGAGCCGCTTGGCACCGGGGCAAGTTCTGCTTGGGCGCAGGGCGGGGTTGCCGCCGCGATGGATAAGAACGACACCCCCGAGGCACATGCCCGTGACACGGTAACTGCGGGGGCAGGCACGGTTGACGCGGCTGTTGCCGACAAGGTTACACGCGATGCGCGCAATCATATCCTTGACCTGACCACCCTTGGCACGCCCTTCGACCGCGACACCCAAGGCAACTATATGCTGAACCGCGAAGCGGCCCATGGCACCGCGCGGGTCGTTCGGGTCAAGGGCGATCAGGCCGGATACCGGATCATGGAAACCCTGATCGCCGCCGTCCGGCAGTGTCCTTCGGTGCAGGTCGTCGAGGGTGCGATGGCCACGGGGATCGACGCGGCGGATGGTGCTGTCACTGGCATCAGGGTCGAGAGTTCTGCCGCGGGCGGATCGGACCCGGTGCTGATCAGGGGCGCCGCCTATCTGTTGGCGGGGGGCGGGTCCGGCGGACTTTTCGCGCTGACAACCAATCCACCCCGCATTCGCGGTCAGGTGATCGGCATGGCCGCCCGCGCCGGTGCCGTGATCGCGGACGCCGAATTCGTGCAGTTCCACCCCACCGCCATCGACATGGGCGAAGACCCCGCGCCCTTGGCGACAGAGGCCCTGCGCGGTGAAGGTGCGACCCTGATCAACCGCAAAGGCGAGCGGTTCATGCAAGGAATCCACCCCGATCTGGAACTTGCCCCGCGCGATATCGTGGCCCGCGCGATCTTTGCCCAGACACAGGCCGGAAACCGCCCGATGCTGGACACGCGCGATGCCATCGGCGCGGCCGTTGTCACCCAGTTTCCCGCCGTGGCTCAGGCCTGCGCCCGCGCCGGGATCGACCCGGTGACACAGGCCATTCCGGTGGCCGCCGCCGCGCATTACCACATGGGCGGCATTGACACCGGCGCGGATGGGCGCGCCAGCCTTGGCAATCTCTGGGTCAGCGGCGAGGCCAGCTCGACCGGTCTGCATGGCGCGAACCGCCTTGCCTCGAACGGCCTGCTGGAGGCGCTGGTGTTCGCCCGCACCTGTGCCGCCGGTATCAAGGACGCGTTGGGTCCGGTTGGCGCGCCCTGCCCCACGGTCGATATCCGGTTCACTGGCCAAGGCACCGCGCCCGTTGAAACGGCGATCGCCCGACTGCGCCAGACGATGACGGACCATGTCGGCGTTGTCCGCGATGCGGCGGGTCTGAAAACCGCACTTTGCGTGATTGCCGAACTGGAACAGGCGCAACAGGATTGCCCCGCGTTCCAGAATATGACCGCCACAGCCACGCTGATTGCCGCATCGGCCCTTCTGCGCAAGGAATCGCGCGGCGGCCATTTCCGTGCCGATTTTCCCGACCCTGATCCTGCGCTTGCCAACCGCAGCCGCCTGACCCTTGAACAGGCCCTGACGATCCGCAAAGCCGCAGTGGAGAACACGATATGACCGCCTACAGCACCCTGCCAGACCTGATCCTTGAGCCGCTGGTGCGCGCCGCCCTGCTAGAGGATCTGGGCCAATACGGCGACATCACCACCCGCGCCGTCATCCCCGCAGACACAACCTATGACGCGCGGATCAATGCCCGCGGCACCGGCATCGTTTCGGGCATGCAACTTGCCGCGATTGCGTTTCGTCTGGTCGATCCGGCGTTGAAGGTCACGACGCATTTGCCCGACGGAAGCCCCTGCAACCCCGGCGACACGCTGATGAAACTGTCAGGATCTGCCGCCTCTATTCTGTCGGCCGAACGTGTCGCGCTGAACTTTGCCGGGCGTCTGTGCGGCATCGCGACCCTGACGAACCGCTTTGTGGCGGAAACAAGGGGCACCAAGACGCGCATCACCTGCACCCGCAAAACCACCCCCGGCCTGCGCGCGGTGGAAAAGCAGGCCGTGCTGCATGGGGGCGGGTTCAACCACCGTTTCGGGCTGTCGGACGCGATCCTGATAAAAGACAACCACATCGCCGCCGCCGGTGGCATTGCTGCCGTGCTGACCTCGGCGCGCGCTGTGGCCTCGCATATGGTGCGGGTCGAGATCGAGGTGGACCGTCTGGACCAGCTTGAACTGGTGCTGGCCTCGGGCGGCGCCGATGTGGTGCTGCTGGACAACATGGATACGGCCACCCTGCGCGAGGCGGTCCAACTGGTGGCGGGGCGTCTGGTGACAGAGGCGTCGGGCAACATGACCCTGCCCCGCATCGCCGAAGTTGCCGCGACCGGCGTTGATTATATCTCGTCGGGTGCGCTGACCCATTCGGCCATGACCCTGGATCTGGGGCTGGATTTCTAGGAAAATCGGCGGTTTTAGCGCATAATCGGCGGGCGAATACCTGCCCGATTGACGACTATCAATGCGCAGGCCCAAGGTGGTGTGCTGAATGCGGGTGTTGCCACATCCAGAAGGACTATCCGCATGGCCCGATCCGAACAGAACCTCAACACCGTCACCGACCTGATCAAGCAGGCGCAGGGTATCTTTGCCGTCACCCCCTTGGTCACATCGCAAACCGACCGGCTTTGGGCAGCGCAGGACAAGATCCTGAGCGAGACCGAGCAGTTTTTCCGCCATTGGTTTGCACGCCGCCACGAGGCCGCAAGGACCGCGATGCAAACCGCGAAGGCGGTGTCGTCAAAGGCCATGTCAGACCCCGCCGCCGCGATCACCGCGATCACAGACTGGCAGACGCATTCGATGCAGCGGCTGATCGAGGACAGTCAGGAATGCGCCGAACTTTATTCCAGATGCACGGCGCATCTGGTCAACGAAGAAATTCATGTGACCGAAGATGTCACAAAGATGGGAACCCGTGCTGCAAAAGCGGCAGAGGCGGTTCCTGTCTGACGCGGCGCTTTTTTCGCCAGATGGCAGGCAACGCGGGCATTCACCCCGCGTTGCAATAAGGGAAAACCGGACATGAACATCACCGGAAAACCAAACGGCAGCACGCATGAGGCCCCAAAGCTGCAACTGGTAAACGCCGCCGAAGCCCCGCAAGACGCTGTGTCCCTTGAAGACCGTGCAGGGCTAAAGGCAGAGCCGCCCGAATTCCGCTATACCTCGCCCGTTGACGCCCCGGACCGCTACAGCACCCAAAGCCTTGATCGCGCGGCAAAGGCGCATCTGGCGCGGTTCACGTTGGGCGTGTCGCCCTATGGCCTCGCCTCTACGGTTTTCACATGGGCGGTGCATTTGATGGGGTCGCCCGGCAAACAGGCGCAACTGATCGAGAAAGCCGCGCGCAAGATGTCGCGGCTGGCGATTTATAGCGCCAATAGCATACACAACTCTGGCTGCGAGCCCTGCATCGAACCGTTGCCCCATGACCACCGCTTTGATGATCCGGGCTGGCAGACCTGGCCATACAACCTGATTTACCAAAGTTTCCTTTTGAATCAACAGTTTTGGTATAATGCCACAAACGACATCGACGGCCTGACGCGCCGCGAGGAACAGGTGGCCTCGTTCGTTTCGCGACAGGTGCTGGACATGTTTGCCCCCGCCAACTTTCCCATGACCAACCCAGAGGTGGTCCGCGAAACAGTGCAGCAAGGCGGACAGAACCTGACGCGCGGCTATCACAATTTCATCGAGGACTGGGAACGGGCGATCTCCGGAAAGCTTCCTGTCGGGGCCGAAGACTATCTTCCGGGTCGGAATGTGGCGGTGACACAGGGCCGGGTCGTGCTGCGCACCCACCTGATCGAACTGATCCAGTACGCGCCAAAAACGGCCAAGGTGCATGCCGAACCGATCCTGATCGTGCCCGCGTGGATCATGAAATACTACATCCTTGACCTGTCCCCGCATAACTCCTTTGTCAACTATCTGGTGGAACAAGGCTTTACCGTTTTCATAATCTCGTGGCGCAATCCTACCGCAGAGGATCGCGATCTTGGCATGGTCGACTATCTGAATGCCGTCGGTGAAGCACTGGATGCCGTGACCACGATTGTGCCCCGTAAAAAGGTTCACGCCATCGGCTATTGCATTGGCGGAACGCTGTTAACCGCCAAGGCCGCGCAATTGGCCCGCGATGGTGATGACCGGCTTGCAAGCGTTACGCTGCTGGCCACCCAGACCGATTTCGAGGACGCGGGGGAGTTGCAGCTGTATGTCAGCGAAAGCGAGGTCAGCTTTCTGGAGAACATGATGTGGGATCAGGGCTATCTGGAAACCAAACAGATGGCGGGCGCGTTTCAGCTGCTGCGCTCGAACGACCTGATCTGGTCGCAATATATCCACGAATATCTGATGGGGCGCCGTCAGAAGATGTTCGACCTGATGGCCTGGAACGCCGATGCGACGCGGATGCCCTACAAGATGCACAGTGAATACCTGCGCCATATCTTCCTGAACAACGAGCTGGCCAAAGGGCTGTACGAGGTCAACGACGCGCCCGTCATGCTGGGCGATATTGCGGTCCCGATCTTTTGTGTCTCGACCACCAGCGACCACGTCGCGCCTTGGCGGTCGGTGTTCAAGTTGCATCTTATGGTCGATACGGACATCACCTTTGTGCTGACCAACGGCGGGCATAATGCGGGGATCGTCAGCGAACCCGACCACGTAGGCCGCCATTACCGGATCCGAACCAGCATGGGCCGCGACCGCTATGTCTCGCCAGAGGAATGGCAGACAGAGGCAGAGCAGCGCACAGGGTCGTGGTGGCCGGCGCTTTCGGCCTGGCTGGTCGAACGGTCAAGCGCCGAAATCGCTCCGCCGCCGATGGGCCGGAAAAACGGGCGATATGCGGCAACCGACCCCGCGCCCGGCACCTATGTGTTCCAGCGGTGACCGGTCCGGTCAGACCAGATTTGCCGCGGTAATCTGGCCACCTTGGGCGAAGATGCGGATGTTTCCGGCCCAATGCCCGACCATCCGGTCAAGGTTGTGACGGGTCCGCCCCCCGACATGCGGCAGCATGACAAGGCTGTCGATGTCGCGCAGCGGGCTGTCGTCGGCCAAAGGTTCTGTCGCAAAAACGTCAAGTCCGGCGCCACCCAGATGCCCGCTGGCAAGTGCTGCGGCAAGCGCTGCCTCGTCCACCAGCCCGCCCCGCGAGGTGTTGATCAGGATGGCACCCGGTTTCATCGCCGCCAGACGCGTGGCGTTGATCAGGTTGCGCGTGTCGGGCGTCAGCGGCACATGCAGACTGACCACGTCGGAGCCGGCCAGCAGGGCGTCCAGCGGCGCGTAGGTCAGATCGCATCCCGCCACAGGACCAGACGCGCGCGTATAGCTGACAGTCGCGCCAAAACCGGCAAGCCGGTTGGCCACCATCTGTCCGATCGCGCCGAACCCGACAAGGCCAACCCTGGCCTCGCACAGATCGAACGCTTGATCCCACAGCGCATCAGGGGCCCAGGCGCCTGCCCGCACACCGGCGTCGGTCTGCGGGATGCGGCGCGCGACGGCCAGCATCAGACCAAGCGCAAGATCGGCCACCGTCGGCGCGTTCAGGCCGGGGCTGCGGGCCACCTGAATGCCCCGCGCGCGCGCCTCGGACACAGGGATGCCGTCAGTGCCGGTGCCCCATTGATGGATCAGGCGCAGGTTCGGGGCGTGGCCAAGCAGCGCGGCGGGCAAGGCCACCGCACGCACCACGGCGAATTCCACATCCGCCAGCACCGCCGCCATATCGGCGGCAGCGGCGCTGGCGGTGAACCGAAGGTCCAGATCAGGCCCCGCCGCCGTCCTGACCTTTGCCTGCATTCCGGCATTCATCGGTTCCAGAACGGCGACGGGAAAGACCATTTATCAGCCTCGTCCGGCGATCAGGGCGCGCATCATCGCGTCCTCATCTTCGGTCAGGTCCATCAACGGCGTGCGAACTTTGCCCGACGCAAAGCCGCGCATCCGCACGCCCGATTTGACCGCAGACACGGCATAGCCGGTTTTGCGGTCGCGGATCGCGGCGAACGGGTAGTAGAAATCGCGCAGCATCGCGTCGCAGGTGGCATCATCGCCCGCGATGAACGCCGCGTGAAAGGCCAGCGCCGTTTCGGGCACAAAGTTGAACACCGCCGACGAATAGGTCGCCATGCCGGCACCGCGATAGGCCTGCGCGAACAGCTCGTGCGTGGGCATGCCGCCAATGTAGGACAGGCGGTCGCCCATCTTGATCGTCACACGGCGCACGGTGTCGATATCGCCGGTGCCATCCTTGAACCCGATCAAGTTGGGGCAATCGTTCGCCAAACGCTCCAGCGCCTCGGCGGTCACGCGGCTGGCGCCCCGGTTGTAGACAATCACGCCCATATTGGTCGCGTTGCAGACAGCGCGGATATGCGCCTCTATCCCGTCCTGCGGTGCGCCGATCAGGTAATGCGGCAGCAACAGGATGCCGTCACCGCCCGCCGCCTCGATCTCTTTCGCCATCTGGCAGGCCATTTTCGTGCCATAGCCGCAGCCCGCAAGGATCGGCGCATCGCCGGCCTGCGCCTTGGCGGTGCGCACCACCTCGACAACCTCGGCGGGGGTCAACGAGAACAGCTCGCCCGTGCCGCCCGCGACAATCAGGCCGGCAACCGGATAGGCCGACAGCCATTCCAGATGTTCGGAAAACGCGGTTGCGTTGAAATTGTCGTCCGCATCGAAGGGCGTCACCGGAAACGAAAGCAGACCGGTGCGGATGATGGATTTCAGGTCGTTCGGGGTAATCATGGTCTATCCTTTGGGAAAAGGGACGGTGCGCGCAGCTCCGCCCGCTGTTGTTCAGTGAAGATCGTCGGGCAAAACGCCCTCGGGAATGTTTTGATAGCTGACCGGGCGCAAAAAACGCCGGATCGCCATGGTGCCGACGCTGGTCGCACCGAAGTTGGTCGAGGCCGGATAAGGCCCGCCATGCACCATCGCATCACACACCTCGACGCCGGTCGGGAACCCGTTGGCAAGAACGCGCCCCGCCTTGCGTTCCAGAATTGGCATCAGGTCACGGGCGGCGCCGGTGTCGTCCGCATCCATATGCAGCGTGCAGGTCAACTGACCTTGCAGACTGCGCGCAACCTGGGCCATTTCAGCCATGTCAGCGACGCGCACGATCAGGCCAAGCGGGCCAAAGACCTCCTCCCCCAGATCGTGATTGCCCAGCCAGTCGTGGCCGGTCGTCTCGAACAGATAGGGGGTGGCGTTGCGCATATCGCAGACCGAAGTCAGCAGTTCGCGCACGCCCGCCGATCCCGCGATCCGGTCACGCCCGTCGCGGTAGGCCTGTGCCATGCCGTCGGTCAGCATGGTTTGCGGCCCGACCTGTGCCAGACCCTCGCGGGCGGCGGCGGCAAAGGCGTCGGCCTCTGGCCCGTCCAGCACAACCGCGATACCGGGGTTGGTGCAGAACTGGCCCGCGCCCATCGTCAGCGATCCGGCCCAGCCTGTGCCGATCTGTGCGCTGCGTGCGGACAGGGCGGCAGGCAGCAGGAACATCGGGTTGACGCTGCCCAGCTCGCCGAAGAACGGGATCGGTTCGGGGCGGCTGGCACACAGGTCGAACAGGGCGCGGCCTCCTGCAAGGCTTCCGGTGAACCCGACCGCCTTGATCAACGGGTGCTGCACAAGGCCGGTGCCGACATCGCGGCGACCGCCCTGGATCAGGCTGAAAATGCCGGGGTGCATCCCCAGCGCGGTAATCGCCGCATGAATGGCCTCGGCCACGATTTCGCCGGTGCCGGGGTGGGCCGAATGGCCTTTGACGACAACAGGACACCCCGCCGCCAGCGCAGCCGCCGTGTCGCCGCCCGCCGTTGAAAAGGCCAGCGGAAAGTTCGACGCACCGAACACGGCAACCGGGCCGATCGGGCGCTGCATCAGGCGGATTTCGGGGCGCGGCGCAGGTTGCCGGTCGGGCAAGGCCGCATCAACGCGCCGATCCAGATAATCGCCGTCAAGAATGTGGGTTGCGAACAGGCGCAGCTGGCCGGTGGTGCGGCCTCGTTCGCCCTGCAAGCGGCCCACGGGCAGGCCGGTTTCCTGCGTGCCGATCTCGGTGATGGCCTCGGCGCGGGCCTCGATCTCGTCGGCAATGCGGTTCAGCAGAGCGGCACGATCCGCGCGGCTGGAATAGCCGTAGGACCAGAAGGCATCCTCTGCCGCCTGACAGGCCGCATCGACATGCGCCGGTGTTCCGACAGCATAATCATGCGCGGGCCCATGCGCGGGGCTGGAGGTAAAGACCGCCTCGCCCGCGATCCAGTTTCCGGCAATCAAATGGCGTCCATGTGGTGTAAAAGTCATGCGTTTTCCTTCCAGAATTTCCGTCTTTGCCGCAATGGTCAGTCGCGCCCGTCTACGACCGGCGGTGCCATGTGATAGCCGCGCCCGCCATAGTCGAACCCGTGCAGTTTGTTCACCGCATCGGCCTTGTTCACCGGGCTGGCGTAATAGGCGCGGATCTCGGTGATTTTCGTGATGTCATCGTTGAAAATATACCACTCGTCGCCGCGCAATGCCTCGTTCAGCTTTGTTTTCCAGTGGGTCCATTCGATCACCGCCTCGCGCCCAGAGGCATCGCAGAGCACCTTTTCGATGGTCCATTTCGACCCCATGTTCTGCACGCACCAGACCCAGCCATCGGCAATTGCCGCCGCCCCGCGCCACGGTGCGCCAGGCAATCCCGGTGGGAAATAGTGAACCCCGTCAGGCGTGAAACAGTCGATCAACCCCTGACGGTCGCCCGCATTGCACATGTCGAAATAGTGGCGGATCAGGCGCTCTGCTCTGGCGGCCCGGGTCATAGCGTGCCCCCTGCGGTTTTCCATGCCTCGAACTCGGCCAGTGTTTCGTCACTGGCGGGGTAATTGCCCCAAAGGCTGCCACCCGCGTCGATCTTCGTGAACAAAAACGCCTCGCGCAGTTCCTGATCATAGGCGGTGTTGGCCACATCTTCGGCCAGATGCCGCGGAATGACTGTGACGCCGTCGCTGTCCCCGACGATGATATCGCCGGGATACACCGCCACTTCGGCGCAGGCGATGGGCTGCTGCATGTCGATGGCACGGTGATAGGACGGGCGGGTGCTGGCGACATTGGCGCGGCAATAGGCGGGGAAATCCATCGCGGAAATCTCTGTCCCGTCGCGGAACGCCCCGTCGGTGATCGCCGCAGCCACGCCTTTGCGCATCATCCGCGTCATCAGCATATTCCCGGCCGAGGCCGCGCGCACGTCGTTGCGGCTGTCGATCACCAGAACCTGTCCGGCCCCTATCGCCTCGACGGCTTCCCATTGCACATTGTCCGCGCCGCGCTTCTTCAGGTCGCCCAGATCCCAGTCCTTGTCCTCGCGGCTGGGGATGAACCGCAGGGTGAATGCCTCGCCGGCAAAGCGACCGGCGGCCTTGTTCAGCGGCGTTAGCCCGACCATGAACTGTTGCCGGTAACCTCGGCGGAACATCTGCGTGGTCAGGGTGCCCTGCCCGCATTTTTTCAGCCGTTCAAGCGTCGCCTGCGGCACCGCGACAGGGTCGCTTCTGGTCATGCCAAAACCCCGATCTGCCATGGCGCGAATTCCTCTTCGCCGACGCCAAGCGCCTCTGATTTGGTTTTCACGCCCGATGCGATTTCCAGAAACTTGGCAAAGATCACCTCGCCCATTTCATCCAGCGTCTTGTCGCCGTCGATCACGGGGCCACAGTTGATGTCCATGTCTCCGGTCATGCGCCCGTACATCGGCGTGTTGGTCGCCAGCTTGATCGTTGGCGCCGGAAGCGACCCAAAGCAGGACCCGCGCCCGGTGGTAAAGGCGATCAGGTTCGCGCCACCCGCGATCTGGCCCGTGGCGGACACCGGATCATAGCCGGGGGTGTCCATGATCACGAGGCCATGTTCGGTGACCGGTTCGGCGTAATGGTAGACCTCGTTGATGCCGCTGCTGCCGCCCTTTTTCGACCCGCCCAATGATTTTTCGATGATATTGGCCAGACCGCCCGCGTTGTTTCCGGGCGACACACGCCCGTTGATCTGCGTGTCGCGGCCACGGTTGTATTCCAGCCACCAGTTGATCCGCTCGATGAACTTCTGACCGACGGCTTCGGTTTTGGCGCGGGCGGTCAGCGTATGTTCGACGCCGTAAAGTTCCGGCGTTTCCGACAGGATCGCAGTGCCGCCGTGGCGCACCAGAATATCGACCGCCTTGCCCAGCGACGGGTTCGCCGACAGGCCCGAAAACCCGTCAGAGCCACCGCATTGCAGACCCACCATGATATGGCTTGCCGGGGCGGGCTGGCGGACCATCTTGTTCGCCTCGACCAGCATCTCGCGGATGATCTTTTTGCCTTCCTCGATCGCGGCGGCGGTGCCGCCCGCGTGTTGCATCGTCACGGTGTGCAGCATCTTGCCGGTTGCAAGGCTTTGTTCTTCCATGAAAACGCCAAGGTTGTTACGCTCGCAGCCCAATGAGCAGACCAGCGCGCCGGCCGTATTGGGGTGCCGGATGTACCCCGCCAACGTGCGGCGCAGCAGGTCCATCGGCTCTCCGGTCATTTCCATGCCGCAGCCCTGCTGGTGCACAAAGGCGACGACGCCGTCAACGTTGGGATACTCTGCCATACGCTCTTCGTCGAAATACTGGCTGATCTTGCGCGCCACCGTGGCAGAGCAATTCACGGTGATGAACAGCCCGATGTAGTTGCGCGTTCCAACGCGGCCATCGGCGCGGTGATAGCCCATGAACTGCGCCCGCTCGTCCTCTGGCAACAGGGTCGTCGGCAGGTAATCCTGCGTATAGCGATAGTCTTTCTGGAAATCGTCCATCAGCACGTTGTGGCTGTGCAACCAGGTGCCGGGCACCAGATCTTCCGAGGCAAAGCCGATGGTGGTATTGTATTTCTTGATCGCCTCGCCCTTTTTGATCGGACGCGTGGCAATCTTGTGGCCCAGCGGCACCTCTTGCAGGGTTGTGACGCCCTCTGTCGCAATCAGCGTGCCCACGGCGATCGGCTCTCTGGCGACCACGACATTGTCGGCGGCATCAAGCCGGATAACGGGGGATTTCTGGTCTGTCTGGGTCATGATCATACTGCCTGTAATAGTCCGCGTGTGTAGCCAAGCGCGAAGGCGAAAAACCGTTCGCGCGCTGTGTCCAGATCAGAGGCCGGAACATGGTCGGGGCACAAAATACCGCTGTAGCCGACGGCGCGGTAGGTGCGCACCGCCTCGGCCATGTCCACATCGCCCTCGTCCGGAAAACATTCGGAAAAGTCGCAATAGCCGCCTTTGATGTTGCGGAAATGGACCATGAATATCCGGTTGCGCCCGCCAATCCGGCGGATCGCATCCATAACGTAGGGGTTCGGGTCGGTGGCCATTTCCGCAACCGTGCCCTGACAGAAATTGATCCCGTGCACCGCACTTGCAGGGGCAAGGTCCAAAAACCGTTCCATCCCTTCGATAGAGCCGACGACATGTTCAACGCCGTTCAGCCCCCCCTTGGGATAGGCCGGATCATGGGGATGACCGGCAAGCCGCAGGCCGACCTGTTCGGCGGTGGGCACGATCTCTTCGACAAGACGGGTCAGCGCCGACCAGACCTGCGGTTCCGACAGGCCGGGAATGTCTGTCGCCATGACCTGACCCAGCGCCTCTGTCGTGCCGGTGGCGTTCACGGCAATGTCGGCGCCCCTGGCCCCGCCACCCGGATGGCCGACGCCCCAATAGCTGTGCGCCCTGTCGCCCTCGGGGGAATAGTCCACCGCGCGAAACGCGCTTTCCAGCACACCCCCGCGACCGCGCCGCCGACCCGTGCGGGTGATGCCAACCATCTGGACGTTGTATTTCAGCATCTCCAGCCCGCCCGCAGACGCCGCACGGATATCGGCGCGCATCTTGGCCGCCCGCGCCGTTGCCCGTTCCGGCTCGTGCACGCAATCCAAAAGGAACGATCCAAGATCAAGCGAGATACATTCCACCCCAAGACCGAAGCCTTCGATCCAGCGGCGATACTGCGCGACCTTATCAGCGTCCCAATGGCCATCCGGCCCTTCAAGCCGGGTGTTCGGGCGCGTGTCCAGCACCACGCGTTCCACCCCCAACTGCGTCGACAGACGCAGCCGGTCGGCAGAGGGGTTGATGATCTGTTCACCGATATACATGTCGTTGTCCTATTAGCGGCCGTTCGCCTTGCGCCATTCGGCAAAGCGATCCAGATTGCTTTCGTCCGTCGCAGGGTAAAGCCCGATGATCGACTGACCCGCCTTGACCTGCTCGACGGCGAAATCCTCGTAGGCTGTCATCTCGACCGCCTCGGTGGCGATCTCGTCCGCGATACCGGCGGGGATCACGATCACAGAGTCGTCGTCGCCCACAACAATATCACCGGGAAAGACCGCCGCATCGCCGCAGCCGATCGGGCCGTTGATCTCGATTGCCTCGTGCAGGGTCAGGTTCGTCGGGCTGGACGGGCGGCTGTGATAGGCGGGAATGTCCAGTGCGCCGATCACCATGCTGTCGCGGAAGCCGCCATCGGTGACAACACCGGCCCCCCCGCGTACCATCAGGCGGGTGATCAGAATATCGCCGCTGGATGCCGCGCGCGCATCCTTGCGGCTGTCCATCACAAGGATCGACCCGGCGGGGCATTGCTCGACCGCCTGACGCTGCGGGTGCATCGGGTTGCGGAACTCTGCCAGCGTGTTGCGGTCCTCGCGGGCGGGCATATAGCGCAGGGTAAAGGCGGGGCCGACCATATTGCGGCCCTTGCGGGCAACCGGGCGCACATCCTGTATGACCTGATTGCGCAGACCGCGCTTGAACAACGCCGTCGCCAGTGTCGCGACAGAAACGCCCATCAGTTTTTCACGGGTATCGGGATTCATCATGTATCCTTTCAGGGCCGTTTGCCCAAAGTCGTTTTGGATTTGGTCCAGCCGCGTGCCTCCTGCGACACGGTAAAGCCAAGACCGGGGCGGTCTGCGATATGCATCCGCCCGCCTTCGATATGCAGGCGTTCGTTGAACAGCGGTTCAAGCCATTCGAAATGCTCGACCCAGGGTTCCGTCGGAAAGGCCGCCGCCAGATGCAGGTGCTGTTCCATGACCATATGCGGGGCAAGGTTGATCCGCGCCGCCTCGGCCAGGTTCATCACCTTCAGAAACGGCGTGATCCCCCCGATACGGGGCGCATCGGCCTGCAATATATCCGCGCCACCCGCCGCAATCAGTTGCGCCACTTCCTCGACGCTGGTCAGCATCTCGCCGGTGGCAATGGGCGTGGACAGCGCACGCGCCAGTTCGCCGTGACCTTCATAATCGCGGGCATCCAGCGGCTCTTCGATAAACACGAACCCCATGTCATCCACGATCTTGCCAAAGCGCATCGCGGTCGGGCGGTCCCATTGCTGGTTGGCGTCGATCATCATCGGCACGGCGTCGCCCAGATGGCTGCGCAGCGCGTCAAGGCGGGCCAGATCCTCCATCGGGTCGGGCTGGCCGATCTTGACCTTGATCCCGCCGATCCCCCGCGCGAACGACGCGGCGGCGGCCTCTTTCATCTGCTCGACCGTAGACGACAGATATTGCCCAGACGTATTGTAAACTCTGACGGAATCGCGGTGCGCCCCCAACAGCTTGGCCAGCGGCAGCCCGGCGCGGCGGGCCTTCATATCCCACAGGCAGCTGTCGAAGGCGGCAATCACCTCGTTTGCCAGACCCGACCGCCCGATAGAGGCGCCGCGCCAGGCAAGCATCGACCAAAGCCGCGAGATATCGTTCGGATCCTCGCCCAGCAGGCTGTCGCCGATCTCGGCGGCATAGGCGAACATCGCAGGTCCGCCGACGCGCAGGGTATAGGAAAACCCCATGCCGTCGAAGCCGTCATCGCTGGTCATTTCGACCAGCAGGATATCGGTCGTGGTCAGGGGTTTCTGCCGCCCTGTCAGAACCTTGGCATCCGAAATTTCGCCGCTCAGCGGCACCACGACATGCGAGATGGTGATGCCGCTTATGCGGTCCTTGCTGGCCACACCACGGGCAAGGCCCGCAGCCGGAGGATTGGCAGCGATCAGTCGTTTACGTTGCATGAGGCCCTCAGTTGATCGCGGGTTCGGGTGTTGGTCCGCCGAAATCGGACCGCAAAAAGTCAAAGTCGCAGCCCTTGTCGGCCTGCTCGATATGCTTGCCGAACATCTGGCCGTAGCCACGTTCATAGCGCGGTTCGGGGGCAACCCAGGCCGCGCGGCGCGTTGCCAGTTCCGCCGCATCAACCACCATGTTCAGGCTGCGGTTCGGGATGTCCAGCTCGACGATATCGCCGGTTTTCAGCAGCGCCAGCGGCCCGCCGATATAGGCCTCTGGCGCCACATGCAGCACACAGGCCCCAAAGGACGTGCCCGACATCCGCGCATCCGACAGGCGCACCATATCGCGGTGACCGTCTTTCAACAGCGCCTTCGGCATCGGGATCATGCCCCATTCCGGCATCCCCGGCCCACCCTGCGGCCCCGCGTTGCGCAGCACCAGAACCGTGTCGGGCGTCATCGGATAATCGGGGTCGTCGATGATGGTTTTCATCTCGGCGTAGCTGTTCGCCACCAATGCGGGACCGCTGTGTTTGTGGAACTTCGGATCACAGGCGGCGGGCTTTATCACCGCGCCGTCCGGGCACAGATTGCCCTTCAGCACCGCAAGGCTTCCCTCGTGGTACACGGGATTGGACAGCGGGCGGATCACGTCGTCATTGAAGACCTGCACGGCGTCCAGACCTTCGACCAATGGCCGGCCGGTGACGGTAATCGCCTTCGGGCTCAGCTTTGGCTCGATCTGTTTCATCAGGGCGCGCAGCCCGCCCGCGTAAAAGAAGTCCTCCATCAGGTAACCCTTGCCCGAGGGCCGCACATTGGCCAGCACGGGCGTCGTGCGGCCGATGCGGTCAAGGTCGTCCAGTTCCAGCGGGATACCGGCGCGGCGGGCCATGGCGATCAGGTGGATGATGGCGTTGGTGGAACAGCCGGTGGCCATCGCGACGGTCACGGCATTGTCCACCGCCTCGCGGGTGATGATCTTGTCGGGGGTCAGATCGTCCCAGACCATCTCGACGATGCGGCGGCCACATTCCGCGCTCATCCTTTGGTGGTTCGCATCGGCGGCGGGAATGGACGACGCACCGGGCAGCGTCAGCCCCATCGCCTCGGCGATTGCGGTCATCGTGCTGGCGGTGCCCATCGTCATGCAGTGGCCATAGCTGCGGGCGATGCCGCCCTCGATGCCGGTCCACTGTTCCTTTGATATGGTGCCCGCGCGGCGTTCGTCCCAGTATTTGAACCCGTCGGTGCCAGACCCCAGCACCTGCCCCGCGTAGTTCCCGCGCAGCATCGGGCCGGCGGGAAGATAGACAAAGGGAATGCCCATGCTGACCGCGCCCATCACCAGACCGGGGGTCGTCTTGTCACAGCCGCCCATCAGAACCGCGCCGTCGATCGGATGGCTGCGCAGCAGTTCCTCGACCTCCATCGCCAGCAGGTTGCGGTACAGCATTGTCGTCGGTTTCACGAAATTCTCGGACAGCGACAGCGCTGGCAGCTCCATCGGGAAACCGCCCCGTTGCAGGATGCCGCGTTTCACCCATTCGGCGCGGTCGCGAAAATGCATATGGCAGGGCTGGGCCTCGGACCAGGTGTTGATCACGGCGATGATCGGCTTGCCCTCCCAGTCTTCAGGGCCAAAACCCATCTGCATGGTGCGGGACCGGTGGCCGAACGACCGCAGGTCATCGGGTGCCATCCACCGTGCAGAGCGCAGGTCTTTGTATTCCTTTTTCATAACGCTTATCCGATACTTTTCGCAAAATAGAACATGATGAAGATGATGGCGCCGGCGATGCAGACCCCCGCCACATAGGGCCAAAGGCCGTAGCCGTTCATGTCATCGTTGCTGTCGCGTCCAATCATTGGAATTCTCCTTAGTGTGCCAGAGCTTCGGGAAGCCACAGTGCGATTTGCGGGAACATCACGACAAGGAACAGACCGAAAATCTGGATCGCGATAAAGGGCAGAACCGCCATGAAGATCTCTTGCAGGGTCACGTCCTTGGGGGCGACGGATTTCAACCAGAAACAGGCGGGCCCAAAGGGCGGCGACAGGAAGTAGATCTGGATGTTCATCACGAACAGGATGCCGAACCAGATCTTTGCCTGATCCGGCGTCAGCCCCAGTTCGGGGGCCAAAGTGACCACCACGGGGGCGAAAACCGGAACCGTGATAAAGACGATCGCGATCCATTCCATGAACGTGCCCAGAACGACCAGAACCGCCATCATCAGGATGATGGTGCCCATCGCCGACAGACCCAGCCCAAGGAAGATGTCGCGCATATACTGCCCGCCACCGACAAGGTTGAAGATGCCGACGAAAGACACCGCCCCCAGCACCAGCCAGATGATCGTGCCGACCGTGGCCATCGACCCGACCAGCGCGGGTTGCAGGACCGACCATTTGAACTGGTTGCGCACCGCCGCCACAAAGATCGACCCGACCACGCCAAGCGCGGCGGATTCGGTGACCGATGCGATACCGGCATAGATCGACCCCATCACACTGGCGATCAGGATGACGCACATGACGACCGCGATCATACGCTCGCGGCTCAGTTTGTTTTCAACGCCGGTGATCTGCGCCACCTCTGCCGCCGTCGGCGCAAGCGAGTGGTTCAGGTTCACACGGATCAACACATAAACCGCGTAGAACACCGCCAGCATCATGCCCGGAACGGCACCCGCCATGAACAGATCGCCGATGCCGACTTCGGCTGACAGCCCGTAAACGATCATGATGATCGACGGCGGGATCAGCGTGGCCAGCGCACCGGATGCGCAGATCAGGCCGATGGTCAGCTTGCGGTCATAGCCAAGGCGGAACATCTGCGGCAGCGCCACAAGGCCCAGCATCACGATCTCTCCGCCCATCACCCCGGACATCGCCGCCAGAATGACCGCCACAACGACAGTTTGAACCGCGACGCCACCGCGCAGGTTTCCGGCAAAGATCGACATCGCATCGAACAGATCTTCGGCAATGCCCGCGCGTTCCAGAATGGCGGACATCAGTACAAAGAACGGGATCGCAACCAGCGAGTAATGCTCCAGCAGACCCGCAGCATTGGTCGAGACAAGGTACAGACCGCGCGGGCCAAAGAACGCCACCGCCATGATGACAGAGACGATCAGCGTCACAATGCCAAGGGGCATACCCGTCATCATCAGCGCGACAAGGATCAGCACCATGATCAACGAGATGAAGCCAAGCGAGTGACTGCGCATGTCCAGCGCGGGGCTGGGGTCAAGCGCCGCGCCGATGCCGCTGAACCAACCCGACAGCATGCCCGCCGCGCTGTCCGCGCCCATGACAAAGGCCAAAAGCGCCGAGACAAAGTAGATGACCATCAGCAGGGCGGTGCCCTTGACGACCATCCGCCACGCGCCTGTCGCCAGCCGGTGCAGGTTTACCGTCAACTGCGCAAGATACATGAACCCACCGACCATCAGCGCCGATTTCAGCATCATCGGCATCGGCGCGTTGAACGCCGATCCGGTGCGCTCGATCATCGCGATGGACAGATAGGCGCGGTGGCTGGCATCCGCCAGCAAGAGGAACAGCGCGATAACCCCGACGATGGCCGCAAACACATCAAGCCACCAGCGCACCTTGGGGGTGGCGATAGAATGGAATACGGTGATCCCGATGTGGCGCTCTTTCATTGTGATGTAGCCCGCAGACCCCATCCAGGCGGTAGCGCACAATACCATCACAAGTTCGAATGCCCAAAGCGTTGGCGCATCGAACGCATACCGCGCGACGACCTCCCACAAGGTGGCCCCAGCCGCAAATATGTAGATGACCGAAATTGCCAGGCCAGAGAAATGGCTGATATGGTCAATGATTGTATAGTCCCCGGCAGCGGGTCCGTTCCCTTCGTGAAGCGGATCGTCTGCAGCAAGGTCTATGCTGGCGTCGTCAATGGTCATGGTGTCGTTAGACATGGCCTGGCCCTCTGGATCATTGCGGTGCACCTGCAAGGCGCAGCGTCGCGGTCCGACTATCTGAAGTTGAATTTCGCGCCGGATCGGGTCGCTCCGGCAGGCGGGTGACCGCGCCCGGCTTGGGGCGCGGTCGGTGGCGGATTACTTCAGCAAACCGGCCGTTTTCATAAAGTCGATGTGCGCGGTGTAGGTTTCCTTGGCCAGATCGGAAGAGGCGGCAAAGGCCTCCCATGCGTCCACGGCGATAACGCGGAACGCATCGCGGTCTTCCTGTGGCCAGTCGATCACTTCGATATCGCCTGCCGCCTTGTCACGGGCGACCAATGCGCGGTCTTCCATGTCAACCACACGGCGCATGTCGTTGTAGGCCGCGACATACCAGACCTCCAGCGAGGTGCGCTCTGCGGGTGTCATCGCGTCCCATGCCAACTGCGACACAGTGAACTGAAGGATCGGGGTCGAATGGATGCCGGGGAAGATCGGGAATTTGGCAACCTTGTGCAGACCGTTTGCGTCATTGTTCGCGTAGGCAGAGTTGTCAGCCGCGTCGATCACGCCCTTTTCCAACGAGGTGTAAACCTCGGAGCCGGGCAACGACACTGGGGCCGCACCGGCGCGCCTGAACACGTCAGCGGCAAGACCCTCGGGCGAGCGGACCTTGATACCCTTGAAATCCGCAACGCCGCGGATCGGCACCTTGGACACGAACGCCTCGCGGGCGTAAGCGCCGCAACCGACCACATGGATGCCGGGAACATAGGCATCATACAGCTTTTGCAGCATCTCTTTGCCGCCGCCGTTGGCACAGAATGTCTGGATCTGGTCGGCACTGTCGTAGCCCGCAATCAGGTCGCCCATCAACGCGAATGCTGCATCTTTGCCGGCGAAATAGTTGATCGACGTCAGGTCACCGTCAAGGATGCCCATGGCCACGGCCTCGGGTGTTTCGCGATGGGGAACAACGGCGCCGATGGGCAGAAATTCGATTTCCAGCGATCCGCCGGTCATTTCTTTCAGCTTCGGCACCCAGTTCTCGTTCAGAAATGCCAGGGTAAAATGGCTGGCGGTCGAGCTTGTCTGCACCTTCAGCGTCTTGGCATCCGCTGCGGCAGCAGTGGCGATTCCCAGCACAACTGCGGCAACTGCAGCTTTGGCAAATCCTTTGAACCCGTTGTTTTTCATGACGTCCTCCCAGACATTCCTGATTATGGTTTTCCACCGGAACGCGCACCGCCCTCTGGTGATGACGTTCTTATATATTAGTGTTTTAGTTGTCGCAAACGATTTTCTACCCTATATTGAAAATGGCGTGGGGGCTTGATCTTGGCTCTGGCTGATGTAGGGAATGGGCATGATGAATATGGGCAACCCGATTGCGACAGTTATGGACCGGTTTGGCGACGCAGACAGATCGTCGGCGGGTGTTTCTGCCGTGTCCCGCACCTTTGATCACCTGCGCCAGCGCATCATCAGTTTGCAGCTGCCGCCGGACGCGGTCCTGTCGCGCACGGAACTGGCAAAGCAATACGATGTCAGCCAGACCCCCGTCCGCGAGGCGATGCAACGCCTTGAGGCGGAAGGGTTGGTCAGAATCTATCCGCAGTCGCGCACCATCGTCACCCGCATCGACGCCGATCAAATCCACGAGGCGCATTTCCTGCGCGTCGCGGTCGAGGCCGAAATCCTGCGCCACCTTGCGCAACACTGCCCCGACACGGTTTTAAGCCGCCTGAAAACCATCATCATGATGCAAGAGGCGCTGGCGGGAAATCCCGACGAAATCACCAGTTTCCAGGAACTTGACGAGGTGTTCCACCAGACCCTGATGGCCGGCGCCGGTCAGGCCGGATTGCACGCGGTCCTGCGGGCCCAGTCCGGTCACCTGAACCGGGTGCGGCGACTGGATCTGCCGGGCGAAGGCAAGATCAAGCGGATCGTCGAGGATCACAAGATTATTGTCGCCGCTTTGGAGGCGCGCGACCCCGAAGCCGCCGTTGCCGCGATCCGCCAGCACCTTAGCCAGACGGTCAGCCGCGTGGACCAGCTTAAGGCAAAATACCCGGACTTTTTCAAGACCGGCTGATCCGTCTATTGCCCGCCCGTCAACACCCAGAACACCGGCACTAGCGCCAGCACCACGGCAGCCGAAAACCCTAGGTTCCAGCCCCAGGTCAGTGTTCGTCCGGGAATGCCGCCGACGCGGTTGGTCAGCAACACCACCGTGGCAAAGGGTGAAAACGTCATCGACACCGCCCAGCCGCAGGAAATCGACAGGGCGATCAATGTCGGATCGGCTGGCATAACCGGAAGGCTGCCGAACAGGCTTCCGAAAAACACCGCCATCATGATCGGGCTAAGCGCCAAAAGGCTGAACACCGACAATGCGACAGGCAGAATCGACAGCAAGACGAAATCCGGCATCGCGTCCAGCCCCAGCACGGCAGCAACGCTTTGCGCGGGGATAAGGGCGGCAGCGGCACGGCCCACAAAACCGGAACAGGCAAGGGTCACGGCAACGGGGGCCGCTTTTGGCAGGTTCTCGAAGGCGATGCCCGACAGGCGCGACAGGGCCGCGCGACGCTCTGCCGGTCCAGCCCCGCCCTGTTGGGCCACGATCCAGCCGACCAGCATGACAGGACAAGACACCATCAACCCGAAAATGATCGTGTCCCCGGCAAGCCACGCCACCGCGCCCGTCATCGCGAACAGCCAGACGCAGGCCATCGCGAACCGCAGATAGGCCCCCGTCGGGAACAGCGGCGCCTGCCGCACAATCGCCGGCCTGTAGGACCGAAACCGCCACATGTCCTCTAACGCGCCCAGAAACATCACCCCCACGAACAGCGCCAGTCCAAGAAAAATCCACAATTGGCGGTTGGTGCCGGGGATCAGTTCGACCAAGGCAAGCGGCGCAATCGCGGTGGGCGACCAGACGACGCACCACGCAAATCCGCGCAGCATCGCCGAAATCTGCCGCCGCTCGCGGATCGGGTTCAGAGGATCACCGGGCGTCGCGGTTTCAATGCCGCGCTGGATCAACGGGACCAGAAAACTGACAACACCGATGTTGAACAAAACCGCCATCGCTGCCGTGCCAGCGTTCAACGCGTAATACCTGCGGCCGGGGGGCTGGCGGGTCAGATACTCACCACAGGCCGCGACCGAAGGAGAGGTCGACGCCGCCTCGTGCAGGAGCCCCAGAAGCAGGATGAACGCCATCAGAAAGCTGGCCTGGTCCAGCGCCGATGCAAGGACCGAGACCGGGGCCGGATGAAGAGTTACCGCGACGGCGACAAGTGCAACGCACAGGGTCAAAAGATAGCCCTCGCGCAGGCCAAGACGGCGGCGCGCGCCCAGCACAACCAGACCCGCGCAGCCCCAGGCGACCCAGCGGAACACCTCGACCCCGGTCAGCCGCGCCAAAAGCTCGAATGCCATAACGGCGATCAGCGAAAGAGCAAGGCCGCGGGACGAATAAGGGACCGAAGCAAACATATGATTTCCGGGTCAAAAGGGGCGGTCGCGATGGCCTACAGGTTTTCGGCCCTGCGATTGTAACTGATCGAGGACCAAAGCGAGAGACCAATCAGCCCGACCCCGAGAGTGCCCGTCACGAATTCTGACACATGAAGCAGGGATTGCGCGAACATGATCACCGACAGTGCAAGGATCGAATAGAAGGCACCATGTTCCAGATAGCGGAATTGTGCCAGCGTCTTTCGCTCGACCAGCATGATCGTCATTGACCGCACATACATCGCCCCGATGCCCAGGCCGATCGCGATCAGGAACAGGTTCTGCGTCAGGGCAAAGGCCCCGATCACGCCGTCGAAACTGAAACTCGCGTCCAGCACCTCCAGATACAGAAACGCGCCCAAGCCCCCGGCCCGCGTCACGTCGCGCGCCTCTTCGCTCATGTCCAGAACGCGCCCCAGCATATCGACCGCCAGAAACGCCAGCAACCCGAACAGCGACGCGAACAGGAAGGTCAGCGCGTCCGCATCGGGCAGCGCCATTGCAAAGCCCAGCACAAGGATCAGCACAAACCCGATTTCCAGCCCGCGGATAGACGCGCATTGACGCAACCGGCGTTCCAGCGCGCGGATCCAGTCCACCTCCTTGCCCTCGTCCACGAAATAGGTCAGCCCGACCATCATCAGGAACGTGCCGCCAAACGCCGAAATCGACAGATGCGCCTCGCCTATGATCCGAGAATATTCGGCGGGGTTGGTCGCCGCCAGTTTCACCGCCGCAATCGGCCCTATATGCGCCGCGACCGCGACGATCAACAGCGGAAACACAATCCGCATCCCGAACACGGCAATCAGGATGCCCCATGTCAGGAACCGGCGCTGCCACAGCGGCGTCATATCTTTCAGCTTGTTCGCATTGACAATCGCATTGTCGAACGACAACGAAATTTCAAGCATGGCCAGCACAGACCCGATCACCAGAAAAGAAAGGGCGCCCGCAAGTGAGCCGGTGGTTTGCCAGCCAAGCCAGAACGCCAGAACCAGACCCGATGCCGTGATGGCAAAGGCCCAGCGAAAATACCCGAATGTCGATGTCATGGAACAGCTACCTTTGGATCTCTCCGTTGACGGGCGTCAACAGAGGCTTGCCGCTGAAGTATGCAGACAGGTTGTCAACTACAAGCTGCGCCATCGCATTGCGTGTCTCGAACGTGCCCGAGGCATGGTGCGGATAAAGAACAACGTTGTCCATTGCGGCAAAGGCCGGATCGGGGGTCGGCTCGTTCAGATACACATCAAGACCCGCAGCCCCCAGCCCACCCGACTGCAACGCCGCGATCATCGCGGGTTCGTCCACCACGGTGCCGCGTGCAATGTTGATCAGCGTGCCCTCCGGCCCCAGCGCCGCGATCGCCGCCGCCCCCACCAGCGCCTGCGTGTCGGCGCCGCCGGTTGTCGCGATCACCAATATGTCGGACCAGCGCGCCAACTCGACCAGATCGGGAAAGAACGCATACGCGGTGTCGGGTTTTCGGCTGCGTCCGGTGTATCCGACCTCCAGCCGCAGCGCCTCGCACCTATGTGCAATCGCGCGGCCGATACGGCCAAGGCCGACAATACCCACACGCTTGCCGGCGGTCGCAGAGGTCAGCGGCAGAGGCCCGTTGCGGCCCCAGTCGCCGGACCGCACCCAACGATCCCCGACGATCAATTTGCGTCGCGTCGCCAACAGCAACAGCAGCGCAATATCGGCGACATCGTCGGTCAGCACATCGGGGGTGTTGGTGATGGTCACGCCATGCTCGGTGCAGGCCGCGACATCCATCGTGTCATATCCGGCACTGGAGGACGCGGCGATTTTCAGGTTCGGCAGCTTTGCCAGCAAGGCGCGGTCCAGTACGCGGTGCCCGTTGGTCACCATCGCGGTGCAGCGGAGGCCGACCTCTGCCAGCAGGGCGTCGGGGTCGGCGGCAAGGTCCAGCCGGTGCAAGGTATAGCGGGCCTCCAGCATTTCCATCTGGCGGGCGCGGGTCGGATAGTAGACAAGAACGTCGGGTTTCATGCGGGGGTCAGGTCCTTCTTGCGTCGGTTCGCACGGCGTTCCGCCTGCACCACCGGATCGGGGTCAAGGCTGGCCGCCAACAGATCGCGGGTATAGGTTTCGCGGGGGTCGTCGAAAATCTGGCGCACGGGGCCTTCCTCGACAATGCGGCCCCCCTGCATCACCACCACGCGGTCGGCAAAATCACGCACCACGGGCAGGTCGTGGGCGATAAAGATATACGACAGCCCCAGATCGCGGCGCAGACCGTCCAACAGCTCGATCACCTGCGCCTGTATCGACACGTCCAGCGCGGATACGGCCTCGTCGCAGACGATCAGCCGGGGTTCCAGCGCCAGCGCCCGCGCGATGGCGATCCGCTGACGCTGGCCGCCGGAAAACTGGTGCGGATAGCGGTGCGCGTGTTCTGCGGTCAGGCCGACCTGCATCAACAGTTCCGCCACGCGGTCGCGCCACTTTTCCTTTGGCAGAATGTCGGGGTGGATCGCCCATGCCTCAGAGACCAGGTCATAGACCGACATGCGCGGGTTCAGCGATTGCGCCGGGTCCTGAAACACCATCTGAATCTCGCGGCGGATCGCGAACATCTCTTTCGGGGACATCGCGAACAGATCGCGCCCCTTGTAGAATGCGGCGCCCGCTGTCGGCTCTTCCAGCCGCAACAAGGTCTTGGCCAGTGTCGATTTGCCGGACCCGCTTTCGCCGACAATCGCGACCGTCTCGCCCTCCATCACGCAAAAGCTGGCGCCTTTCAGCGCGTCGAACTGGCCATAGGTTTTGCCCACATTCTCCAGCCGCAGCAGCGGCTCGTCATGGGGTCTGGCGGTGCTCGCCATCTGGCCCTTGCCGGGGGCCGCCCCGATCAGGCGTTTGGTGTAGGGGTGGCGCGGGTTGGCATAGACCTGTGCCGCAGCGCCGGTCTCGACGATCTCTCCGGCGTTCATCACCACAACGCGGTCGGCGATTTCGGCAACGACACCCAGATCATGGGTGATCAGCAAAAGCCCCATCCCGGTTTCCAGCTGCAACTCTTTCAACAGCTCCAGAATCTGCGCCTGCACCGTCACGTCAAGCGCGGTTGTCGGCTCGTCCGCGATCAGGATGTCGGGCTTGAACGCCAGTGCCATCGCGATCATCAGGCGTTGCCGCTGTCCGCCGGAAAACTGGTGCGGATAGGCGTTCATGCGGATTTCCGGTTCGGGAATACCGACGCGGTTCAGCAGCTCAAGCGCCCGTTCTTTGGCCTGCGGGGCGGGCATGCCGTGGGTCGTCATCATCTCGATGATCTGCCAGCCGACGGTATAGACGGGGTTCAGATGCGCCAGCGGATCCTGAAAGATCATCGCGATCCTTGCACCGTTTATCGCGCGACGGGCCTCTTTCGGCATCTGCAACAGATCGTCGCCGTTATACAGGATTTCACCACTGGTGATGTCCCCGGGGGGACAGTCGATCAGGTTCATGATCGCCGAGGCGGACACCGATTTCCCCGATCCGCTTTCGCCCAGAATGGCCAGCGTCTCGCCTTTGTCCAGATACCAGCTGACATTTCGAACCGCCGGAACGATGCCATGCACGGTGTGAAACTCGACCGACAGGTCGCGCACTTCCAACAGGTGTTCAGCCATTTTTCTTGCCTCCGATTTCCAGCCGCCAGCGCTGCACCGGATCAAGCGCGACGCGCATCCAGTTCGACAAAAGGTTCAGGCTAAGGGTTGTCAGGATGATCGCAAGGCCCGGCCAGAACGACAGCCACCATGCGTTCGTCAGATAGGGCCGCCCCTGCGCCACCATCAGGCCCCATGTGATTTCCGGCGGCTGGATGCCGATGCCCAGAAATGACAACGAGGATTCTGCAAGCATCACGAACGAAAAGTCCAGCGTGGCGATGGTCAGCAACGTGGGCAGAACCATCGGCAGGATATGCCGGAAAATGATCCGCCGGTCCGACGCGCCCATGACAAGGGCGGCCTGAACGAACATCCGCTCGCGCACCTCCAGCACCTCTGCCCGCGTCGTGCGCAGATAGATCGGTATGCGTGTGATCGCCAGAACCAGAATGATATTCCCTACCGACGGCGACAGCATGTAAAGCACGATCACCGCCAGCAAAAGTGACGGAAAGGACATGATGACATCGGCCAGCCGCAGGATGATCTGGCTGGCCCGCGTGCGCGAATATCCGGCGATCAGGCCAAGGGCGCTGCCAACCAGCATCGAGATGGCGACCGCGCCTGCGGCAACCATCATCGTATTGCGCGATGCCACGATGATCCGCGCCAGCAAGGGCCGGCCAAGGGCATCGCCGCCCAGCACAAACAGCCAGCCGCGGGACACATCGAAAACGGCGGAATTGCGCCCGCGCAGGTTCTGTTTGGTCGCCGCGTCATCCAGCAGCCATGGCCCCAGAATGGCGCAAAGGACGACGACGCAAAGAAAGATTGCGGCGACAAGGGCGAACTTGTCGTTCCACAGCATCCGCAAGATCTGGCGGGTGGCGGAAACGGTTTCGGTTTTAGGGGTCGTGCTGTCAGTCATTGTCATTGCCTAATACCGGATGCGGGGATCAAGCACCGCATAGGCGATGTCGATCAGCAGGTTCATAAGGAAAATGGCAATCGCGGTTACCATGATGGCGGCCAGAACAACGGTGAAATCCCGTTGCAGGATGGAATCGATCATCAGCTTGCCAACGCCGGGAAATCCGAAAATCGTCTCGACCACGACAGCGCCGTTCAGCATACCCGCCGCCTGATCGCCGATCACCGTGATCACCGGCAGCATCGCGTTGCGCAGGGCGTGGATAAAGATGATCGGGCGCGCACGCACGCCTTTGGCCCGCGCGGTTTTCACATAGGCAGAGGACAGCGCGGAAATCATCGACCCGCGCACCACCTGAAGGATCAGCCCGAATGGCCGGATGAACAGGACGGACACCGGCAGCACCCAGTGCCAGACCGAGCCCGTGCCGGAGGTCGGCAACCAGCCAAGGTTCACCGAGAACAGCACGATCGCCACGATGGCAATCCAGAAATCCGGGGCGGACGCGCCGATCAGCGACACAAAGGTCGCGACCCGGTCAAACGTCTTGCCAACCTGAAATGCGGCAATCGACCCGACGATAATCGCGGCGACGGTCACAAGGGCCATCGTCAAGGCGGCCAGCGTCAGGGTCCATGTGAACGCCTGCAAGACGACCTCCAACGCGGGCTGCGCCTTGCGGATCGACTGGCCAAAATCAAGATGCAGAACATCCCAGGCATAGCGGCCGAACTGGACCAGCAGCGGGTCGTTCAGGCCATTGATTTCCCGAAACTGCTCGCGGCTTTCAAGGCTGGCATCAACGGGCAGATACAGCGCGGTCGGGTCGCCTGTCAGACGGGATAGAAAGAACACCAGCACAATCAGCACCAGCAATGAAAGGGCGCTGGCACCGGCCCGCTTTCCCAGGAATTTTCTCAACTGATCGCTCCCCCTTGATCGGTCGGGTGAAGGGGGCGGCGCACCGCCCCCGTCGAAAGGTTTACTTGAACTTGATCTGCGACAGCTGCAATTCGCTGTTTGTCGCAATTGTCGGAACAAAGTCCAGACGCTCGCTGACACGACTGAAGCCAACCATGTGGAACAGCAGGACATCGGCAACCGTTTCTTCGTGCAGATACGCGATCAGCTCTTTCCAAAGCGCACTACGCTCGTCGCCGGTGGCGGACGTTGCCTGAGCAATCATCTCGTCAACCTTCGGGTCACACATACCGGACTGAAGTCCCTCGCACGCATACTTGAAGAACATCGAGAACACAGGATCGCCCTTGGCATTGTCATGCATCGCCGCGACAAGGCTTGGGCCGCGATCCTCGGCGAAGGGCCGGGAGTACAGGTCGATCCATTCGGCAACCTCGTGCATTTCCAGTTTCACATTGAACCCGACATCCTGGAACATCGCCTGCACCGCCTCCATCACCTCGGTGACATTGGCAAAGTTCCCGGTGCGCCCGATCAGCGTGATCTGGGTATCGACAGGGACACCATCAGCCTTTGCCTCGGCCAGCAGCGCCTTGGCACCCTCGACGTCGAACGCGGCTGGCGTCAGGTCTGGGTTCCAGCCGATGGTCGATGGCGGAACCATTGCGGTGGCAGGAATGGCGTCTGCGGGGATCAGCGTTCCCAGCAATGCCTCGCGGTCAACGGCCATGTTCATCGCCTTGCGCACCCGCACGTCATCCAAAGGCGCGATGCTGTGATCGACCCGCAGATAGGTGGTTTCAGAGTTCGGATAGGCAAAGTCCGTCGCGGGGTTGGTCGCGTCCAGTTCGGAAATCAGCGGCGAAATGTCCGCCTCTCCGGTTGCGACCATTGCAGCCCGCACAGCATCGTCAGAGCGGAACAGATAGGTCGCCTGGCTGACGGCGGGTTCCGCCCCCCAATACCCATCGCGGCGCGACAGGATGATGTTCTGCCCTGCATTCCACGCGGTCAGCTCGTATGGTCCTGTGCCGATGGGATTGCGGGTGAACTCGATCGGCGTTTCTGCCGGAACGATGGTGACGGTGGACATCAACAGCGGCAGGATAGGCTGCGCCGGGTCCGATGTAATGTCGATGGTCATGTCGTCGACCACGGTGGCGGTGATGGTCATACCGCCAAAGTATTTAGCGCCGATCTCGCAGGAAATCTTGTCGCTGAGCGTGCGTTCGATCGAATGCTTCACGTCGCCCGCGTCGAATGCGCTGCCGTCGGAAAAGGTCACGTCGGGGCGCAGGTGAAACCGCCATGTTCCGCCGTCGGTCGACTCCCAGCTATCGGCAAGCTTGGCCTGCAAACCCTCGGCGGGGTCCAGCACGGTCATGGTTTCGGATATATTCTGCAAAATGACGCGGCCGATGTTCGACTGCGACGCCATGCAGGGCTCTACTGTTTCCAGTTCTTCGTTCAGAACGATTGTTACGCCCGTATCCTGTGCAAACACAGGCACGGCCATCGCCAAGGCGAAGGTGGTTCCCAATAGTGATGCGGTCAGATTTCGCATGTTTAGTCCTCCCTATTCTAGCAGCTTCTTTCTTGAAAACGGTGCAGCTGCGCACATCCGTCTTTCATTCCTGATTCGGAATCATCTACGTGATCGCCTCGGAACTTCCTTATATATTAATATATTTAATCGGCGATCACGAATTTCTTTTGATGCAATATGATACTTTTTCGGTATCAGTCCTCTGCTCCCCTGTATCACTGGGCTACATCATGGCGCCCGAACGTCCTATCTGGACGCCTTACAACGTGGGGTCCCGCCCACGCGACCATCGCGCGCTTCCGGCGACGATCAGTGTCGCGGTGAAAATCACCCCCGCACCAACCCAGGTCTCAATGCCGGCCACCTCTCCGAAGAATAAAAAGGCCAGGATCGCCACGGCGGGCAGGCGCACGAAATCCAGCGGCGCAAGGAACGAGGCATCGGCCAGCCCCAGCGCCCGCGTGACCAGCATCATGTTAAGCGCGCCAAACGCACCCTGAATTGCCAAAAGGCCAAGCTGTGCCGGTGTCGGCTGCGTCCAGAAAACCAGCGCCGGTATCAGCGCAAGCGGCACCATCGCGATCAGGTTCCAGGCCACCAGCGTCTCGGCGCTGTCGCGGCCCGACATCCGTTTCAGGATCAACTGGATTCCCGCCGTCACCGCCGCCCCGATCAGCGCATAGACCAACGCAGGAGAGATCCCGCCCTGCCCCGGACGAATAACGAAAAGCACCCCGATGAACCCCGCCAGAACCGCCAGAAGACGCGGTACGGTCAGGCGTTCGCCCAGAAACACAACAGCCCCCACCGTCAGAAAGATCGGTGCCGTGAACATGATCGCGGTGACGTCCGCCAAAGGGGCCGCCGCAAAGGCCGCGAAATACGCGACCAGCGACACCAGCTTCAGCGCGGCGCGCACGACATGCAATGTGCGATAGGACGATGTCAGCATCGCGCGACGCCTCAGTATCCAGGGCAGCACCACAATCAGCCCGAACAGGCTGCGGAAAAAGGCGATGACGAAAGGGTGCACCTGATGGGCCAACAGCCGCACGATGATCGCGTCGCAGGCATTCAGCGTCGCCGCCAGAAGCATGAACACAACCCCGAGCAATGCCGCCCGTCTGTGCATCTTTGCAGTGCCTGTTGGCGCAGCCATCCCCGAGCTCCGGTTGATACGGGCATATGTTAACCCATTGACCAGACCATCTTCCATTCGCACCACATTTGTCAACAAAATGATTTCTTATTTTGATATAGAAAACTCATGCTTGTTCAAGCATTTGTTTTTCTTATATTTTTGTAATAATAGTGATTTAAATTGCAAAATTCGGCAATCAAGCAACTTGACAACTTTTTACAAACGGATGAATGATCAACCCAACCTGGACCCCAAAAGAAACGGATTCCCCGTGCAGATTGACGAGATTGAAAAGGGCATGACCGGCCAGATAGCCGGACAAGGCACCACACTGGGCGCACCGCGATCGGGGGCGCTTTTGCCCTCGCCCAAGGTGCAGAACCATGCCGCGTTCCTGTCGCTGGACGACGCAGGCACATTGTCCTGCGTCTGGTTCGGTGGCACGCTGGAGGGGAAGTCCGACATCTCGATCTACCAAAGCACTCTGACACAGGACGCAACCCGGTGGACGCCCCCCGAGCAGTTGAGCGACGACCCGGAGCGGTCCGAGCAGAACCCCGTCCTGTTCAACACCCCCGACGGGCGGCACCTGCTGTTCCACACGGCACAGACTGGCGGCAATCAGGATGAATGCCTGCTGCGCGTCCGCGCGTTGAATGATCTGGCGCATCCGGCGGTGATTGCCCTGCCCTTGGGCAGCTTTGTCCGCGCACCGGTCGTTGTGCGCGGCGATGGCGCCTGGT
This sequence comes from Pseudogemmobacter sp. W21_MBD1_M6, assembly GCF_052119585.1. Classification (NCBI taxonomy): domain Bacteria; kingdom Pseudomonadati; phylum Pseudomonadota; class Alphaproteobacteria; order Rhodobacterales; family Paracoccaceae; genus Pseudogemmobacter; species Pseudogemmobacter sp. W21_MBD1_M6. Next base: position 21,274 of record NZ_JBGQOJ010000012.1, on the reverse strand, counting down.
TGCTGCCGCTGTTCCGCTGCAAAAGTCAGGCGGGCCGCCGCTGGACCGGGCGTCATGACACCTCGGTTCTGGCCATTTCCAATGACGCGGGTGCGACATGGAGAACGGTGGATGTCCCGAACTCGACAGGGGCTGTTCATATGACAATAGTGCCGCTGGACGGCGCGCGCATGGTCGCGTTTTTCCGCCGCCGTCAGGCCGATTTTGTCTTTCGTTCCGAAAGCCTTGATGGCGGCGAAAGCTGGTCCGCCCCGGCGGCCACCGATGTTCCCAACAACAACTCGTCGATTGCCGCAATCCGGCTGATCGACGGGCGGATCGCCCTGCTGTGCAACCCCGTCTCTGCAGCAACATCGGCAGAGCGGCGCGTGTCGCTCTACGACGAACTGGGCGATGACCCGCGCGAGGATGCCGAGGGTGGCTGCACCCCGGTCTGGGGCGTTCCGCGTGCGCCTTTGACGCTGTGCATTTCAACCGACGACGGCGTGACCTTCGCCCGACGCCACTGCATAGAGGACGGGCCGGGCACCTGCCTTAGCAACAACTCGCTGGACGGCAAAAACCACGAATTGTCCTACCCGTCGATGCTTCAGGCACCGGACGGCACGCTGCATATGGCCTTTACCTATCACCGCCGCGCAATCAAATATGTCCGCCTTGATAGCGGCTGGACAGGAGCATAGACCATATGACCATTGGTATCACCATGGGCGACCCCGCCGGCGTCGGCCCGGAAATCATCGTCAAGGCGCTGGCCGATATGTCGCCCGCCGATCTGGCGCGCACGGTTGTTTTCGGCAACCTGCCAACGCTCGAAGCGGCCCGCGCGGCGACCGGTGCGAATATCATCTTTGGCACGGGCGGTGCGCATGTCATCGACTTGCCGATCGAAGGCGCGCCACTGCCATGGGGAAAGCTGGACCCGGTTGCGGGCGATGCCGCATTCCGGTTCATCGAGGCCGCCGTTCGCGCGGCGCAGGCGGGCACGATCAGCTGTATCGTCACCGCCCCGATCAACAAGGAGGCGCTGAATGCCGCCGGTCACCACTATGACGGGCACACCGGCATGCTGACCTCTTTGACCGGCGCAAAGGGCGCATTCATGCTGCTGGCGTCCGAGCGGCTGAAGGTCATCCATGTCTCGACCCATGTCGCCCTGAAAGACGCCATCGCCCGCGCCCTGCCGACGCGGATCATCGCGACAATCCGCGCCGGCGACGCGCACCTGCGCCGCCTTGGCTTTGACAACCCCCGGATCGCCGTCGCCGGCATCAACCCCCATTGCGGCGAAGGCGGGCTGTTCGGCACCGAGGACGACGACCATATCGCCCCCGCTGTTGCCGCCGCCCGCGCCGAGGGGATCAACGTGGTCGGCCCCATTTCCGCCGATACGGTGTTTCACCGGGCCTACACCGGCGGCTTTGATCTTGTTGTCGCGCAATATCACGATCAGGGGCATATCCCGATCAAACTGGTCGCGTTCGACACGGCGGTGAATGTCAGCCTTGGCCTGCCGATCGACCGCACATCGGTCGATCACGGCACCGCCTTTGACATCGCCGGCAAAGGCATTGCCAACCATCTTAACCTGCACGAAGCCATTGCATACGCACGCAAATTGGGCGAAGGGAAAAACCAATGACAGCCTCTGATATAGGTGGCGTCTTTTGCGCCGCAGCAACACCTTTGGACGCCGCCGGCGCGCCGGATATCAAAAATTTCGCCGCCCATTGCAAGACCCTGATCGACAACGGCTGCGACGGCGTTGCCTTGCTTGGCACCACGGGAGAGGCGAATTCCTTTGGTCTGGCAGAGCGGATGGCGATCCTTGACGGTGCGATAGACGCGGGCATAGACCCCGCGCACATGCTGCCCGGAACGGCGCAGACCGCTGTGACTGACACAATCGTTCTGACCCGCCATGCGGTTGACGCGGGCGTGCGCGCCGTGTTGTTGCTGCCGCCGTTCTACTACAAGGGCGTCAGCGACGAGGGCATTTACCGCGCCTTTGCCTCGGTCATCGAAGGGGTTGGCAACGACCGCCTGCGCGTGATCCTGTACCACATCCCCCAAGTGTCCGGCGTGGCCATTCCCCATGACGTGATCGCCCGCCTGCGGGAGGCCTTTCCGGGTATCGTGGCGGGGATAAAAGACAGCTCCGGCGATATGGAAAACATGAAAACCATGGCGGCCCGGTTTGATAATTTCAGCGTTCTGGCGGGGGCCGATCCACTGTTGCTGCCGCTGATGCAGGCGGGTGGCGCGGGCTGTATCACCGCCACATCGAACCTGCTGGCCGCCGATTTGCGCATCGTCTTTGACGGCTGGAACGATCCGGCGCGCGCCGCTGAGGTTGCGGCCGCGCAGGACCGGATCAACGACATGCGCAACCTGTCCAATCGCTATACCCAACTGCCGACGATCAAAACGATGCTGGCCAGCAGATACGGCGACGACGGCTGGCTTAGGGTGCGCCCGCCGCTGATCGAGCTGTCAGACGCAGAGCGGGCCGATGTCTGGAACACGATGGCGGCTCTTGGCGGCTGATACATGAAAAAGGACCGGAACATGGGCGCAGGTATCGCAAGGGCAATCCAGCTGCATCAACCAAGACAACTGGACATCGGCACAGGTGCCGCGACACGGGTCGGGGACTGGGCAAAAGCCGCGGGCCTGACCCGCACCCTTGTCATCGTCTCGGGGCAGACGGCGCAGATGGTGCCGCTGTTGCGTCTGACCGGCGAGGTGAAAATCGCCCGTCCCACCCCGCCAGAGCCGGACGAGACCGCGCTGGACGACGCATTGGCGGTGGCCCGCGCGTTCCGCCCCGATCTGGTGATCGGGCTTGGTGGCGGGTCGGTGATGGATGTGGCGAAACTGGTGGCGGTCCTGTGGGACAGCGAACAGACGCTTGCCGATGTGGTCGGCCCGAACAAGGTCGCCCGAAAGGGGGCCGCCCTTGTGCAGATCGCAACAACAGCCGGCACCGGGTCAGAGGCCGGCATTCGCGCCCTGATCACCAATACTGCGACCAGGGCAAAGATGGCCGTCGAAAGCCCACTGATGCTGGCCGATCTTGCGGTTCTTGACCCGGCGCTGACGTTTTCGGTGCCCGCCGCCGTGACCGCAGCGACCGGCGTCGATGCTATGGCGCACTGTGTCGAGGCCTTTACCAACATCCGTGCGCATGACCTGATCGACGGCTACGCCCGGTTGGGCATCGGCCTTGTCGGGCGCTACCTGCGCCGCGCCGTCGCCGATGGGCAGGATGCAGAGGCCCGCACCGGCATGATGCTGGCCAGCTATTACGGCGGTCTGTGTCTTGGGCCGGTGAACACGGCGGCGGGGCACGCGTTGGCCTATCCCTTGGGCACGCGGCTTGGCCTTGCGCACGGGTTGGCGAATGCGATCATCTTTCCGCATGTCCTTGCGTTCAACGCATCGGTCCGCCATGAAAAGACCGGCGAAATTCTGCGCGCGCTTGGTCTGGACGACAAGGGCGGATTTGACGCGGCCTACGGGTTTTGCCGGTCCTTGGGGATCGAGATGCACCTGTCGAACCACGGCGCCGACCAAGGGCAACTGGAGGACTGGGCCGCAGAGGCCCACGGCATCCGCCGCCTGATGGACAACAACCCCCGCGATATGTCGGTGACCGAGGTCGCGGCGATCTATCACGCCGCCTTTTAGGTCATCGCGATCTGCGAGGTCATGCTGAGCCTGCGCCCCTCGAACAGGCGATCGCGCGATCCTTCAAGGTGCGCGCGCATCAAGGTCCGCGCACGCGCCGCGTCGCGGTCGCGAATGGCCGTGAACAGCGCCTCGTGCTCGTTGTAGACATGGCGCAACCCGTCCGGCGTCAGCTTTAGCGATAGCCCGTGAAACTGCATCCCGACGGCGATGTGATCCTCCAGCGCCTCCATCGCGGTGGCGAAATACTGGTTGTTCGAGGCCCGCGCGATGGCAAGATGGAACATGAAATCCGCGTCCTCGCGATGCCTTTGGCGGCTGGTGGCATCCCCCATCAGTTGCAACGCGTCCTTGATCGCCTTCAGCGCGTCGTCGTCATGCCGTTCGGCGGCGGCGGCGGCGGCCTCCGGTTCGACCGTCAGGCGGAATTCGTAACACCGTTGCAGATCGGCGATGTTTTCCATCTGCCCGAACCCCAAGGGTTTTTTCAGGCCAAGCGTGCGGACAAAGCTGCCCGCCCCCTGCCGCGAATAGATGAACCCCTGATCGCGCATCCGCTTCAATGCCTCGCGCACCACGGGGCGGGACACCTGGAATTCCGCCGCCAGTTCGTGTTCCGTTGGCAGGCGTTCGTCGGGGCTGTAGGCGCCCGATTTGATCGCGCGCTGCATCCGCTCGAACACCTGTTCGCTCAGGCTTTTGCGTTTCGCACGGGCGTTGGGTCCATCCTGCACCTGTCTCTCCTTCATCCTGTTGCCTGCTCTGCTAGCCGGATCAATGTTTCTGCGTCCCCGAAGCCGCCTGATTTGGTCACGATCTGCAATGTGCCCGCCTCTGACAGTGGCAGGCCGTCCAGTATTTCACCCCGCACATGCAGCAGGTCAATCCCGATGCCCGCCAGCACCGCCTCGGCCGTGGCACCGCCGGTCAGCACCAGCGCACGCCGCCCCGTGACATAGCCCGCCATCAGGCTTGCGGCCAGTGCGCGCCCCACATCCGTTCCGCTGGCCGCGCTGCCCCCCGCAACCGCCTGAACAACCGTTACGGCGGGGCAGCCGCGGGCGGGTGGCGCGGCACCGTTCGGGGCGGCAACCGGCACGATCCCCATCGCGGACAGGCGGTCGACCTGCGCCATGGTGATCGGGTCGCGCGACCCGACGACGATGGTGACAGGCCCACGCAGGGGCGGCGGCGGCGCAGGGTCAATCCGGCCGGTCATCGCACGGGCCAGCGCCTCGGCCAGACCACGCGCGCCCACCAGCAATCGCCCACCCGCATCCGCCAGCGCCGCATCCATATCGGCATCGCTGCGGCAGTCGGGAATATCGGCCAATGGCGCAAGCCGGCCCAGAACCCCGCGCACCGCAATAGGCGTATCGACACCATGCCCGCCAAGCTGCCCGTCCGTCACGACCCGTCCGAAGGCAGGGATCGCGGGCATGACCAGCATCGGCCCCGCCCCCAGGTCTTGCAGCTCTGCCGCTATATGCCCTTTCAGCCGCGAGTCGATCTTTTTGAACAGTCGGACGCCACCGGGCAACATCGGGCGCAGGTCGGCAATCGCGCGTCGCGCGGCGGTCTCTGACAGATCACGGCTGGCCGTATTGACCGCAACGATATCCGCGTTCTGCGCCAGGGCCCGGCCAAGGGCGCCCCCGCCGGTCGCAACAACGCAGGTCAGCCCGCGCGCGGCAAAAGGCCCCGTCGCATCCAGCGCCCCTGTCAAGTCATCCGCAAGAATGACCAATTTCACGCCCGCCATACATGCTGCCTTCCAAGCCATAACACCATGACAAATCGAGTTGTCATACACCCTTTTCATTTTCCTTTATTTTCAGCGCATTTCAAGGGAATTCCACTTTACATTAGGGCATTTTATTAACAACATTACACAAATGTCCCGGCGCAAAGGCCTGCCCATGTCCGCTGCACTGTTCGAAATCAACCAGTTGCGATATTTCGTTGCCGTGGCCGAGGAGCTTAGCTTTCGCGGGGCGGCAAAACGGCTGAACATGACCCAACCCCCCCTGTCCCGCCATATCGCGCAACTGGAATACCGGCTGGGGGTCATGCTGTTCGACCGCACCAACAGAAGCGTCCGGTTGACCGCCGCTGGCACCAGTTTTTTGTTCGATGCAACCGACATCCTGCGCCGCGCAGAGGCCGCGAAGCTGGCCGCACGGCAGGCAGAGCGGGGCGAGGCAGGCGCAATCGCGCTTGGCTTTGTGCCCTCGGCCGCGATCGAGGTTCTGCCGCGGATCGTGTCCGCCGTGGCCAGGGCTATCCCCGGCGTGCACCTGACACTGACAGAGATGATGAGCTATGAACAGGTCGAGGGGCTGCTGTCGGGAAAGCTTGATCTGGGGATCACGCGGTTGCCCCGCTCGAACCAGCCGGTCCGCATGACCCGGATCTATAGCGAAACCTTTGTCCTTGCCCTGCCGCGCACCCACCCGCTGATGTCGCTGGATGCGCTGTGCGTCGAAGACCTGCACGATCTGGGGATGATCGGCTATTCCACCGAACGGGGAGGCTTTGTGCGCGACATGCTGTATGGGTTCTACAGCTCTCGCGGGGTCGTTCCGAAGGAAATTCAGGCCGTCAGCCAGACCCATTCGGTTCTGGCGCTGGTGAACGAGGGGCTGGGTGCCGCGCTTGTTCCGGCCTCCAGCCAGTCGATGCAAATGGCCAATCTGTGCTACCGCGACATAGAATTGCCCGACGATCTGCGGTCTGACCTCTATCTTGCAACCGGACCAAAAGCACCGACTTTGCTGCAATCCCGCATCATCGGGATCATCGAGGCGGAAATGATACGAAATCAGTATCAGTAGCGCCTTCTTTGGCATTGGACAGCCGTTTCCCGGCCCCCTAGACCCAAGGCACCCCCCATAAGGATCACCCGAAATCATGCGCATCCGACAGGCCCTGACCGGCATCTCCGGCATTCTTGTAACGCCATTCGACAGCAACGACAAAGTGGACACCGGCCCGTTGAAGCCGGTGATCGACCGCGCGGTGAATGCCGGCGTGCATATTCTGGTTGCGAACGGGAACACAGGCGAATTCTACAGCCTGACAATGGACGAGGCCGAGACCGCGATGCACGGCATGATCGACCATGTCGCCGGACGGGTGCCCCTGGTTGCCGGTGTCGGTCGCAGCGTTCACGATGCCTGCCGCCTTGCCCGCACGGCGCGGTCGGCCGGGGCCGAGGCGTTGATGGTGCATCAAACCCCCGATCCCTTTGTCTCGCCCCGCGGTCTGGTCGACTATGTGTCGCGCATTGCCGAAGCCGGCGACGGGCTGCCCTTGATGCTATATCTGCGCAACGACGCCATCGGCACGGCGGCGATCCGCGCTTTGACAGAGGTCGAAGGCGTGATCGGTGTGAAATGGGCAACCCCGAACCCCCTGCGACTGGCAGAGGCAATGGCCGCCACCGACCCTGGCATCATCTGGGTCGGTGGCCTTGCCGAAGTCTGGGCACCGCCGCTGTATGCCGTCGGCGCCCGCGGCTTTACCAGCGGGTTGATCAACGTCTGGCCGGAACATTCGGTGGCCATCCACACCGCACTAGAGGCAGGCGATTACACCAAGGCCCGCGCCCTGATCGCCAGAATGACCGCCTTCGAGGAGGTCCGCGCCGAGGAAATGAACGGCACGAATGTGACCGGCGTCAAAACCGCGCTGCACATGATGGGGATGGATTGCGGCCCGACCCGCCCGCCCGCAGCCTGGCCGTTGACCGGGGTGCAATCCGCCAAACTGGCCGCGATGCTGACCGGCGAAGGGCTGATTGCGCGAAAGGACAGACCATGACCAATCTGCCGGATACCCCCCGCTATCATGCGGCCCAGCTCGAGACCTTCGCTCTGGACCTGTTTCAGGCTGCGGGCCTTGAGGAAAAGCTGGCCGCCCCTGTCGCACACTATCTGGTCGAGGCCGATCTGATGGGGCATGACACCCACGGCCTTGCTTTGGCGGGCTGGTATCTTCAGGCCATCGACGACGGGGTCATGGCACCCTCTGGCACCTATGACATCCTGTCGGATCGGGGGGCCGCCGTCGCATGGCACGGTCGCCGCCTGCCCGGCGCATGGCTGGTTCAGCAGGCGATGACCCTGGCCTGCACCCGTGCGGTGGACTACGGCACATGCACCATCGCGGTTGGCGGGGCGCATCATATCGGGGCGCTTGCGGCCTATCTGACACTGGCAACTGACGCCGGATTGATGGTCAGCATCGCATCATCCAGCCCGTCGGGCGCGCATGTTGCGCCGTTCGGCGGGGTGACAGGCGTCATGACCCCGAACCCGGTCGCGCACGGGATTCCGACGCCGGGCGACCCGATCCTGATCGACATTTCCGCCTCTGTCACCACCTTCAACATGAGCCAGCGCCTGATCCGCGAGGGCCGCCAGTTTTCGGCAGACTGGCTGATGGACGCAGGCGGCAAAGCGTCGCAAGACCCCAAAGTTCTTGAACACGGCGGCACGCTTTTGCCCACTGGCGGTGCGGATCACGGCCAAAAGGGCTACGGCATGGCGCTGCACGTCGAGGCGCTGACCCAAGGGTTGTCCGGTATCGGCCGCGCCGATGCACTGAAGGGAACGAACTGTGCCTTCTCGGTGCAAGTCCATGACCCCGATGCCTTCGGGGGCCGCGACGCCTTTGTGCGCCAGACCGGCTGGCTTGCCGATGCCTGCCTTGCGTCAACGCCGAAACCGGGCGTCTCTGCCGTCAGGCTGCCCGGACAGGCGGGGCTGGCCCGCCGCCGCGCCGCCCTGACCGACGGCGTGCCGCTTTACCCCACGATCATCCCGTCCCTGTCGGAGGCGGCGCAAAAATACGGCGTCGCCCTGCCTACCCCCGTTTGATCCGTAACGTTCGGCAATGGCAACGCCCGCATTGACTTGTTACTATGCGTCAGACCTTGACGCGCAAGGTCGATGGCACAAAGGCGGACAGCAGGTTGAACAAGGCGGACAGGTTCCTTTGGCACAAGGGCACGGGCGTCTATGCCAACGGGCGGCGGCTGAACCTGCATGGTGCCGGGGATGCGCTTCCCGTACCGGATGCAATACGCGTTCGCGACATACCCGCGCTTGAACCCGCAAGCGCGGTTTCGGCCTTGTGCCACGCGATCGCGCTTGGGCAAGAGTTCCGCATCGGGGCCGATGGTGCGATGAAGGCCGCGCAAGACATATCCGGCGATCCGCACTTTTTCCAATGTATGACCTCGGGGTCGACCGGCACCCCGAAATCCATCCGTCGCAGTCACGCCTCGTGGATCGCCAGCTTTGATGTGAACCGCGCGCGGTTCAACCTGACCGCCGATGACACCTATGCCGTTTTCGGCCATCTGGTGCATTCCCTGTCGCTTTATGCCCTGCTGGAGGCGGCGCATACCGGCGCGGACATTCATATTCTGGCCGGGATGCGCCCCGACCGTCAGCGGACCATGCTGGAACAGGCGAAGGCGACCGTGCTTTACCTGACCCCGACCCAATTGCGGGCGCTGGGGTCCGGCGATGCCGCCCTGCCCTGCGTGCGCCATATCCTGTGTGGTGGCGGGCTGCTGGACGCCGCGACAAAGGCGCAGGCAAAGACGCTGTGCCCCAACGCCACCTTGACGGAATTCTACGGCGCATCCGAGACCAGCTTTGTCACCATGTCCGATGCAACAACCCCGCAAGGATCGGTCGGCAAGCCCTACGCGGGTGTTACGCTGGATATTCGCGGTGAAGGGATCGGCGAGGTTTGGGTGAAAAGCCCCTATCTGTTCGACGCCTACGCAGCGGGCAACAGCGTGGACACGCAATGGAGCAACGGGTTTCTGACCGTGGGCGAACTGGGTTATCTCGACCGGGACGGATACCTGTTTCTGATCGGGCGCAAGACCCGGATGATCACCATCGCCGACCAGAATGTGTTCCCAGAGGAGATAGAGGCGCTGCTGTCCCGCGACCCGAAGGTCAGGCATTGCGTGGCCTTGCCCCGTCCCGATGCCAAACGCGGTCAGGTTCTGGTGGCGGTTGTCGCGGGGCCAGAGGACAGGCGTCTGGGAGAGCAGTTGACAGACCGTTGCCGCAGTGCCCTTGGCCCGTTGAAAGCGCCGCGACAGATCCTGTTTCTGGACCCTTTCCCGCTGTTGGCCGCCGGAAAGCCCGACATTCAGGCGGTGGCCGCATGGTTGGATGCACGCCGATGAAAAGGTCATACATCGCCGCCGCCTTTCGGTCCGCCGTGGCCCCGCACAGCGGTGGCCTGTCACATCTGGACCTGCATCAGCTGGGCGCACCCGTCATGCTGGCCTGTCTGGAACGGGCCGGGCTGGGGCCGCAGGATGTCGACGAGGTGATCGTCGGCAACGCCCTTGGGGCGGGCGGTAATCCGGCGCGGCTTTTGTCCCTCGCCGCGGGGCTGCCGCAGACCGTGGCGGGCCTGACGATTGACCGGCAATGTTGCAGCGGGCTGGATGCGATCCTTTTGGCGGATGCGCTGATTGTGTCCGGTCGGGCCGAGGTGATCCTTGCGGGTGGCGTGGAAAGCTATTCGCGCAGGCCCCTGCGGCAGAAAACCTTTGCCAACGGCGCCCCCCCCCTGCCCTACGACCGCCCGCCGTTTACCCCATGGGCCGACCGTGACCCCGAAATGGCCGAAGCCGCCGACGCCCTTGCGCAGGCGCTTGGCATCACCAAACAGGCGCAGGACGACTGGGCGGTGCACAGCCACCAAAAGGCACGCTTGGCGCAGGACAGGATGCGCGACGAGATAGTCGAGATCGACGGCGTCGGACAGGACAGTTTCACCCGCGATCTGACACAGGGCCTTTGCGCCCGCGCGGGACGGATCAGCGGCGATATCACAACGGCCAATACATCGGTCGCGGCGGATGCGGCGGGGTTCTGCCTTGTGGTGTCGGACCGCATTGCGCAGCGGTTGACCGGCCCCATGGCTCAGATCACCGGCGGTGCCACCCTTGGCGGCCAGCCCGACAGACCGGGCATCGCCCCCGTTGCTGCGATCGCACGGGGGCTGGCGCACGCCGGTCTGTCGCCCGACGACCTGATCGCCGCCGAAATCATGGAGGCGTTCGCCGCGCAGGCCATCGCCTGCGTGACGGGTGCGGCGATAAATCCTGCCATCACCAACCTCGGCGGCGGATCACTGGCGCGGGGGCACCCCATCGGCGCGTCTGGTGCGATCAATGCGGTGCGGCTGTTCCACCAGATGACAGGCCGTCAGGGATCGGGCGTGGCGGCCATCGCGGCGGCAGGCGGGTTGGGCACGGCGTTGGTGCTGACGGTCTAGGGTGCAAAGCCGCGGAAGATCGCATAGGCGTCCAGCGCTTCGCGTTCCGTGCGGAAATTGTTGACCGGCGCGTCACGGTCGGCCACCCCAAGGGCAATCCCGCAGACGACCAACTCGTCATCGGCCAAACCCAGCGCCTCATGGGTGACATCGGCATAGTTCGCCAGCGCCCCGATGCCGCTTGTGGCATACCCCAGATCCTCTGCCGCCAGAAACAACGCCATCAGGGACATGCCCAGATCCATAAAGCACCCTTTGCCCATGTCCTTTTGAATGGTCACGACAATGCCGACGGGTGCGTCGAAAAAACGGTAATTCAGATCGAACTGGGCACGGCGGGCCGCACTGTCGCGCCGGTCGATCCCCAGCGCCTGATACAGGGCATATCCCGCCGCCCGTTGCCGCGCCTTCAGGTGGGCGGGCATCGGATCGGGGAAATAGGAATACCCGGACACGATCGGACGGCCCGACGCAATCGCACCCGCCAGTTCCTGTTTCAACTGCCCAAAGGGCTTGCCCGTCAGGGCGTGGAACGCACCGGGTTGCAGGTTGGCGCCACTGGGCGCACGGCGCGCGGCGCGCAATATCCGCGCGACATCGGCCTGCGGAACGGGGGTCTCAAGATAGGCTCTGGCAGATTTTCGCTGCCAGAGAAGGCGTTCGATGTGGGTCTCGCTCATGCGCGGGACAGAACGCTTTGCGGTCTGGCCCTGGCAAGCGCCGAGGTGACCATGCCCGCAATCGCGGCCTTCAGGATGTCACCGGGGATAAAGGCGGTGACCAATGCGGCCGCCTCGCCGATGGTCTTGCCCAGAACGATGGACATGCCGCCGATGCCAAAGACATAGAGCACCGCGATGCCCCCCACCGCAGCGCCGACACCCGCAACCAGCGTCAGCGGCGCGCCGCGCCATTTCTCGACGATCAACCCTGTGACAAAGGCCGCAACCGGAAAGCCGATCAGGAACCCGGCAGTGGGCGATGCGAACAGCCCAAGACCACCACGACCGCCCGACAACAGCGGCAGACCAAGCGCCACCAGCAGCAAAAACAGCAGCACCGCCAACGCGCCCCGCCTGGCCCCCAGAACCGTGCCGCACAGCATGATGCCCAGACTTTGCGCCGTGACCGGCACGCCAAAGCCAAGGGTAATTTGCGGGATCAGGCCAAGAGCAGCGATCAGCGCTGCAAACAAGGCGATAAGGGCAAGGTTACGTTCCATGGTTGGTCTTCCTCAATTTGTGGCACCTAAAGCCCGCCGCGGGCTTTCAGTGCCTCTGCTACATGTTCGGCGTCATCAATGGCAAGAACTGTGAACGGCATGATGATCTTCCAGTTTGGTCGTCTACGCGATCTTGCACGCCATGATTGCACAAGGTGCCCCCCTTTTTCAGCAAGCGCAGGGGTGAACCGCACAACAAGCGCGATGGCCAGTTCTAGGGCGCGGGTTTTCAGACCCAGCACCCGCAACGGGGTGGCCAGCATTTTCACGACCTCTATCATATCGGACAGGCGGGTTGTCATCGTCACCAGATTTGCGATCCCCACCGCCGTCAGCAGACGCAGGGCGATCACCAAGCCCTGTTGCGGGGCGTCCGTCCACCAGTGCCAGACCAGAATGACCGCCAGAAAGGGCCATAATCCCGCCAGCCGGCGACAACCCAACATCAGAAACACCAGCCCCGGCAGGGCGTAAAGCAGCATGCAGCCCGCAAAAGCCACGGCATGGAACAACGGCTGTTGCGATGCGAACAGGCCCATCGTCGCGGCGCACAACAGCGCCAGTTTCAGCCCGGCAGGCCACCGGTGGGCCCAGGTTTCAACCGGCGAGGTCAGAGATATCATCGCCTCCCCCGATTTCTGCCATCCGGCGGGCAAACGCGGCAAGCGTCGGCTGTGCCGCACCGTCTTGCACAATTTTACCACGGTCCAGCCAGATCACGCGTTGATACCCCGCAAGGCTCGCCGGATCATGCGAGATATGCACCAGCGCTGTCTCTATCTGCGCAAGATACCGCCCCAACTGAAGGCGCGTGGGAATATCGAGACCGGAAAACGGTTCGTCCAGCAGGATCACTTCGGGCTTCATCACAAGGATCGACATCAGGCAGACCAGCTGCTTTTGCCCCTGCGACATCTGATGGATCGCGGCCTTTGCCCAATGCTCCTTGCCGAACCGCCCAAGAATGTCTTGCGTGTTGTCCCGCGCCTCTGACCGGGTCTGCCCCGACTGAAGCAGGCCAAAGCCGATTTCCTCTTCGACGGTGGGAAAGATGATCTGGTGATCGGGGTTCTGGAACAGGATGCCAACGGTCGCGACGGCTGATTTCCTGTCCTTCGCAACATCGACCCCCGCAATGGTCACGCGGCCCGCCGATGGTTCGATCAGCCCCGCCATCACCCGCGCCAGCGTGGTCTTTCCAGACCCGTTGCGCCCGACAATCCCGATGCGGTTCTCGGTCGCGCGGAAGGTGATGGCCTCAAGGATCCGTGCGTCGCCGGACGTGTAGGACACGTCAGACACAAGAATGGCGTTCGTGGTCATTCGCGCGTGCACCCTTTTGCCCCGTATGTCATCGCTGGTCCCGGCCGCGTCCCGCGGTCAATCCTTTCAGAGTTCATACGACAAGTGGCACAGGCGTAGCAACCAACTGCGACAGGCTGGTTGGGGGTCTGCCGCTTTGCCGGTTTTGCAATTGACAATTCAGGCGCGTTTTGTCGACTGTGTCATGCAGCCTGTCCGCATCTGAAACCGCGACGCAGAAAAAGGGCAGGTCTTTGCCCGAAAGGAAAGAATGATCAAGAACAAGCTCAAGCAGATCTGGAAAAATGGCCAGCCAGCCATCAACGGGTGGCTGTCGATCGGCAACGCCTTTTCTGCCGAAATCATGGCCGCGCAAGGATACGATTCAGTCTCGGTCGACATCCAGCACGGCGCTCTTGATTACAGCGCGGTGCTGCCGATGTTTCAGGCCATGCGCGCCTCTGGCGTGGTGCCGATGGCCCGTGTGCCATGGCTGGAGCCGGGCATCATCATGAAGGTGCTGGACGCAGGCGCCTATGGCATCATCTGCCCGATGGTGAACACCGCCGAACAGGCCGCGCAATTTGTCAGCTACATGCGGTATCCACCACATGGCAACCGCAGCTTTGGCCCGACCCGCGCCGTCTATTCCGCAGGTGCCAACTATGCCGCCGAAGCCAACACCGAGATTTTGGCCTTTGCGATGGTCGAAACCGCCGAGGCAATGGAAAACCTCGATGCCATCGCCGCCACGCCCGGTCTGGACGGAATTTATGTCGGGCCCGCTGATCTGGCCTACAGCCTGTCACAGGGCAAACTGGCACCCGCCTTTGACCGGGAAGAGCCCGAGATGATCGAGGCGCTGCAAAAGATTGTCGCCGCCTGCCGCAAGAACGGAATTCGCGCCGCGCTGCATTGCGGCACTGCAACCTATGCCGCGCGCGCCGTGGGCTGGGGGTTTGACATGACTACCGTTGCCAGTGACGGGCGGCTTTTGGCGGCGGCGGCTTCGGCCTCTGTCATAAAGTTCCGCGAACTGGTCGGCGGGGCGTAAACCCGGTGCGCCATATCATCGTTCCGACACGCCATAGTCAGGCCGCATCAACGCCGGAAACCACCCTGTCGGTACTGCCCGCGTGATCCCAGACTATTTAAGGGTTTCTTTGCTGATACCTGCAATGCACCAGACCGCGTCGTGATCAGAAAGGGGTTTCAGGTCATCCGTCAGCGCCGGGATCAGCGCCTTGTCGCGGCAGGCCAGCCCCCGTGCGCAGAACCAGTCAAGTTTCATCTTGCGCGACGGGTGCGGGGTTATCAGGCTTGGTCGGGTGGTGTGCCCGTCGGGCGTAAACCCCCAGTCGTAGCCCTGTGCCTCTGCCCGCGCAAACAGCGTTTCTGACCGCCAGTCATAATCGGGGGGCATATGGTTGCCAGTGTTCATATCCCCGCCGATCAGGACCGGCATATCAGGCGCGAAATCATCGACGGCCTGCATCAGGGTGTCAAACTGCGCCGCGCGGTGCGGGGCGTCAGCATTGCTTTCAAGATGGGTCGAGACCACACAAACATGGCCGTTTTCAGTTGCCAAAATCGCCGCCAGGGCCATGCGCCCGCCGACGCGGGGCTGGTCGGGATCGGCGTCCAGCTCGTCCGAGGCGAACCAGTGGCCGTGGTCATCCAGCCGGATCATGGTGACCCTGTCAAAGGGTGCCACGCTAAGGATCGCGTTGCCGTGCCACCCCCTCTCATTGAAATAGTCCTTGCAGAACGCGCGTTCGGTCGCACCGCCCAGGTCCAGTTCGTGAAACTCGACACCAAAGGCATAGACCATGCCCATTGCGCGGGCCATGTCCTGTGTCGTGTGACACTGGCCGGTGCGGGCCATGCCGTGATCGACCTCGGACAGCAGCACGATGTGGGGGGCGTAGGCGGCTAAAAGGTCCGCGCTTTCTTGCGGAAACAGGCAGCGTTCGACGTTCCACGCCACGACCGACAGGTCAGCAGGCAGGCAGGCGACAGAGGCCGCGCCGCCGGTCTGGACCGCATTCATGCCAGGCAATGCCCCCAACAGGTCGCGGTGCGATGCGGCTGTTCGGGGCGAGGCCAGGATGCGCGCCCGTTCATCGGGCGTGACCTGAGGCAGCTCTGGCAAGATCCCGGTCACAGCCGATGCCCCGTGCCGGTGGCGAACAACGAAACCACATTTGGCTTGAGCGTGGCGCGCAGCGCACCCGTAAACACCGGGCTGTCCTTGCCCACGTGCACGCTGATCTGTTGACCGCCAATGGCACCGTGCAGCAGACGGTGCGCACCAAGCTCTTCGACAAGGGCGATGTCCAGCTCCAGCGGGCCATTCGCGTCGGGAACAATGTCTTCGGGGCGGATGCCGACCGTCACTTTACCCGTCTGGCCTGACGGGACCGCCATCACCGCCACATCGCCAACCCGCACTGCCCCCCCCTCAAAGCGGCCTTCCATCAGGTTCATCGGCGGGGCGCCCATGAAAGAGGCGACAAAGGTTGTGGCGGGGGTGTTGTAGACCTCGGCGGGGGTGCCGATCTGTTCGATCCGTCCTGCGTTCATGACGATGATGCGGTCGGCCATCGTCATCGCCTCGACCTGATCGTGGGTGACATAAACCGAAGTAACGCCAAGGCGGCGCTGCAAGGCTTTGATTTCGATCCGCATCTGGTTGCGCAGCTTGGCGTCAAGGTTCGACAGGGGTTCGTCGAACAAGAACAGCGTCGGATCACGCACAATGGCCCGGCCCATGGCAACGCGCTGGCGCTGCCCGCCTGACAATTGGCTTGGCTTGCGATCCAGATAGTCATCAAGGTTCAGCATGGCCGAGGCGGCTTTGACTTTTTCATCTATCACTGCCGCGGGAATTTTACGGTTTTTCAGCCCGTAACCGATGTTTTTACGAACGGTCATATGCGGATAAAGCGCATAGTTCTGGAACACCATCGCGATGTCGCGATCCGCAGGGTCCACGTCATTCACGATGCGATCCCCGATCACCAGTGTGCCTTCGGAAATTTCTTCCAACCCCGCGATCATACGCAGCATCGTGGATTTACCGCACCCCGAGGGGCCGACCAGTACCACGAACTCGCCATCGGGGATGTCGAAACTGGCGGGCTGAACCGCCTGAATTCCGGTGGGATAAACCTTGGCGATGTTAGACAGGGAAACCTGTGCCATGGGGAAATTCCTTATTTATCCGAGTCCGTCAAACCTTTGACGAACCAACTTTGAAAAAAGACGACGATGAGGACGGGTGGCAGGATCGCGATCAACGCCAGCATATTGGCGCGGCCGTATTCCGGCAGGGTTGTCCCGTCGAGCGACTGGGTGATCTGCTTGATCCCCCGCACAAGGGTGAACATGCCCTCTTCGGTGGTGATCATGGTAGGCCAAAGATACTGGTTCCAACCATAGACAAACATGATGATAAACATCGCCGCGATCATGGTGCGCGACAGCGGCACGAGAATGTCGAAGAAGAACTTGATCGGTCCGGCACCATCTATCCGTGCGGCTTCGACCAGTTCTTCGGGGATCGAGAGGAAGAATTGCCGGAAAAAGAAGGTGGCCGTGGCCGACGCGACTAGCGGGATTATCAAACCCTGATAGGTATTCAGCATGCCCAGCTTTTGCACGATCTCGTAGGACGGCAGAATGCGCACCTCGAGCGGTAGCAAAAGCGTGGTGAAGATCACCCAGAACGCCAAAGTGGCAAAGCGCATGCGGAAATAGACGATGGCATAGGCGGCCATCATCCCCAGAACGATCTTGCCCACGGCAAAACCCACACCAAGGATCATCGAGTTCCACAGCATCCGCAGGCCAGTATTTACCCCCGAAAACCCATCGGCCTTGAACATCGCTTTGCGGAAATTATCGTCCAGTTGATCACCGATCATCAGGCTTGGCCCGGTCTTCATGTTGATCAGATCAGGGACGGAAGTCATCTGCAGCAGCATCGCCACAGGCAGGATCATGAACAATGATCCAAGGATCAGGATCACATGGTCGATGATCGTGCCGGGCTTGAACCGGCGGCGCGGCAGGGGGCGGAAGTCGGTCATTTCAGATCCTCAGGTATAATGGATGCGGCGTTCGACCAGCCGGAACTGGAACACTGTCATCGCCAGGACAAGGACCATCAAAATCACCGATTGCGCAGACGAGCCGCCCATGTCGTTGCCGCGAAAGCCATCGACATAGACCTTGTAGACCAGCGTCATCGGGTTGTTGCCCGGTTCGCCTTTGACGATCGTGTCGATCACGCCGAAGGTGTCGAACAGGGAATAAGTGATGTTGGTGATCAGCAGGAAAAAGCCGGTGGGTGCCAGCAAGGGAAAGGTCACATCCCAGAACCGCCCCGCGGCAGACCGGTTGTCGATCAACGCCGCCTCGCGGACGGACCGCGGAATAGATTGTAGGCCGGACAGAAAGAAGATGAAATTGACCGGAATCTGCTTCCAGACCGAGACCAGCACCATCGCCGAGGCGGTGTCATAATAATGGACGCCCAGCATGAAATCCCAGCCGAACAAGCCGGCAAGCCGAGTCAGCGGGCCCCAGCTTTGGTTGAACAGGATGATCCCCATAACCCCCGCAACAGGCGGTGCGACCGCATAGACCCACATCAAAAGCGTGCGATAAGTCTTGGCCCCCCGGATCACCTTATCCGCTTTGACCGCCAGCAAAAGCGCGATGGCCAACGATAGAAAAGTCACCAGCAGACTGAAGACAACGGTAAACTGTGCCGCCCGCGCATAGGCTGACGAATTGAACAACGAAGCATAATTCGAAAGTCCCACAAAGGTCTCGCTGAACCCGAAGGGATCTTGCAGATAGAACGACGACTGGACGGCATGAAGCGCGGGCCAATAAAAGAAGACCGCAATAATAGTGACCTGCGGCATAAGCAGAAAAAGAGGCAACCATCTTGTTGTAAAACCGGCGCGTTTCATCGTGAAGTCGTCCTTCCAGTGGGTCCGGTGGCCGCGCAAGGCACGGCCACCGTTCAGGTCTGGCGGCGCTTATTGCGCTTGGGTTTGTGCGAACCTGGCCAACAGGTCGTTGGCATCGGTTTCGATGGTTGCGAATGCGTCCTCTACCGAGGTTTCGCCGCTTAGAAGGCGGCCGTATTCACGGTTCATCACATCGCGGATCTGGACATAAAAGCCCATGCGATAACCCTTGGTGTTGGCACCGACCGGCAGGGAAAGCTGCTGGATGCCGACTTCGGCAGCGGGCGCTTTGGTGTAGTAGCCGTCAGCCTTTGCCATCTCATAGGCTGCGGTGGTGATCGGAACATACCCGGTCTCTTTGTGCCACATGTACTGGACTTCGGGCGAGGTCAGATAGTTGAAGAACGCAGCGGTGGCCTTGTTCTCTTCAGCCGACTTGCCAGCCATTGCAAACAGCGACGCACCGCCAATAAAGGTCTGGGTCGGTTCTTTGGTCACAGCCTCCCAATACGGCAGGAAACCAGCCGAGAACTGGAACGGCAGGTCCAGCTTTGACAGGCCCCCGAACGAACCGGACGAGCCCAGCCAGATCGCAACTTTGCCCTCTTCGAAAGGCTTCTGGTTGTCGTTCCATGCTGCGCCGTACCAAGCATAATAACCCTTATCGAGCCATTCTTTGACATGGGTCCAGTGCATCTTGATCTCGGGCGCGTTTACGAGAATTTTAGTGTCCATTCCGTCATAGCCGTTGTTGTTGGTGGCGAACGGCAAGTTGTGGCGGGACATGAAATTTTCGGTCCATATCCACGGGGAATGCGACTGGGCCAGCGGAATGTAGCCTGCGTTAACCAATGCAGGCGCGGTGACGGATTCGAACTCTTCCCAGGTTTTGGGGGCTTCAACGCCGGCCGCGTCCAACGCCTGAACATTGTAGTACATAATGGGCGACGACGAATTGAACGGCATGCCGATCATCTTGCCGTCGCTGTCAGCGTAGAAGTAGCGAACGCCGGAAATGTAGTCGTTGATATCAAACGCAACGCCGTTTTCGGTCAGCAAATCCTGAACCGGAACAGTGGCACCTTTGGCACCGATGACGGTGGCAGCCCCTGCATCGAACACCTGCAGGATGTTGGGCTGCTCGCCCGCACGGAAGGCCGCAATACCGGCGGTCAGCGTCTCTTCGTATGTGCCCTTGAACGCGGGGGTGATCACATAGTCAGACTGGCTTGCGTTAAAGTCGGTGGCGATCTTGTTGACGGTTTCGCCAAGTGCACCACCCATAGCATGCCACCAGGTGATGTCGGTCTGTGCAGAGGCCGCGCTTGCCAGCAGCGACAGCGCAGCTGCGGAAACGAGTGAAAGACGGGTCATAGTGTTACTCCGGTCAAATGGATGCCCGGTCGGGCATTTTGATTTGGCCGCGATGGCCCGAAGACCAAACGTTGCCGCGAAAGTCGGTTTCCTTTCGGATCCCCCGGGTTGGGCCATCGTCATTTTGGCATCGGGCGTGATTCCCGCTTGCGCAACGATGTGCACACGTGTTCACATAGCCGCGATATGTGACATCCCGATGAAACCGGCGACCCTCCGGAAAAAATTGATCCCTCAGGCCCGCACATGACCGATGCACTTCGCAAGAAACGGATCACTGCCCAGGACATCGCCTTGCGGGCCGGTGTATCCCGTTCGGCCGTGTCGCGGGCCTTTACCGACGGGGCCTATATCGACCCCGACAAACGGGCGCGCGTATTGCAGGCCGCCCATGAGCTGGGATATCGCCCCAACGCCCTGGCTGCTGGCCTGAAGGGCGCGCGGTCCAATCTCGTGGCGATCTTTGTCGGCCAAATGCCCAACGAATACGATAAGGAAGTCGTCGCGGAACTGGTGATGGGCCTTAACAGCATCGGGAAGTGGCCCATCGTTATCGGCGGAACCGAAACAGCGGCCCGCGAGGCCGTATCAAATGTCCTGAGGTATCCGCTGGAGGCGATGATCCTTCGGTCCGGAAGTCTGGATGAAGACATCGTGAACGCCTGCGGAAAGCTGAGCATCCCGGTCATCTCGTCCGGTCGCGTTCTCAGGGTGCCCGGAGTGGACAACATCTGTTGTCGCAACAAAGAGGGCATGGCGCTTGGCACGCATCTGTTGCTGGATCGGGGGCGGCGGCGGTTCGGCTTTATCGGCGGGCCGCAGTCCTTCGCGTCATCGAATGCCCGCCGTGCTGGCCTTGTGGAAACGCTCCACTCGGCAGATCTGGAATTGCTTGCGGAAGAGACAGGCAGGTTCACCGTTCAAAGCGGCTATGAGGCTGCGCACCGGCTGGTGCAGGCGGTGCAGATCGACGCCTTGGTTTGCGCGAACGATGCCATGGCCATCGGCGCACTAAGCGCCCTTCGCGAGCGCGGACGCGTCGTGCCGGATGATATATCCGTCATCGGGTTCGACGATATATCGATGGCCGCATGGCCCGCCTTCGCTCTTACGACGCTGCGCAATCCGATAGAAGAATTAGTGACCGCCGTGCTCGGGCTGCTCGCACGGCGCACCATTGCCCCGGATAAACCGGACGAAACGATTTATCTTGACGCCAATCTGGTGCTGCGGAATAGCCATTGATTGAGGTCCCCGCGGGTGATGCCGCCGATGCCCGTATTTGGGCCGTCGTTGTTGTATACCCATTGCGAGCTATGCGGGAATTTGGGTGATGGCGTGATTTGAAGGGCGGCGTATCGTGGCGGGTGTCAAAGCCGGCCAGAAC
>NZ_JBGQOJ010000011.1:0-128564 GCF_052119585.1 Pseudogemmobacter sp. W21_MBD1_M6 | reverse complement strand
CCCCCCCTCCACCACCCCCCCCCCCCCCCCTCTCTCCCCCCCCCCCCCCCCCTTCCCCCCCTCCCCTCCTCCCCCCCCCCTTCCCCCCCCCCCCCCCCCCCCCCCCCCCCCCCCCCCCCCCCCCCGCGACTGGTTTCAACAGTGCGGGGACCGCGCCATGGAAGTCAAGCAACCGGCAGTTTTTCTGACCAATTTACCGCCCCCCCCATCGGGTTCCCCGCTGACGCCTGTCACGAATAGTCGTCCGCTGTGCGGGTCTTTGGTTTTTCGCCCAGCTTGAACGGCGAGTTTTCCGAATGATACTGGGCGCGGATGCGGCAATCGTCGCACATCTGCACCAGCTTTGTGTTGTCGGAATTGGTATACATCCAGTGGTTGCCGGACAGCTTTTCCACGATCTTTTCAATGGTGGAGCGCACGCCGAAGGGGCGGCCGCATTCGATGCAATCGAACGGGTCTTCGGTGTTGAGCACGCGGGTCGACAGCGCCTCTTTTGACAGGTCCAGTTGTGGGACAAGGGTGATGGCGTTCTCCGGGCAGGTGCTTTCGCAGATGCCGCATTGCAGGCAGGCCGCCTCGCGGAAGTTGACTTCGGGCCTGTCGGCGTTGTCGCCCAGTGCCCCGACAGGGCACAGCGAAACGCAGGCCAGACACATCGTGCAGGCGTCGGAATTGATCGCGATGGCGCCGTAAGGCGCGCCATGGGGTAGGGCGATGACCGGCGTTTCGCCACCGCTCAGGGCGGTTGCGGCAAGGCGGGTCACATCGCGCCGTCCGCCGATCGGCAAAATGGGCGAGAGGACGAGCGGCGCATGGGCGGTGCCGTACAGTGCGGCCTCGAGCGCGTCGGGGTCGCGCGGGTCGATCACGCGGATGCGCGAGGCGTCGTGGCCTGCCCCCGCGACGATGGCTGCGGCCAGTTCGGTTTGCGGCCCCAGCGCGCTTGGGTCGGTGTGCGGGCCGGACAGGATCAGCGCCTCGGAAAAACCTGCGCCAAGGGCGGCGATGCATTCGGCATGGCCGATCCCCTCGACGTTGGCGACGGCAATCGGGATGACATCGGCGGGCAGGCCGCGCCCGAACCGGGCCGACAGCGCGATCAGTTCGGTGCCGAATTCCGGGTCATGGAACAGCGCCCGCGCCCCGGTGCCGCCCGCGCCCCTGTAGGTGCTGGCAAGGGTCCGCAATCGCGCGAACAGGAACGCCACGGGCGGATCGTCATAGGCGGCGGCACCCGAGGGGCAAACAGCCGCGCAGGCCCCGCAGCCGGCGCAGACATCAGGGTCGATGCGCACGGTGTCGCCCATGGGCAGGATCGCCCCTGTCGGGCAGACGTCCAGGCACCGCGTGCACCCCTGTTGCGAGGCGCGGGAGTGGGCGCAGAGGCTGGCGTCGTAGCGGATGTAGATCGGTTTCTCGAAGGTGCCGGTCAGGGTTGCGGCCTCGAACAGCAGCTTTTCCAGCGCCACAGCATCGGAGGGGGCCGCGCGCAGATAGCCCTCGCGTTTTTCGGGGGCGGGGAACAGGGCGGAGGCGCCGGTCAGGTCGATCAGGATATCACAGGCGGATTTCGCGCCGTCCTTGGCCCGCGCAAACCCTGCACCGCCGCGGCCCGCAGGCGACAGGGGGGCGTAGCCATCGACGACGACGCTGAAATGACCCAGCGTGCCGGATGCGGATTTTAGCCGGCCAAGGGCCACATCGAAGTCTGGCGAAGGCACCAGATCATCGGGCGTATCGGTCAGGATGCAGGTGACCGCCAGCGCATCGCACAGCCGTCTTGCCGCGTCCAGCACCACGGCGCTGTCGCCAAGGATCAGGCAGGTGCCGCTGGATATCACGTCCTTGACCGGCGTCGCGGGGTGGTCCAGCAGACCCTCTGCCAAAAGGGCGGCCTGCTTGGCCGTTGCGTTTTTGTCGGAGGTCCAGCCAGCGCGATCGCGGATGTCGATGGTCAGAAGATCGGCAGACACGCCAGCGGTTTGCGCGATGTCCGCGCCAAGTTCCGCGAAAAGCCGTGCCTGTTGCCCGCAGGCGATCAAAACCGGCCCGTCGCCCGACAGCGCCTTGGCCGCGACATCCATATCACCCATGCACAGGGCTGTTGTCTTGCGGACGGTTTCGGCACCGGCGGCCTTGCGCAACGCCTCGGGGTCCAGCGTCATCGTTCCTTCGCAGTCGCAAACCAGCAGGTGCTTTGCCTTGGCCATTTTTGTCGTCTCCCCTTCGCTGTTGCGCCTAGAGGGTCAAATCCCGTGGCCGCTGTCAAGCAAGGGTGTTGCTTATGTCAGACAATTAAACTTGTTCTTGGCCCCGGTCTGTTCCAGACTAGGTGTGCACAGATGGCAAAGGGCATTTGCCCTGATGCGACGGCGAGGATACATGACGGATCGAACTGCAAGCTGGACGGTGTCAATGCCTGTCGGCGTCGTGATACGGCGCACGCCGGGTGTGACGCGTTGGGTGAAATGGCACACGGTGCCGGTGGCTGTGCTGCCCGGTGCGGCACCTGCCGACTGGAAAGAACTGCGCCGCGAGGGCGAGGCCGTGGAATACCATGCCGCCACGGTGCCGATCACCCTGCACCGCGCCGAGATAGAGGCCTATCTTGTCAGCCTGAACATGGCGCGCCCTGCGGTCTTTGTCATTCTGGACCGCGACGAGACGGGCACATCGCCGGACGGCTACACCGTGACCAAAGTCACCGCCTCTGCCTATGAGGCGCAGGACTATCTGGACAGCGGCGAGTCACTTGTCGAAAGCGTGCCGATGCCGGTTTTGCTGGCCTCGTGGATCGACGATTTCGTGAAAATGCATTATGAATATGAACCCTTCGTGAAGCGGCAGCGCAACAAGTCGCGGGTCGATCTGCACGAGGACGGGATCGGCGATGCACGTGTGGTGCAGGACGCGGATGTCTACCGCGCCCCCGGATCGCTGAAGAAACGGCAGGAACACTGATGGCGGAAAAACCGGAAGAGGGGTTTCTTGGTCGCTGGGCCCAGCGCAAGCAAGAGGCGCGTAAGCAAGAGGCCCGCAAGGAGGCCGCGCCCGAACCGGAGCCCGACGTCGCGCCCGAGGTCACGCCCGAGGTGGATTTCGAGCAGATGTCAGAGGCCGAGGTGCTGGAGCATCTGGGGTTGCCCGACCCGGACGATCTGGGGCTTGGGGCGGATTTCAAGCAGTTTCTGGGGCAGGCCGTGCCAAAGCAGATCAGGCAGCGCGCCCTGCGACGCCTTTGGACCAGCAACCCTGTTCTGGCCAATCTGGACGGGCTGAACGACTATGAACAGGATTTCACTGCGGCGGCGACGGTCGTGGAAAACCTGTCGACCAGCTATGTCGTTGGCGAAGGATTTGTGAAGCGCGTGACCGAGGCGGTCGATGAGATGACCGATGACGAGATCGCCGAAGCAGCACCGGACATGCCGGAGCAAGAGCCGCTGTCGTCAGTGCGGCTGGACGGGCAGGTCATTGGTGGCGAGCCGCCAAAAGGAACCGATACTGCAGACAGGGACGTGCAGGTGCTGGGTGACGAAGACGAGGAAATTGCCGCGATTCCGGTGCCCCGTCGTATGCAGTTCGACACGGATGATGGCTAAGACAATGATAAGTAATCGGAATTAAATTCTAGAACTGGTAATTTCTTTTTGCCAAAATGGGATAATTGCGGGTAAACTATCAACAAAAGGAAGCAAAAATTTATGGATTCTGCGCTGAAAGCCGCCGACAATGACGCTGCCGCGTCTGCCGAAGATCTTCTTCGGGCGGATCTTTACAACCTGCTGGCCGTGCTGATTTCCAAGCCGCCAACAGAGGGCGTGCTTGCGCATATCCAGGGTCTGACGGGTGACAGCAGCGAGTTGGGCATTGGCGTCAATACGCTGGCCGGTCTTGCGGGAAAAATCCGCCCCAAGGCCGTGACCAAGGAATTCAACGCCTTGTTCATCGGTTTGGGTCGGGGCGAACTTTTGCCCTACGCCAGCTTTTACATGACCGGCTTTCTGAACGAAAAACCCCTGTCGCGCCTGCGTCAGGACATGCGTAAAATCGGCATCACCCGGGCCGAGAACGTCTATGAGCCAGAGGACAACATCGCCTCGCTTTGCGAAATGATGGCGGGCCTGATCCGCGGAGAGTTCGGAGCAGCTGTCACTTTGGCCGAGCAGAACGACTTTTTCCGTGTACATATCGGCCCTTGGGCCGGTCACTTTTTCTCGGATCTGGAGGCGGCTAAAAACTCTGTTTTTTATGCGCCTGTCGGCACAATCGGTCGGGTTTTCATGCAGATCGAGAGCGAAGCGTTTCGATTGGAAGAGTAACGGACATGGTCTATGTCCAGGATTATAACGAAAGGGAGGAAGACAATGGCTGATGACAAAACAACACCAAGCCGCCGCGACTTTCTGAAACTTGCAGGCACGGGCGCGCCGGCAGCGGTTGCTGCGCTGGCAATATCGGGCGTCGAGGCGGAAGCTGCCGAAGTCGATCTGGGCACAGGTCTGCGCAAGACAGAGCACGTGAAGAAATATCTGGAAACCGCAAGGTTCTAGGCTCGCCGCGCAGCGCTATCCTTGGGTGACGGTTGCATTCGGCCCTGATCCCATTCCAGCGTCTGCGTTCACAATCGGGTCGCAAGACCCATAGGGAGGAAGCAACTATGCTTAGAAAGAAGACACAAGGGATTGCGCAAGGCTCCCGCGGTACGTCTGTTCTTTCGAATATCGCATCGCGCAAAGTGGACCGTCGCGGATTTCTGCGGGGTTCCGGGTTGGCGATCGGCGGGCTGGCGGCATTGTCGGCCACGGGTGGCACTGTCCGCCGTGCCGAGGCACAAGCCGCGAGCGATAAGACGGAAATCATCAAAAGCATCTGCACGCATTGTTCGGTTGGCTGCACGGTTCTGGCCGAGGTCAAGGACGGTGTGTGGATCGGGCAAGAGCCCGGCTGGGACAGCCCGTTCAATCTGGGCGCGCATTGTGCCAAGGGTGCATCCGTGCGCGAACATGCTCACGGCGAACGCCGCCTGAAATACCCGATGAAACTGGTTGCGGGCGAATGGACCCGCATCAGCTGGGAGGACGCGATCAACGAGATCGGCGACCAGATGCTGAAGATCCGCGAAGAAAGCGGCCCTGACAGCGTCTACTGGCTGGGGTCGGCCAAGCACTCGAACGAGCAGGCCTATCTGTTCCGCAAATTCGCCGCCTACTGGGGCACGAACAACGTGGATCACCAGGCGCGGATCTGCCATTCGACGACTGTGGCCGGCGTTGCGAACACATGGGGCTACGGCGCCATGACCAACAGCTATAACGACATCCACAATTCCAAGGCGATCTTTCTGATCGGTGGCAACCCCGCCGAGGCGCACCCCGTGTCGCTGCTGCATATCCTGAAGGCCAAGGAAGAAAACAACGCGCCGCTGATCGTCTGCGATCCGCGCTTTACACGGACGGCGGCCCATGCCGACGAATATGTGCGGATGCGTCCCGGTTCGGACGTTGCCCTGATCTGGGGGCTTTTGTGGCACATCTTCGAGAACGAGTGGGAAGACCGCGAGTTCATGCGCACCCGCACATGGGGCATGGACCAGATCCGCGAAGAAGTGAAAAGATGGACCCCCGAGGAGACAGAGCGCGTTACCGGTGTTCCCGGTGCGCAGATGGAGCGGGTTGCCCGCACGCTGGCCAACAACCGCCCCGGCACCGTGATCTGGTGCATGGGTGGCACGCAGCACACCAACGGCAACAACAACACCCGCGCCTACTGCATCCTGCAGCTTGCCCTTGGCAACATGGGCGTATCGGGCGGCGGCACGAATATCTTCCGCGGCCACGACAACGTGCAGGGCGCCACGGACCTTGGTGTTCTGGCAGATACGCTGCCGGGCTACTATGGCCTGACCGCCGGATCATGGGCGCATTGGGCCCGCGTCTGGGAGGAAGATATGGACTGGCTGAAAGGCCGCTTTGCCACCATCAAGGGCAAGGATGGCAAGGACAAGCCGTTGATGTACGAAACCGGCATTCCGGTGTCGCGCTGGATCGACGGTGTGCTGGAAGCCAAGGAAAACATCGACCAGCCTGATAATACCCGCGCCATGGTTCTGTGGGGCCACGCGCCCAACTCGCAGACCCGTCAGCCGGATATGAAAGAGGCGATGGAAAAGCTCGACATCCTTGTGGTGGTTGACCCCTATCCAACGGTTTCGGCCATTCTGCACGACCGCACAGACGGCGTTTACCTGCTGCCCGCCGCGACCCAGTTCGAGACGCGCGGCTCGGTCACGGCATCCAACCGGTCCTTGCAGTGGCGCGACCAGATTTTCGCCCCGTTGTTCGAGAGCAAGCCCGACCAGACGATCATCGCGCTGTTCGCCAAAAAGTTCGGTTTTGCCGACCGGATGCTGAAGAACATCGCGATGGATTCCGAGGACGAGCCGAACGTCGAGGACATCACCCGCGAGTTCAACCGCGGCATGTGGACCATCGGATACACAGGGCAAAGCCCCGAGCGGATGAAGCTGCACATGGCCAACCAGCATACGTTCGATACCACGACGTTGCGTGCGGTCGGTGGCCCTGCCGACGGTGACTACTACGGCATGCCCTGGCCATGCTGGGGAACGGCAGAGATGAACCACCCCGGCACTGCGAACCTTTACGATATGTCGCAACCTGTGTCCAAAGGTGGCCTGACCTTCCGCGCCCGTTTCGGCGTGGAACGCGACGGTGACAATCTGCTGGCGGACGGGGTTTATTCCGTCGGGTCGGAAATTCAGGACGGTTACCCTGAATTCACCATGCAGATGCTGATGGATCTGGGCTGGGACGGGGATCTGACTGCCGAGGAACGCGCGTCGATCGACGCGGTTGCGGCGGAAAAGACCAACTGGAAGACCGACCTGTCCGGCGGCATCCAGCGCGTCGCGATCAAGCACGAATGTGCGCCCTTCGGCAACGCCAAGGCCCGCGCGGTTGTGTGGAACTTCCCCGATCCGGTGCCGACACACCGCGAACCGCTGTATTCCAGCCGACGCGATCTGGTGGCGGATTACCCGACCTACGAGGACAAGCACTTCTGGCGGTTGCCAACGCTTTACGCATCTATCCAGAAGAACGACTTCTCCAAGGAGTTTCCGATCATCCTGACCTCTGGCCGTCTGGTCGAATACGAGGGCGGCGGCGACGAGACGCGGTCAAACCCGTGGCTGGCCGAATTGCAGCAGGACATGTTCATCGAGATCAACCCGCGCGACGCCAACGACCTTGGGGTGCGGGATGGCAAGGATGTCTGGGTGCATGGCCCCGAAGGCGGCAAGATCAAGGTGAAAGCGATGGTTACCGAACGCGTCGGTGCCGGCGTTGCCTTTATGCCGTTCCACTTTGGCGGCTACTATCAGGGCGAGGATCGCCGGTCCAAATACCCTGATGGCGCCGATCCATATGTTTTGGGTGAATCGACCAATACCGTACAAACCTACGGCTATGACTCGGTCACGCAGATGCAAGAGACCAAGGCAACACTTTGCAAAATCATGCCGGCGTAGGGGAGGGTTAGACCATGACGACAACACTTGGAGGAAAAGCCCGCGCGAAGTTCCTTTGCGATGCCGAACGCTGCATTGAATGCAACGCCTGCGTCACCGCATGCAAGAACGAGCACGAGGTGCCATGGGGCATCAACCGCCGCCGGGTCATCACCATCGGTGATGGCAAACCGGGCGAACGGTCGATCTCTGTTGCCTGTATGCACTGCTCGGACGCGCCCTGTATGGCGGTCTGTCCGGTCGATTGCTTCTACCAGACCGAAGACGGTATTGTCCTGCACTCGAAAGACCTGTGCATCGGTTGCGGCTATTGCTTTTACGCGTGCCCCTTCGGCGCGCCGCAGTATCCGCAGGCCGGCAACTTTGGCTCTCGGGGAAAGATGGACAAATGCACCTTCTGTGCCGGTGGCCCCGAAGAGGACAACTCGGAGGCCGAGTTCCGCAAATACGGGCGGAACCGGATCGCGGAAGGCAAGCTGCCGATCTGTGCCGAGATGTGCTCGACCAAGGCGCTTTTGGCCGGTGACGGCGACGACGTCTCTGCCATCTACCGCGAGCGCGTTGTCGCCCGTGGGTTTGGCGCGGGCGCCTGGGGCTGGGGCACCGCATACGAGACAAAGGGCGGCTGATCTTTGGCCATCCAATGCGGCGGGCGGGTTTCCTGCCTGCCGCGTTTCCCTATGACAATTCATTTCCCCGCTTACCGGGAGGGTCACCTGTGACGTTCAAATCCCTATCAATTTCGCTGCTTTGCCTGATGATGGTCTCGGCCCAGCCGGTATTCGCGCAGGATCAGGACATGGTTGTCCCGCCTGCGGATCGCGCTGCGACCGGTGGCGCGCAAACCTTGCAGGATATTCTGGAACGCCAGAAAGGCGTTGCCATCGACGACACCTTCCGAAGCGGGGTGACGGGGGCGGACAATGTCCCGCCACCGCCCGACAGCCCGCTTGCGACACGCGGCGGCCCGTCGGATGCCGATGTCTATCGCGGGATGCGCTACAACACGCTAGACGTGAAAGCGTCCAACAACGGGCCTGCGTCGGATGTGTTTATTCAGGACGGCGGCATGCGCTGGCTGACGCTGCGGGCCGGTCCGGTCAGCACCTATGGCGGCTATGCGCTGTTGGGGATGATCGGGTTGTTGGCGCTGTTCTATGTGCTGCGTGGTCGCATCATGGTCGATGGCGGTCTGGCCGGCATCACGATCGAGCGGTTCAAGCCGGTCGAGCGTTTCGGCCACTGGTTGATCGCGGGGTCGTTCATCCTTTTGGGGCTGACCGGATTGACCACGCTGTTCGGGCGCGTCGCGCTTATTCCGCTGGTCGGGCATGATGCCTTTTCGCCTGTCGCCATTGGCGCCAAATGGATTCACAACAACGTCTCCTGGGCGTTCATGCTGGGGCTGGTGCTGGTCTTTGTGATGTGGGTCGCCCATAATATTCCGAACCGGCTGGACCTGATCTGGCTGGCCAAGGGGGGCGGGCTGTTCTCGAAGCATTCGCATCCATCGGCCAAAAAGTTCAACGCGGGTCAGAAGATTATCTTCTGGTCGGTGATCGTGCTTGGCGCGTCGATCTCGGTCTCTGGGCTGTCGCTGTTGTTCCCGTTCGAGATGCCGTTGTTCGCGGCCACCTTTGCAAAACTTAACGCGCTGGGATTGCCGGGACTGGTCGGGCTTGACGCCTTGCCGACGGCGTTGGCGCCGCAAGAGGAAATGCAATTGGCGCAGATCTGGCATGTGATTGTCAGCTTCGCGCTGATGGTGATCATCATCGCGCATATCTATATCGGCTCCGTCGGGATGCAGGGCGCGTATGACGCGATGGGTGATGGCGATGTCGATCTGGAATGGGCGCGTCAGCATCACGACCTTTGGGTGGAAGAGGTGCAGGCCAAGCAATCAGGGGCGGAAAAATCCGCCACGCCTGCAGAATGAATATGCGCATGGCTGTGCGAATTAGGAGCATCCGATGAAGGTTATGATCATCTCTTTCGTCGCGGTCCTTGTGATCGCGCTGGGGGCCAATGTGGCGCTGTCATCTTTGCCGTTCTCGGCGTCTGATGCCACGGTGTCGCCATCGGTCCGGCTGGACTGACGCGACACACGCGCCCGCGTTTACAGGCGCGACAGGATGTCGTTGGCGGCGCGTTGGCCCGCGTCCAGCGCGCCCTCAATAAGCCCCGGGCTAAGGTCGGATGTTTCCGAGGCCGCCAGAAACAACCGCCCCGCAAGCAGCGGTTGACGCAGGATGTCGGGGCCGGTGACAGGGTGCTGCGGTGCCTCTGCAAGATCGGCCCCGGTGCAGATCAGTGGCGACATCGACCAGTCCTCAACCACCAAAGCCAGGGGATGCGCGGCCTTGTCGCCAAAGCAGCGGATAAGCTGCGCCAGAATGGCCTTGCGCAGCCCGTCGGGGTCGGCGCGTCTTGGGGCGGGGGATGACCCGACAAAGCCGAAGATCGCAGCGACGCTGCCGCCGGACGGGGTGTGATCATGCGCCTCTATCAAAGGGCCGGTCTGGCTGGCGATGCGCCCGGACAGGCCCGCATCCCGCCAGAAGGGCGTCGGGTAAAGCACGACCGCCTTGGCCTGCGCCGCCATCCATGTGGGGCGACCCGCCATCGCGGCCAGAACGGCGGGGGGCATGTCGGGCATGTCGACATGCGCCGCCGCAACCCGAAGCGGGGCGGCAAGAACCACCCTGTCGGCGTGGATTGTTTCGCCCGATGACAGCGTCAGCGCAAGGCCCCCCGACCCCTGCGCCGCCAGCCGGACGACCTGCGCGCACGTGCGGATCGCGGTGTCGGGCAACCGCTGCGCCAATGCCGAAACCAGCGCCTGTGGCCCGCCTTTGATCCGCAGCATTCCGTGCTGCGCGGGCAGGGTTTGATGGCGCAGACCACCGCCGAACCCCTCGATCACGGCGTTTCCGTCATTGAATTGCGCGAAGGTTTCGACACGCAGCCTGTGCAACCAGTCTGCGACGACGGGCTGGTAGGGGGGGCAGACCCATGTCGGCCCCAGATCCCCCAGCAAAGCGCCGTTGACGGGGTCCACGACGGACCTGATCCTGCCGCCGGTGCGGTCCGCCGCCTCCAACACGGTGACGCGCAGGTTGGCCTGATGCAGAAGAACGGCTGCCGTCAGCCCGGACAGGCCGGCACCGATCACCACAACGTCGGGGCGTGTCATGTTGTTCCTGTCGGCGCGGGGCTGGGAAATGTCACTGCGGCACGGGCATCGGGGGCACCGGCATCGGGCGACCGGCCTCGTCGATTGCGACGAAGGTGAACGTGGCCTCTGTCACCTTTTCCCGCTGACCGATGCGGTTACGCAGCACCCACGCCTCGATTCCGATGGCCATAGAAGTGCGCCCGACGCGTTCGACCCGCCCGTAAATGCACAGCACGTCACCTACCTTGACCGGACGAATGAATTTCATCGCATCCAGCGCCACCGTCGTCACCCGCCCTGCCGCGCGGGTGCCTGCAATGATGCCCGCGGCGATGTCCATTTGCGACAGCACCCAGCCGCCGAAGATGTCGCCGTTCACATTGACGTCTGCTGGCATTGCCAATGTGCGCAGCGTCAATTCGCCTTCGGGCTTTTCGATGTCGGTCATTCTGATGTTCCTTGTGTCCTGCGCCAAGATACCGCGCTTTTCGGGCGACGCAACCGGCCCGGCTATTGAAAGGGGCCACGCCTGCAACCTACATAGGGCACAGGACGCAACCGGAAGGAGCCCTGTAATGGTGGACGCCGTAAAACTGACCTGCATGACCTGTGGACAGGCAAACCGTGTGCCGGTGGACAAACTGGGGGCAGGGCCGAAATGCGCGACCTGCGGCGAGGCTTTGGCGAACGGAAAAGTGGCAGAGCTGGACCCGAAAATCCACGACAAGGCGACCAAGGGCGACACCTTGCCGATCATCGTGGACTATTGGGCGCCGTGGTGCGGCCCCTGCCGGATGATGGCCCCGAATTTTGCCAGCGCGGCAATGACGTTCAGGTCCAAGGTGCGCTTTGCCAAGATCGACACGCAGGACCATCCGGCGATCTCGCAAAAGCTGGGTATTCGGGGCATCCCGCTGTTGATCCTGTATGCAAAGGGCCGCGAGGTGGCGCGTTTGGCCGGTGCCAGACCCGCATCCGAAATTGACAGTTTCATCCGGCAGAATGTTCCGGTTTAAGGTGGGGCAGGGGCGGTCCGCATCGCCTGACGCCACCTGAACCCAAGGAGATCTGCCCGATGTCGACCCGTTGTGCCACGCTTGCAATCCTGTCCGGTGACGGCATCGGCCCCGAGATCACCAAGGCCACACAAACCGTGCTGGACGCGGCCGCAGCGCAATGCGGTCTGATGCTGACGTTCCGGCCCGCCGTGATCGGCTTTGACGCGCTGCGTGCCCATGGAACGACCCTGCCGCGCCCTAGTTTTGACATCGTGCAGGCGGCGGATGGTGCGATCCTTGGGCCGGTGTCGCACAACGAATACCCGCCGGTGGCCGAGGGCGGGATCAATCCGTCCGGTGCCCTGCGCAAGGGGTTGGATCTGTTCGCCAATATCCGCCCCGCAAAGACGATTGCCGGATTGCCGCCGCGCTGCGGCAGCGACGTCGATCTGGTTATCGTGCGCGAGAACACCGAAGGCTTCTATGCCGATCGCAACATGTATGCCGGTAACGGGGAATTCATGCCGACCCCCGACGTGGCCATTGCGGTGCGCAACGTGACGCGGCAGGCCTGCACACGGATCGCAGAGGTGGCGTTCGAACTGGCGTCACAGCGGCGCGGCAAGGTGACATCCGTGCATAAGGCCAATGTGTTCCGGCTGTCGGACGGGTTGTATCTGGAGTGTACCCGCGCGGTGGCGAAACGCTATCCGCAGGTGGACTACGAAGAACGTCTTGTCGATGCGATGGCCGCCCTTCTGGTGCGCGATGCGGGGGCTTTCGATGTGATTGTCACAACCAATATGTTCGGCGATATCCTTTCGGATCAGGCCTCTGAACTCTCGGGCAGCCTTGGGCTTGCCGCGTCTTTGAATGCGGGCACCGATCACGCTGTGGCGCAGGCGCAGCACGGGTCGGCGCCCGATCTGGCAGGCCGGAACATCGCCAATCCGGCCTCGTTGATCGGGTCTGCGGCGATGCTGATGCACTGGCTGGGAGAGCGCCGCGCAGAGCCCGCGTTCCGGTCCGCCGCCGCCCTGATGCACCGCGCGCTGGAGGCGACCTGTTCCGCCCCCGAAACCCGCACCCGTGACTTGGGCGGCACGTTGGGAACGGATGCCTTTGCGGCTGCGGTGGTCAGGAATCTGGCGGCCCTGGCGGTTTGACAGAGCCGTCCTGTTTCCGGCGGCGTTTGTACTTGCGGCACAGCGGCTTTATGTCCAGCCCCGCAATCGCGATGCCAAGCGGGATCATCCAGAACCCAAGCACCGGCAAGGCACCCAATATCCCGCCGATGATGCATAAAATCCCGAGAACCAGCCGCAGGCCCGGCGGGACATGCCCCCGCACCCAGCCCAGAACCGTGTTCGGTTTGCGTTTGTCGCCGGGTGGGTCGGGGTTTGACATTTTTCTGCCTTCAGATGAACAGCGGGCCGACCAGCAGCGCGATGCACGTCAGGGTGCCCGCGACCGGCACCCATAGCGGAACAGTGAAAATGCCCACAGGCACCGGGTCTTTGCGCAGCTTCATTCGGACCAGCGCCGCATTCACCAAAACAAAGACAACCAGAACCGCCTGTGTCGTCATTTCCGCCAGACGCCCGATCGGGAAAAACAGCGCCAACGCAAGGATCGCCCCCGAGATCAGGACAGTGGCAATCACCGGCGTGCGGGTGACGGGATGCACCCGCGCAAGGACGGTGGGCAGCCGCCCCTTTTTGGCCAGACCATACAGCACCCGCGACCCCATGATGATCTGAATGACGATCCCGTTCAGTGTCGCCACGATTGCGATCAGCGTGATGGCCAGCGGTGGCAGGCCTGTCAGGCGCTCGAACAACAGGCTGATCGGTGCGCCGGTGTTGATCAGGTCAGGATGCGGGACGGTCAGAACGGCGACCGACACGACCATGAAATACAGCAGCGTCGCGATGACCAGCGTTGCCGCAATGCCCAAGGGCAGGGTGCGTGTCGGGTTCTGCGCCTCCTCTGCCAGATTGACGATGTCGTCGAAGCCGATGAAGGCAAAGAAGGCGACCAGACTGGTGGTAAAAACCGCGCCAAGGGCGACAGGATCGGATAGGGGGGGCAGGACCGCAGGTAGGCGCGTCAGAATGTCGGGATGCGCCCAAAGTCCGGCCCCGATGATGACAAGCAGGCCCGCCGTTTCGATCACGGTCAGGATCGCGGCAAAGATCACGGATTCCAGAATGCCATAGGCGGCAATCGCGCCCATGGTGATGACAATGGCAGACACGACCACAGGTTCGGGCAAATCCAGAAGGGACCGGATGTAACCGCTGCTGCCCAGCGTGATGGCGGCTGCGGCAACGGTTGCGGCCAGAATAACGGTCATGCCGGTGATGCGGGTCAGCCAGCCCACCCCGAAGGCGGCATCGACATAGATCGCTTCGCCAGCACTTTGGGGGTGACGGCCCGACAGTTCGGCGAAGGCGCAGGCGCTAAAGGCCATGACGACTGCGGCGAACAGAAACGAGGCGGGCGCGTGGATGCCCGCGCCATCGACGCTGACACCGATCAGAACGTAGATCCCCGCGCCGATGGTCACGCCCAGCCCGTAAAGCACGATCAGCGGCAGGGTGATCCGGCGGGCCAAAGCCGGCGGTGGAACGGGGGCGTGTGCCATTATGTGCAGGGCTTTCATGAAGGACGATGCGGGCGGGGGTCAGGACAGGTCTGCCACCGCCCCCAGAATGACAAGAGAACATCGGGCGTTATCGCGCAGCGCGGCCAGATCGGCGGCAGAGCGCAGCGGGCCTGCGGCCAGATCGACGACAACGGCCGAACAATTGCTGCGGTTCAATGCGGCAAGCAGGTCGGATGTGGTCCCGAACGCCCGCACCGTTGATCCGCGCAGACCCGCCCGGCGAACGAGGGTTTCAACCGTGGCCATCGCCTGATCCGGCGCGCCCTGCGGTGGGGCGACAACGTAAACGGCCAGCGGTGTTTGCAGATTGCGTGCAAGGGCGGCGGCAATGTCGAAGCTGCGGCGCGTCGTCTGGTCGGGGTCGCATAGCCACGCGATCGGGCCGATGTGCTCGTGCAGCCTGCGGTGCCCGATCAGGACGATATCTCCCTGATCCGCTGCGGCCAGCGTCTGGGCCATCACCTCGCCGTGCAGGGTTTCAAAAGTCCAGTCGCGCAGGCCCTCTTTCGCGCGTCGGGCAAGGTCCGTCTGAAACGCGCGGGCATCCCCCGAAAGAGACAGCTCGATCTGTTGCCGTGTGACCGATGCGACCCTTGTGCCAGCCGCCGTCACCCCGCGTGAAAACGGAAGCTCCGCGATCACCAGCGTTTGGGTGTCTTCGACCAGGACGCCGCGCAGGTCGGATTTCGCCCAGCTTGCCAGAATGGCCGCCAGCGGAATTGCCCGCATCGCATCGGCGTAGCAGCTTGCCCCGATCACAATGCGGTGGTGCGCGGGGGCCGTGCCAGAGGGGGTCATTGTGCCTCTCCCTCTGGTGCGATGCGCCCGAAACGCTTTCGCATCTCGGCAAAGGACCGCATTTTTGCCTCGACCCGCGCATTGACAGAGCCTTCGGGGAACTGTCCCGTCTTGTCACGCTGGCCTGCGGCAAGGCCGGTCAGAACCTCTATCCCCTGATCAATGGTCTTGATCGGGATGATCTGGAATGAGCCCTTGCGTGCGGCCTCGACCACATCGGCGCGCAGCATCAGATGCTCTACATTCGAGGCCGGAATCAGCACGCCCTGATGACCAGTCAGGCGGCGGGCCTTGCAGATATCAAAGAACCC
Source organism: Pseudogemmobacter sp. W21_MBD1_M6 (assembly GCF_052119585.1). Classification (NCBI taxonomy): domain Bacteria; kingdom Pseudomonadati; phylum Pseudomonadota; class Alphaproteobacteria; order Rhodobacterales; family Paracoccaceae; genus Pseudogemmobacter; species Pseudogemmobacter sp. W21_MBD1_M6. Next base: position 113,059 of record NZ_JBGQOJ010000011.1, on the reverse strand, counting down.
TTCGATTTTTTCGTTCACCCCGCCGATCGCCTGCACCTGTCCCGCCTGATTGACCGATCCGGTCACCGCGAACCGCTGCTGGATCGGCACGCCGGACAGCGCGGACAGCAGCGCATACAGTTCTGCCGACGAGGCACTGTCGCCATCGACACCGCCATAGCTTTGCTCGAACACGATGCTGGCATGCAGCGACATCGGCGCCTCCAGCGCGTATTTCGCGGCCAGATACCCCGACAGGATCAGCACGCCTTTGGAATGCAGCGGGCCGCCCAGTTCCACCTCGCGCTCGATGTCGACCACTTTGCCCGCGCCGACGCGCACCCGCGCCGAGATGCGTGTGGGCTGACCAAAGCGGAAGGTGCCGATGTCCAGCACGGACAATCCGTTGATCTGGCCGACCGCAGCCCCCGATGTGTCGATCAGGATTGTGTCGCGCTTGATCATTTCATGGCTGCGGTCCCTGATGCGCGATGCGCGCCGTTCAGCCTGAGTGACGGCGTGTTCGATGTCGTCGCGCGTGATCTCTGATCGCTTGGCCGCGCCCGCGTAGAAATCCGCCTCTCGCATGATGTCGGTCAGCGCCCCCAGATTAAGCGAGAACCGCGTGCTGTCGTCGGCAAGGCGCACGGCCTGATCCAGCAGCCGCGCAACGCCCGGCGCAGTGAGCGGGCGCACATCGTCGTGGCGGGCGGCGGTCGCGATCACCCGCGCAAAAAGCTGGAGGTTGCGAGAGGTGCGCGGCACGTCATCCTCGAAATCGGCCTGAAGTTTGAACAGCCTGCCAAAATCGGGATCGTAAAGGCCAAGCAGCAGATACAGCATCCTGTCGCCGATCAGGATGATCCGCACATCCAGCGGGATCGGGTCCGGTTCCAGCGATTTGGTCATGCCCAAGCCAAGAAACTCGCTCATTGATGCGATTGCGATGACCTTGTTGTCCAGACACCGTTTCAGGGCCTCCCATGCCAAAGGTTCGGTCAGGACGCGTCGGGCGTCCAGAACCAGATAACCGCCGTTCGCGCGGTGCAGCGCACCGGGTTTGATCAGCGTGAAATCGGTTTGCAGCGTGCCCATCTCTGATTCATGCTCGACCCGTCCGGTCAGGTTTCCGAGCGTCGGCAGGATCTCTTTTTCCAGCGGTGCGCCCGATTTGCGCGGGCCATTATGCGATACCATCACGTTGACCGCGTAGCGACGGAACAGCGGCAGGCTGTGATATTTGACGATCGCACCGGGGAAGGTGTTGTTGTCCCCTCCATGTCGCGCTTGCAGGAATAGTTCGGCATTCATTGCCATATCCTGACGCACTGCGGCGATGTAGGTCTGGATCGGATCGACGTCGGCAAACTGCTTTTTGACCTGATTGATCTGGGTGGAAACGATCTGCTCGGCCATATCGGCATGGAGTTTCTCGACGCGGGCCCGATGCTCTTTTTCCTCACCCGGTATGGACTGTAAAATCTCGGCCAGTTGTTGTTGCAGGGCTTCGACCTTTGCGTCGATTGCGTCCCGTTCTGTGTCGCCCAGTGCCTCGTAGGCCTCCGGCTTTATGATCTCTCCATTCAAAAGCGCGACCAGCGTGAAGCCCATCGGCGTATGCAGCACGGCAACGTTCTGCTTTTTCGCGGCCTCGTAGAAGTCTGCGAAACTGTCTTCGTGACGCTGCCCGAACTCTTGTTCGATTGCGCGGCGTTTGGTTTGATAGTCTTCGGATTCAAAAGCGGCCGAAATTTCGATGGTCAGGTCATCGACCAGCTCTTCCATCGCGGATTTCAGCCTGTCCGCAGTGCCGGGCGGAAGGCGCAAGGCATGCGGTTTATGCGGCGCATCGAAGTTGTTCACATAGGCCCAGTCGCAAGGCACGGCGCGTTTTTCGGCCTCTGTTCGCAGCAGCCTGTCGACGGCGCGATGACGGCCCGTTCCGGCGGGGCCCACGACAAACACGTTGAAATCCCGGTGCGGGATGCTGGCCGCCAGACGGATCGCGTCGACCGCGCGGTCCTGACCGATCAAACCGGTGATGTCCTTCAGGTCTGCGGTTGTCTTGAACCGAAGGGCTGTCTGATCGGTTTCACGGCGCAGAACCTGCGGATCAAGGGCCTTGGGCGTCACGTGAGGGGCTTGGGTCATCGCGATTGCCTGTTCTGGATACATGCGCAACCCTAGGCAGCCTGGTGTGCGCAGGCATTGATATGGGTCAAGGCCACCCCCCGCTGCTGCGACCTTTTGGGATCTATCCCCTTTCGCATGGCGTATCGCCTTGACAGCGGCCCGTGATTTGTCTCAACAATTATGAGTTGTATAGGGTGATCGACGGCTTCGGATTCCTGCGGTCTGCCGCGAGGTGGGCGGAATGGGGCGCGGCTTTGGCCGGGAACGCGGGCGATGTGATGTGTCCGGTTTCGAGGCTGGCGTCGGTTTATCATATGATTCAGTTATAAGGTATCAATGTCACATAGAAATAATAGCCTGGACATGCGGCACGGTTTTACCTGTTGTATGGGGCGGTCGGTTCCTTTCGCCCCTTCGGTCCGCATATGATATCCTGCCTTGTGATCGACCTTATGGACCCCGTGATTGTCGCGGTTTCGGCTGTGTGGCTGGGGCTGGTGTTTCTCACCGTCTGGGTGTGGGGGCAGCATGACTTTCCGGGAAAAGCGACCTTTCTGATCACCCATCTTGCAATGCTGTGGTGGCTATTGGCCGCCCTGCTGGAACTTGGGTCCAGCGGGGTGGAATGCAAGGTTTTCTGGGCGCAGGCCGCCTGGCCCGGTATCGTGCTTATGGTCACCGCCTGGACCCTGTTCCTGTTCGACTATGCCCTTGGACAAGAGCGGAAATTCAAGCGGTGGCGGCACGCCATCTTGTTCGCGGGGCCTGCCGTCATTGCCGGAAGCGCCATCAGCAATGGCTGGCATCATGCCTTCTACGGCCCGCAAACGCGGCTTGTCGATCTGTCGGGGCGGATGTCGGTGGTCTATGATCACGGGCCGCTGTTCTATGGCGCGATTGTCTATAACTACCTGTTGATCATGGCACCGGTCATAATCGCATCCCTTGCCGCGCGGCGCGCCCTGCCGGGGGTGCGGGGGTTCTTCGGCATGCTGTTGCTGATCACCCTTGTTCCGATTGCCGGCAATCTGGCCTATGTCATTGGCGGGTTCACGATCGCCGGGTTCGATCCGACGCCGTTCACCTTTACCTTTGTTCTGGCGGCATTCAGCTGGATGTTGGCCAACAACCGGATGATGGACATCCACGCCATCGCCCGCGATCTTTTGTTCTACAACACGAAAAATCCGATCATAATTATGGATTCTGACGGCTCGGTTGCCGGATACAATCCCGCAGCGCGGGGGGTCTTTGACCTGCATCTGCCGTTGCCGTTCACGGTATCGGCACGGCTGAAGGGAATTGGCCCGGTTGTCACCCAGCTTTTCACCACCGGACATCTTGTGCAGAACGAGCCGATGATGTGGAACGGTCGCTGGTTCGCCCCGCAGGCCAAAGTCATCTATAGCCCGCTCAGCCCGTCCAGGATTTCGATGGGCTGGGTCGTGACCTTTGTCGATGTCTCGACGCAACAGCGCGATGCCGCCGCATTGCGACAGGCGGCAGAGCAGGCCAGAGCGGCAGACAGGGCAAAATCGCAGTTCCTGTCCACTGTCAGCCACGAACTGCGCACCCCTTTGACCTCGATAAAGGGTTCTCTTGATCTGCTGGATGCCGGTGTGGTGGGCGAGGTTCCGCAAGAGATGAAGCGCCTTCTGACCATTGCCAGAAGCAACAGTAACCGCCTGGCCGCGTTGATCGACGATTTGCTTGATCTGCAAAAAATCGAGACAGGGGAACTGACCGTCGATCTGGTTGCCGTTGATATGGCACAGCTTGTTCAGGACTCGGTCGAGGCCTGCGAGGGCTTTGCCAGTTCAATGAACGTCACGATTGTCACCACAGGGACAGAGCAGCCGCTGTATGTGAAGGGCGATCATGGCAGGTTGATGCAGGTTTTGGGAAATGTATTGTCCAACGCGTTCAAGTTTTCCAACAGCGGCGGATCGGTCGCGGTGTCTTTGCAATCGCACGATGCCGGGCTTTGTCTTTCGGTGCGCGACAACGGGATCGGGATGCCGGACAACGTCGAGGACAAGGTCTTTGGCCCCTTTTCGCAGGTGGACGCGTCGGACACGCGGAAAAAGGGCGGGTCGGGGCTTGGGTTGAACATCACCCGCCGCATTCTGGAAAAGCATCACGGCACCATCGACTATGTCAGTGAACTGGGCGTGGGGACGACATTCTTCATCACTCTTCCGACGATTTCGCCCGACGCGCTTTGATCCGGGGCGCAACAGTCGGGCGGGACGCGGTGCCTGTTCGGGCACCTTTGTCCAATAGTTTTTTTCAGCGCTTCTTGACCATTATTGTCAGGTGGAATATGCACATATTGCCCGAGCGGGCGTTGTGTAATGGTAAGACCTTAGCCTTCCAAGCTAAAGACACGGGTTCGATTCCCGTCGCCCGCTCCAATTTCATAAATGTTCTGGAAACGATGCCCTGCGATGCGTTGAACTGCCGGATTGCGCCTTTGGCCCCGTCGAAATCCAGGCGCGATTGCCCCCGCGACGATCCTGCGCTTGCCGCTTGCGTCGCGCGTCTTTATGTCTGACCCAAATATTCAAAGGACAAACCTTATGGCCGCGAAACCGGGCACCAGTGAAGAAGAGCGCGCGAAGTCAAAGAAGATCGGCGCGTTGCAGGGGTTGATGCCCTACATAAAGCCCTATCGAAAGCTGGTTGCGCTGGCGGGAATGGCGCTGGTTCTGACGGCGTTTGTCTCGCTTTCGCTGCCGCTTGCGGTGCGGCGGGTGATCGACGGATTCGACACCAAAGAGGCCGGCCTGCTGGATCAGTATTTCGGCGCGGCCCTTGCGCTTGCCGCGCTGTTGGCGGTCGGCACCGGCCTGCGGTATTATCTGGTGACCCGTCTGGGCGAACGTGTGGTTGCCGATATCCGCACCTCTGTCTTTGATCGCGTGATCGGGATGAGCCCGACGTTCTACGAAAAAATCATGACGGGCGAGGTGCTGAGCCGGATCACAACTGATACGACGCTGCTGTTGTCGGTGATCGGGTCCAGCGTGTCTGTCGCCCTGCGCAACGTGCTGATCTTTTTCGGCGGTATTGTTCTGATGCTTCTGACCAGCGCCAAGCTGACGGGGCTGGTGCTGTTGATCGTGCCTGCGGTTGTCGTGCCGATCATCGTTCTGGGGCGACGGTTGCGGGTGTTGAGCCGTGAAAATCAGGATTGGATCGCGAATTCGTCCGGTAACGCATCAGAGGCGCTGTCCTCGGTCCAGACCGTCCAGGCGTTCACCCACGAGGCGCAGAACCGCAAATCATTCTGGGACGTGACCGAGAAATCTTACATTGCCGCGCAAAAGCGGATCGGGACGCGGGCGATCATGACCGTCATCGTGATCTTTCTGATTTTCACCGGTGTTGTCGGTGTTCTATGGATCGGCGCGCGCGATGTGCGGGCTGGCGTGATGAGTTCGGGCGAGCTGGTGCAGTTCCTGATTTACGCGATCATGGTGGCGGGCGGCGTTGCCGCGCTGACAGAGATCTGGGGCGAATTGCAGCGCGCCGCCGGCGCGACGGAACGTCTGGTCGAGCTGTTGACCGTCGAGGATACCGTCGATGATCCCGATCACCCCGTGGCGGTTCCCGACATCCGGCAGGGCACGATAGAGTTCGACAACGTGGTCTTTCGCTATCCTGCGCGCCCGACGCAGGCGGCCTTGAACGGCATCAGCGTTACGATCCAGCCGGGCGAAACGGTCGCCCTTGTCGGGCCTTCGGGCGCGGGGAAAACGACGATCATCCAGCTTTTGTTGCGGTTCTATGACCCGACAACGGGGGCGATCCGGTTGAACGGTGTCGATCTGCGCGACATGGCGCGGGCGGAATTCCGCAAGCATATCGCGCTGGTGCCGCAGGACCCGGTGATCTTTGCCGCAAGTGCGCGGGACAACATCCGCTTCGGTCGCCCCGAGGCCAGTGACACCGAGGTCGAAGAGGCCGCCAAGGCCGCTGCGGCGCATGATTTCCTCAGCGCCTTGCCCGAGGGCTACAACACCTATGTCGGAGAGCGCGGCGTGATGCTGTCGGGGGGGCAAAAGCAACGGATCGCCATCGCGCGGGCCATTCTGCGCGATGCCCCGATCCTGTTGCTGGACGAGGCGACATCGGCGCTGGACGCCGAAAGCGAACGCGCGGTGCAGACCGCAGTCGAGGCAATGGCCCGCGACCGCACGACGCTGATCGTCGCGCACCGTTTGGCGACGGTCAAGAAGGCCGACCGCATTCTGGTGTTCGAGGCGGGGCAGATCGTGGCCGAGGGCACGCATGACGCGCTTGTGGCCGAAGGCGGGCTTTATGCACGGCTGGCGCGGCTTCAGTTCACAGAGGGGCTTGCAGCGGAATAACGGCTGTTTCGCTGCGTCACGCTTGATCGGCGTCGGGTTTCCCCGCATTTTCCCCATAACAAGAATGCCTCAAGGGCAGTGGGGAGGAGACCCGAATGACCAATTTTGCCACCCGAGCCGAGGTTGCGGCCTATGAAAGCGCGTTGTCCTGGAAGGATCGCGCACCCGCCGTCACGTTGTATGAGTACCTGACCAAGACCGCGACGGCCCATGCGGACCGGAACGCGATCACCTTCCAGTTGTTCTCGGGTCCGAAAGACAAGGCGGAAACGCTGAACTGGCGCGGGTTCCACGGCAAGGTCACGCAGGCCGCGAACCTGTTCCGCGGTCTGGGGATAGAGAAGGGCGATGTGGTCGCCTATCTTTTGCCGAACTGTCTGGAAACGGCGATCACCCTGCTTGGTGGGGCCACGGCGGGAATTGTGAACCCGATCAACCCCTTGCTGGACGCCGAACAGATCGCCGCAATCCTGCGCGAAACCAACGCCAAGGTTCTGGTCACCCTTCGCGCCTTTCCGAAAACCGATGTGGCGCAAAAGGCGGCCGAAGCGGTCGCCATGGCGCCGAATGTACGGACGGTGCTGGAAGTCGATCTTTTGCGCTATCTGACGCCGCCGAAATCGTGGATCGTGCCGCTTGTGCGCCCGAAAAACCCGGTCGCGCATACCGCCAGAGTGCGCGATTTCAACGCTGAACTTGGCAAGCAGAAGACCGCGCTGACCTTCGAGGATACGCCCGAAGACCGCGTCTGCGCCTATTTTCACACCGGCGGCACCACGGGGATGCCAAAGGTCGCACAGCACCGTTTTTCGGGGATGATTTATAACGGTTGGCTGGGCAAAACGCTGCTGTTCAAAGAGACGGATACGATCATCTGCCCCTTGCCGCTGTTCCATGTGTTTGCCGCCTATCCGGTCATGATGTCCTCTGTCGCGTCGGGGGCGCATGTGGTGTTTCCGACCCCTGCGGGCTACCGCGGCGACGGGGTGTTCGATAATTTCTGGAAGCTGATAGAGCGTTGGAAGGTGACATTCGTCATCACGGTTCCCACGGCGATGTCGGCCCTGATGCAGCGACCGGTGGATGCGGATATCTCGTCTTTGAAAACCGCGTTTTCGGGGTCGTCGCCTTTGCCGGTCGAGCTGTTCCGCCGGTTCGAGGCCGCAACGGGCGTGACGCTGGTCGAGGGGTACGGGATGACAGAGGCGACCTGCCTTGTGTCGATCAACCCCTATCACGGGGAAAAGAAGATCGGGTCGGTTGGCCTTCGCTTTCCCTATACGGATATCAGGATCCTGCATTGCGATAGCGGTGGCGCGATCATCCACGAGTGTGGGGTGGACGAGGTCGGCGAAATCTGCGTTTCGAATCCCGGCGTTTATGACGGGCACACCTATACAGAGGCAGACAAGAATATCGGGCTTTTTGCCGATGGCAAATGGCTGCGCACCGGCGATCTGGGGCGGATGGACGCAGAGGGGTATCTGTATATCACCGGCCGCGCCAAGGATCTGATCATTCGCGGCGGCCACAATATCGACCCCGCCGAAATCGAAGAGGCCCTGATGGGGCATGCCGCCGTTGCCTTTGTCGGTGCGATCGGGCAGCCCGATATCCACGCGGGCGAGGTGCCCTGCGCCTATGTCGAACTTGTGGCGGGGGCCGAGGTGACGCTGGAGGAGTTGATGGAATACGCCAACGCCCATGTGCACGAACGGGCCGCGCAACCCAAGTACATCGAGATCCTGCCGGAACTGCCAAAGACCGCTGTGGGCAAGGTGTTCAAGCCGGATCTGCGCAAGATGGCAATGACCCGCACCTACAACGAGGCGCTGGCGCGGGCAGGGATTGCCGGGCATGTGAGCACGGTCGTAGAGGATAAAAAGCGTGGGCTGGTGGTGAAAATCGCAAGAACCGGCGCGGTGTCCGATGCGGAGATGGCCGGTGCCCTGGGCAGTTTCACGCGGCCATGGGATTGGGTGTGAGGTAACGGCGGCGCCTTCGGCGCCATTCCTTCTGGCACTTCGTGCGGTTTCGCGCTCCGCGCGGGGATATTTTTTCCAAAAAGAGACAAGCGGGGGCGGCTAGTAGAGCCCCGCGCTGCGTGCCCTGAGCCGGACGAGAGCCAGAACGGTGTCGATGGTCGGGGTCGGTGTTTCGGTCAGCCGCCCCAGTTCCGCGACGGCGGCGACCAGCGCGTCGATCTCCATCGGGCGGCCTGCGTCAAGGTCTTGCAGCATCGAGGTGCGGTGCGCCCCGACTGCGGCACCGCCATCGATCCGCCGGTCCACGTCGATGGGGAATTTTACGCCTAGAGTCTCGGCGATCTGTTGGGCCTCGATCATCATGCTGCGGGCGACCGCGCGGGTTCCGGGATCGGTGCACAGGACGTCGAGCGTGGCGTGGGTCAGCGCCGAGATCGGGTTGAATGACAGGTTCCCCCAAAGCTTTACCCAGATTTCGTCGCGGATGCGCGGGCGGACGGGGGCCTTTAGCCCTGCGGCGGTCAAGACCTGTGACAGGGCAACGGCGCGGTCGGATCTGGAGCCGTCCGGTTCGCCAAGGGAAAAGCGGTTGCCCTCGATGTGGTGGATCACGCCGGGGGCCGGCACTTCGGCAGCCGGATAGACGACACAGCCCAGCACCCTATCGGGACCAAAGCCGTTCCACTGGGCATCGCCCGGATCGACAGAGGCGAGGCGCGTGCCGTCGAGCGGGCCGCCGATGCGATGGAAATACCACCATGGCACGCCGTTCACCCCGCTGACGATTGTGGTGGTGTCGTCGATCAGCGGTTGCATTGCAGGCACCAGCGGCGGAACGGAATGTGCCTTGAGCGTGACGATGACATAGTCCTGCGGGCCAAGGTCGGCCGGGGTGCCGGAGACATTGACCTTGTGGGTCGTGCGCACGCCGTCCTCGATCAGGGTCAGGCCATTGGCCTGCATGGCGGCCAGATGCGGGCCGCGCGCGACAAGGCTGACATCTGCGCCCGCCTGTGCCAGTTTCGCGCCCATATAGCCGCCGATTGCGCCTGCGCCGAAGATGCAGATTTTCATGGTCTTCCCCCTTATCAGGCTACGCCGACCAGCCCGAGTTTTTCCGCAAGGCCGATGCGTTGCATCTTTCCCGTCGCCCCTTTGGGGATCTCGTCAAGGATGACGATCCGGCTTGGCACCTTGAACGCGGCAAGTCTGGTGGCGGCGAAATCGCGGATGTCGCGTTCTGTCGCCTGCATCCCGTCACGCAGGACAACGGCGGCTGCGACCTCCTCTCCCAGTTTGGGGTGGGGCAGGGCAAAGGTCACGACCTGTTGCACGGCGGGGTGGTCCATCAGGGTGGCGTCCACCTCTAGCGGGCTGATCTTTTCGCCGCCCCGGTTGATGATCTCTTTCAGGCGGCCTGTCAGGCCAAGGTAGCCCTGCGCATCGAAGGCGCCCTGATCGCCGGTGCGGAACCAGCGCGCACCCTCTGCCATGAAAAACGCCTTTGCGTTGGCCTCTGGGTTGCCCTCATAGCCGGGGGTGACATTGAGGCCGGAAATGACGATCTCTCCCGTTTCGCTTTCGGTTAGCAGGCGGTCGTCGGCTTCATGTGCGATGCGCACCATCGGGCCGGCTGCAACCCCGACCGACCCCGGTTTCTGCATGCGCGGCGGCAGCGGGTTCGACGCCATCTGGTGTGTGGCCTCGGTCATGCCGTAGCCCTCGATCACGGGGGCGCCAAAGGTGTCCTGCAGGGCGATCATGACCTGCGGCGGCAGCGAGGCGGACGACGAGCGCAGGAACCGCAGATTGGCCTGCGCGATCGTTTCCGCGTTACGCCCCGCGCGGGTCAGGATCGCCTGATGCATTGTCGGCACGGCGGTGAACCATGTCGGTTGCGACACATCCAGCCAGCCAAAGAATTTCAGCGCGTCAAAGCCGGGGGCGCACCAGACCTGCCCGCCGGATGACAGCGTGGCGCTGACGGCGGCGATAAGCCCGTGGATGTGGAACAGCGGCATGACATTCAGGCAGCGGTCTGCTGAAGTCAGGGCAAGCGAGGCGGTGATGTTCGCGGCAGAGGCGGCGACGTTGGAGTGCAGCAGCGGCACGATCTTGGGGCGCGAGGTGGTGCCGGATGTGTGCAGGATCAGCGCGATGTCGTCATGGGCGGCGGGCGCGGTATCGGGTGCGCCACCTGTGGCGACCGCATCGGTGCCTTCGGCGGTCAGGGAAAAGCTGCCGGCGGGTGCGCTGGCATCGAAGGACAGTCGCAAAATGATCAGGCCATGGGTTCTGGCCGCAGGCAGGGCGGGGCCGTCATAACCTTTGGGGATCACAATCGCCTTTGCCTTCAGATCGGACAGGTAGAAATCGTATTCCTCTTGCGTATAGGCGGGATTCAGTGGCGCGGTTGTGGCGCTGGCAGCAATGGTCACAAAGGCTGATGCCATCTCTGGCCCGTTCGGCAGGACGATCGCGACGCGGTCCCCCCGGCCCACGCCCGCAGCATGAAGCGCCGCAGCCGTCGCCGCCACCTGCGCCCGAAGCCCCGCATAGGTCAGCCATGGGCGGCCCGGCGCACCGATCGCAAAATCCGCGTCGGGATGTCCCGCAAAAAGAGAGGTCAACGTCTGAGTCATGCGCAGGGTCCATCCTTTGTCGTTCAGGGCGCGGGGTATTTGCTTTGTCACTGGTGCAATTGAGCAGGGGAAGTTGGTGAAAAACAAGACTTAGTTGAGTCTTGGTTCCGTCGGGCCACGCCTGAAGACGGCTGGCAAGGGAGTGGGCTGTATGGATCTGGCCATTGGAACGGCACGGCCCGCGGCATTTTCCGGGCAGATCCTGTGTGGTCGCGAGGGGGGCTCGGACCCGGTTTAGGGCTTTTTGCTTCTTTCCACGGCATATATCCGTCTGTGCGTATATGCACACGAGGGCTGCGAATGCCCGTTTTCCCTATTCAATCACATATAAGGACAGTGGATCGTGATGCACTGTAACAGGCCCCGAACCCTTTGGATGTGAATTCCCCTTATTTGCGGGGGTTTTGATCCAGTTCCGGATAAAAGCGAAAAGTTTCATGCACATAGCCCCAAGATTGCGTGAGCGGCCGCGATCCAAGCGTGATTTTCATTCTGACTGCGGAAAGACCAGATTGAACTCATCGGGCCAAACGACGGACCCGACGAAAGACAGAAACCTTGAAAGGACTATATTATGAAACGCTTTATCATCGCTTCCCTGATCACCTTGGGTGCCGCAACTGCCGCTTCGGCCATGACGGCCAATAATGAGCTGTCGCAGGGTCAACTTCTTGAAGTGCGGATGATCGCACCGACTGCGGATGTGTCGAACCTGACGCTGTCGCAGGCGTTCCAGATCGAGACAATTCTGGCCAACGACAAAGACAACGACGTTGCCAAGAACGGCGCGATCCACGCGGTCCTGAACCGTAGCTGATCAGCCGGTGCACATCAGGCGGCCCTTCGGGGCCGTCTCAAATACCGACAAAAGCGGGTGCTGTGATGGCGCCTGCTTTTTTCTGCGTTGAGCGGCGCACGCAACAGCCCGTCGACAATCTGTATGTCGGTCGTTCTTGCGGTTAGGGGGGGGGTGGTGCTGTAGGGGAGGATTGAACTCCCGACCTCGTCATTACCAATGACGCGCTCTACCACTGAGCTACTACAGCATCGTCTGTGTGGCGGGTGATTAGACGGAATTGACTTATCGTGCAAGGGCAATCTGGACCCTTTTTGCACCCTGCGCTACAGAGTGTGCTATGGAAAAGAAAACAGCGAAACCATCCGGCCCAAAAGCGCCCCCCACCCGCGACGAGCGGCTGAAAGCGGCGTTGAAAGCCAATATGGCAAAGCGTAAGGCACAGGCTCGGGCGCGAAAACCCGACAGTAAAGAGCAAGGGTAGGGCAGGTTCATGGATTCGATCATCGTTAAAGGCGGCGGAGAGCTGCGCGGCCAGATCCCGATTGCGGGGGCCAAGAACGCCTGTCTGACCCTGATGCCTGCGACACTTTTGTCGCACGAGCCGCTGACCCTGACCAATGCGCCGCGCTTGTCCGACATCGCGACGATGACGCAATTGCTGCAATCGCTGGGTGCCGAGGTGACAAGTATGCAGGGCGGTCAGGTGCTGGCCATGTCCAGCCATGACATCCACAATCACACGGCGGACTATGATATCGTGCGCAAAATGCGCGCGTCGATCCTTGTTCTGGGGCCGATGCTGGCCCGCGACGGTCACGCGATTGTGTCGCTGCCGGGGGGCTGCGCCATTGGCGCGCGCCCGGTCGATTTGCACCTGAAGGGGCTAGAGGCGCTGGGCGCGGTTCTGGACCTGAAGGACGGCTATGTTCATGCCGAGGCGCGGGGCGGGCTAAAGGGGGCGACGTTCGAGTTTCCCGTCGTGTCTGTCGGCGCGACCGAGAATGTGCTGATGGCGGCGACGCTGGCCAAGGGCACCACCGTGCTGAAAAACGCCGCCCGTGAACCCGAGATCGTCGATCTGGCGGAATGCCTGATCAAGATGGGCGCGCAGATCGAGGGGCATGGCACCTCTACCATCACCATTCAGGGCGTCGACAGCTTGGGCGGCGCGACGCATCCCGTTGTGACCGACCGGATCGAGCTGGGTACCTATATGCTGGCCCCTGCGTTCTGCGGTGGCGAGGTCGAATTGCTGGGGGGGCGCATCAATCTGGTGGGCGCGTTCTGCGAGAAACTGGATGCCGCCGGGGTCGATGTCACGGAAACCCCGCTGGGCCTGAAGGTAAAGCGCAGCAATGGCCGCGTAAATGCGGTTGACGTGGTGACCGAACCTTTCCCCGGCTTCCCGACCGATTTGCAGGCGCAGATGATGGCGCTGCTGTGCACCGCCGAGGGCACGTCTGTTCTGGAAGAAAAGATATTTGAAAACCGCTTTATGCATGCGCCGGAATTGATACGCATGGGGGCCAGAATCGACGTTCATGGCGGACATGCGACAGTCACCGGCGTGGACAAGCTGAAGGGGGCGCCGGTTATGGCGACAGACCTGCGGGCCTCGGTCTCGTTGATCCTTGCCGGGCTTGCGGCAGAGGGCGAGACGATTGTGAACCGCGTCTACCATCTTGATCGCGGCTACGAGCGGGTCGAGGAAAAGCTGCGCGCTGTCGGCGCGCATATCGAACGGGTGAAAAGCCAATGACCGAAGATGCACGGTTCGAGGACGGACGCGAGGCACCGCTGAACCTCAAGGCGCTGGACCCAGAGGATCTGGTGATCCTGTCCAGCCTTGCGCAGGATGCGGTGTTCCCCGGATTTGAAATGACATGGCAGCGCGGGCCGCGCCGCTTTGCCATCCTGCTGAACCGGTTCCGCTGGGAAGATGCGCCAGCGGCAGAGCGTCGCAAGCGCCCGTTCGAGCGGGTGCAATCGGTTCTGATGATCGAAGACGTGCTAAAGGTCGTGACCCAAGGCGTTGATCCAAAAGACAAAGACACAGTTCTGTCGCTTCTCGATATCTCGTTCGAGCCGGGCGAGGACGCCGCAGGCCGCATTGTTCTGACGCTGGCGGGCGACGGGGCCATCGGGCTGGATGTCGAATGTCTGGATGTGACGTTGAAAGACGTGACGCGGCCCTATGTTGCCCCGTCGAAACACGCGCCAGAGCACCCGGAGTAACCACATATGCCGCAGTTTCTGAATGTGACCGCCCCCGGTTTCGACGAAGCCTTTGCCGCACTTTTGACGATGAAGCGCGAGGATAGTCCCGATGTCGATGATGTCGTGGCCGGAATCATCGCGGATGTCCGGGCGCGGGGGGATGCGGCCGTTATCGAACTGACGGAAAAGTTCGACCGACTGGCCCTGACGCCGGAAACGATGGCGTTTTCCGCCGGGGAAATAGAAGCCGAATGCGCCAAGGTCGGGCCAGAGGATCGCGCCGCCCTGCAAATGGCCGCCGACCGCATTCGTGCCTATCACGACCGCCAGATGCCAGAGGACCAGTCGTGGACCGACGACACCGGCGCGATGCTGGGCTGGCGCTGGACGCCGGTTTCTGCCGCCGGTCTTTATGTGCCGGGTGGTTTGGCCAGCTACCCCAGTTCGGTCCTGATGAACGCGATACCGGCCAAGGTGGCAGGCGTGCAGCGTCTGGCGATTGTGGTGCCGACGCCGGATGGCATCTGCAACCCGCTGGTTCTGCTTGCGGCACGGATCGCGGGCGTTGACGAAATTTACCGCATCGGCGGCGCACAGGCGATTGCGGCGCTGGCCTATGGCACCGAAACCATCGCGCCGGTGGACAAGATCACCGGCCCCGGCAACGCCTTTGTGGCGGCGGCAAAGCGGCGGGTGTTCGGCAAGGTGGGCATCGACATGATCGCGGGACCGTCGGAAATTCTGGTGATCGCGGACCGGCACAATGACCCCGACTGGATCGCCGTTGACCTGTTGTCACAGGCGGAACACGACGAAAGCGCGCAATCGGTCCTGATCACCGATGATGCGGGTTTCGGTCAGGCCGTCGCGGCGGCGGTCGAAAAGCGGCTTGAAACCCTGGAACGGCGCAAGATCGCGGGGGCAAGCTGGCGCGATTTCGGCGCGGTGATCGTGGTGCGCGATCTGGACGAGGCGGCGATGCTGTCGAACCGCATGGCCCCTGAACATCTGGAACTGTGCGTCGAAGACCCCGATGCGCTATCGCTGAAAATCACCCATGCCGGCGCGATCTTTCTTGGCGCGTGGACCCCCGAGGCGATCGGCGACTACATCGGCGGGCCGAACCATGTGTTGCCCACGGCGCGGTCGGCGCGGTTCTCCAGCGGGCTGTCGGTGATGGATTTCATCAAACGCACGACGCTGGCCAAAATGACCCCCGAAGCCCTGCGTGCCATCGGCCCTTCGGCCGAACGTCTGGCGATATCCGAAAGCCTCGAGGCGCATGGCCTGTCCGTTCGTGCCCGCCTGAACCGATTGAACGAGGGCACCTGATGACGTCACGTCTTTGCCATATCGAGATAGATGACCGCGGCCTTGGCCGCCCCACGCCCGAAATCGAGCAGGAGCGCAAAGTCGCGATTTTCGATCTGCTGGAGGAAAACGCGTTCGAACTGCCATCGCGCGAGGACCGGATTGCACCCAAAGGGCCGTATCGGCTGAATCTGGCAATCCGCGAGGGGCGGCTGGTGTTCGACATCACCACGGGGACCGGCGAAAAGGCGGCAGAATTCCATCTGTCGCTGGGACCGTTCCGGCAGGTGGTAAAGGACTACTTCCAGATCTGCGAAAGCTATTTCGACGCGGTGAAAAAGCTGCCGCCCAGCCAGATAGAGGCGATCGACATGGCGCGGCGCGGCATCCACAACGAAGGCGCGCGCGTCTTGCAGGAACGGCTGGAGGGGAAGGCGGATATTGACATGCCCACCGCCCGCCGCCTGTTCACCCTGATCTGTGTTCTGCATTTCGGGGGTTGATGTGACAGACGCGCCGCTTCCCTCTTCGGTGTTGTTTTGTTGCGACCACAACGCTGCCCGTTCGCCCATGGCCGAGGGGATCATGAAAAAGTTCTACGGCCAGAAGACCTATGTGCAATCCGCCGGCGTCAAGAATGACCTGGAGATCGACGGCTTTTCGGTTTCCGTCTGCGCCGAGATCGGCGTGGAATTGTCGCGCCACAGGTCACGGTCCTTTGACGAGATGCAGCAATGGGGCGATGACCTGTCGGGGTTCGATCTGATCATTGCACTGTCCCCCGCCAGTCAGCGCTGCGCGCTGGACATGACACGTCTGGCGCATATCGAGGTGGAATACTGGCCGATTCTGGACCCCACGGGCCTTGGCGAGGGGCGCGAAAGCCGTCTTTCGTCCTACAGGCAGTCTCGCGACCAGATCATTAACCGTATTCTGGCGCGCTTTGGCCCGCCTCTGGAAGATGCAGGCGCGGCCTGAGGGGCGGGCGATTCTGATGCCTTTGCGGCGGATCGGGTCTGAAACCGGTCAACTTGGGCGCTATTCGCGTCACAAAGGCGAAATTGCCCGTAACTATGCCTTGAAAACCGGCGACTTCCGGCGCATTTAGACATTCGTTCGCAGACAGCGGACATCGCAACAACGGAGTGAACATGGCCAAGGAAGACACGCTCGAATTTCCTGGTGTCGTGAAGGAACTCCTGCCGAACGCGACATTTCGGGTCGAGCTTGAAAACGGCCATGAAATTATCGCTCATACGGCAGGCAAGATGCGCAAAAACCGCATCCGTGTTCTGGCTGGCGACAAGGTACAGGTCGAGATGACCCCCTATGATCTGACCAAGGGTCGGATCAACTATCGTTTCAAGTAGCGCAGTGCGTCTTGTACTGGGCTCTGCAAGCCCGCGCCGGAAGGATCTTCTGGCGCAGCTTGGGCTATTGCCCGATGACATCCGCGCCCCCGACATCGACGAAGACCCGACAAAAGGCGAACTGCCGCGCCCCTATTGCGCGCGCATGGCCCGTGAAAAGGTAAAGGCCATCGTGGCCGCCCCCGACGAGGTGGTGATCTGCGCCGATACAACCGTGGCTTTGGGGCGGCGCATTCTTGGGAAACCCAAAGATGCGGGGCAGGCGGCAGAGTTTTTGCTGATGCTGGCCGGTCGGCGCCACCGTGTGATCACGGCTGTGGCGGTCAAGCATGGCGAACGGGTCTGGGAACGCGATGTCGTGACCACGGTCAAAATGAAGAACATCAGTGATGCGGAACTGAACGCCTATCTTCTGTCCGGCGAATGGCAGGGCAAGGCGGGCGCGTATGGCATCCAGGGCGCCGCAGGTGCCTTTATTCCGTGGATCAGCGGATCCTTTACCGGCGTTGTGGGCTTGCCCCTTGCCGAAACTGCCACACTGCTTGCCGCAGCAGGCTACCCCATCACCGGAGATCGCCCATGATAGGCCGCGTTGTCGCCCTAGACCAGATCGGTGGCCGCACCGCCGCCGCCTTGATCCACGAGGGGCGCCTGGACGACCTTCTGATCGACGGCCCCGAGGATGGCGCGCCATCCCCCGGCTCTATCTTTCGCGGCATTGTCGATCGCCCCCTGAAAGGGCAGGGTGGGATTTTTCTGCGTCTACCCGATGGCGAAAGCGCGTTTCTGCGCAATTCCAAGGGCCTGACACCCGGTCAGCGCCTTCTGGTGCAGGTCACGGGGTATTCCGAGGCCGGCAAGGCCGTGCCGGTCACCGACCGCCTGCTGTTCAAAAGCCGCTACGCGATTGTCACACCCGATGCGCCGGGTCTGAACATCAGCCGCGTGATCAAGGACGAGGACAAGCGCGAGGAGCTGCTCGGGCTGGCCCATGACGTTATTCCCGAGGGCAATACCTTCGGTCTGATCCTGCGCTCGTCCTGCGAGTTCGGCGACGAGGACGAGATTGCCACCGATATTGCCGAAATGATGGATCTGGCCGCAGCCGTTCTGGCCGATGCCGAAGGGGACGCCGAACTGCTGCTGGACGGGGCCGACCCGCTTATGCTGGCCTGGCGCGAATGGTCCGACCCGAAACCGGCAGAGATTGCCACAAAGGCCGGAAGCTTTGCCGATCTGGGTGTGCTTGACGCGATCGACGCGCTGTCCAGCCCGCGTGTCGAACTGGCGAACGGTGCCTATATGTATGTCGAACCGACCCGCGCGCTTGTGGCGGTTGACGTGAACACCGGCGGCGACACTTCGCCTGCCGCCGGGTTGAAGGCCAATCTTGCCGCCTCGCGCGAATTGCCACGTCAGCTTCGGCTGCGCGGTCTTGGCGGTCAGGTGACGGTGGATTTCGCACCGATGACCAAGAATGACCGCAAACAGCTGGAACAATCCCTGCGCGGCACGTTCCGCAACGACCCGATAGAGACAGCCCTTGTCGGCTGGACTCCGATCGGGCATTTTGAGCTGCAACGCAAACGCGAACGCCTGCCCCTGACGGATATTCTGCCCCTATGACCTGCCCGATCTGCGCCAAGGATACAGATCCGAAATACCGGCCTTTCTGTTCGAAACGCTGTGCGGATATTGATTTGGGTAAATGGCTGACCGGATCTTATGCCATCCCTGCGGACAGCCCCGAGGATGTCGAGGAGGCCGAACAGGCCATGCAGAACGTCCCTCAGAAACCCCACTGAACCCCTTGATTCACCGGCGGATAAAAAGCCGGTGAAAATCTGCAAATGCCTCTGGACAGCCCCGCCATCACCGCCTAAAACACGCGCACCCTGAACGAGTATCGTTCTCCCGTGCCCGGGTAGCTCAGGGGTAGAGCAGTGGATTGAAAATCCTCGTGTCGGTGGTTCAAATCCGCCCCTGGGCACCATTTTACTTTACAGAATGTCGCATCTCGCGTCGCACTAGGTGCCGGCGCGTGGAATGACGTCTACCGCCTGTTCGCTGCGCTGGCCGCCTGCCGCGCGCAGAATTCCCTTTACCGGAGAGACATCGTGGTAGTCCCGTCCGCGGGCAACGACGATATGGTTCTGGCCTGCGGTCACGGCATTGGTGGGGTCGAACTCCACCCATCCTGCCCCTGATCCGCACCATGCCCGCACCCAGGCGTGCATCGCGTCCGCGCCCTCTAGCCGGGCCTGACCGGGGGGCGGTTGCGTGCGCAGGAATCCGCTGACATAGCCCGCCGGAATACCAAGCCCGCGCAGGCAGGCGATCATCACATGCGAAAAGTCCTGACAGACGCCGTGCCTGTTGGCAAAGGCCTCGGTCATCGGGGTTTCGACCGTGGTGGCCTTCGGATCAAAGCGCATGTCGCGGTGCAGCGCCGTGCCGACGGCCAGAACCGCGTCCAGCGTTGTCATGTCGGGGGCAAGCTGTGCGCGGGCATAAGCGGTCGTTTCGTCCAGCAGGGGCACCCGCGCCGAAGGTGCAAGGTAATGCACAGGGGCATCGGGGCCAAGATCGCGGCAGGCGGCAGTGTCGGTGGCCAGATCGCGCAGGCGGCAGGACTGCGTGGGCAGGGCCCCCGTTGCCAGCCGGTCAACGCGGGCATGCAGGTTCAGAACGATGTCTTTGTGCGGCGTGCGAAACGCGAATTCCACCGCGTTGTTGCCGAAGAAATCGGTTCGGTCCAGGCGCTCTGACGGTTCGGGCGAAATGTTCAGGTGACCCAGGACAAGGCGTTGTTCCGCAGGAAGATCAAGCGGCAGCAACCGTGCAAGGTGACGCCCGCCGCTGGCCACGCCGGCGTAGACATAGCTGATGCGCAGAATGGTATCATAGATCATCGCACCGCTCCTTTATTGCAGGTATGCCAGTGTCAGCGCGTCCGACAGGCCCAGAATATCGGCCCGCACCGCGCGCAATGCAGAACTGTCCATCGTTTGGGGTGCCTGAAGCGTGACAAAGGATTGCACGGCAAGCACCTTGCGCCCGAAATCGCTAAGCTGGCCAAGGTCGTCGCCCGCGCCCAGTCGTTCCGCCTGCGCCAGAATTTCGGTCAGGTTGTAAAGAACCGACCGCGGGTTTCTGGCATCAAGGCCCAGCAGGTCCACGACGCTGTCGCGTTGGGTCGTGACGCCATAGCGCTGGCGGTGGGTCATCGAGATATCGCCAAGCTCGACCGCAAGATCAAGCGCGCCATCGGGCGCCAGAGGGTCGCCAAACCGCACAAGGATGTCGGCAAGGTTGGCGGCCCGTTCCAATGCGCGGCCAATACCAAGAAACCGCCAGCCTTTTGCATGATACATGTTTTCATGGACGAGGCCGGAAAATCCGGTGATCTTGCGCAGCAGAACCCCCATGGCAAGGGCCGCATCATTGCCGGTGGTGGCGGTTTGCACCATCGCGCCCATTGTCTTGTCCAGATCCTGCAGTGCGGCCCAGCCATCGACAGAAAACCGGTCGCGGATCTGGCTGGCGCTGTTCACGGCGGCCGCCATTGTCTTGCGCAGCCCGTCGGGGATCGGGTCTGCCGGATCGACGCCGTTGTCCCGCAGGCAGGCGCGCATGGCAACCAAAAGGGCGGTGTCGTCGCTCAACGCCTCGTCCAGCCGCGCATTATAGGCGCGGGTCAGGCGCAAAAGGCCCTCGGTGCGCTCGATGTAACGGCCAAGCCAGAACAGGTTGTCGGCGGCGCGGCTGGGCAGCCGGATCGACGGCGCGCGGACAAAGGGTTTCTGCGGGTCGTCCAGCATCGACGCATCATTGACCCGCTGATCGCTGACAACCCAGACATCCGCGACAGAGCTGCCGTTCCGCATGGCGATGGCGCTGGTGTCATGCGAGGTGCCGATACGGGCGAACCCGCCCGACATCACGGTCCAGCCCGTAGCCGTGCGGGCCAGAAACACGCGGATCGACATGGGGCGCGGCACAAGGGCGCCGTTCTCATAGACCGGCGTTGTCGACAGCGTCACCAGTTCCTGCCCGACCAGCGATGCCCCGTCACGGGCCAGCCAGTCATCCACGCTCAGCCCGCCCGTTCCGTGGGTTTTGCCGCCAAGGGCATAGGCCCCGTCGGATTCAAACGGCAGGCGTGTCGATAGCGCCGGCCCCACCATCATTCTGGCGGCATTGGCGCGGACATGAGCCAACTCTTTGGCCTGACCGCACCACCATGTCGCGATATTGGGGATTTTCAGCGCCTCGCCGGTCAGCGCGCGGCTGATGAGCGGCAGAAAGGCCATCATCGCCTGCATTTCCAGCACGCCAACGCCCAAGGCATTGACCATGGTGACATTGCCCTGCCGGATTGCCGACATCAGGCCGGGGGTGCCCAGTTGCGATTGTTCCTCCAGTTCCAGCGGATCGGACCAGATCGCGTCCATCCGCCGCCAAAGCACATCCACAGGCGCAAGACCCGAGACGGTGCGCAGCTTCAGCTTGCCGTCCTCGACGGTCAGATCCTCGCCTTCCATCAGGGTCAGGCCAAGGTATCGCGCGATATAGGCCTGTTCGTAATAGGTGTCGGTCAAGGGGCCCGGCGTCAGGATGCCCAGTTCACTGGTGGGATCGGTGTGCAGCCCGTGCAGCGCCTTGCGCAGGGATTTGAAGAACCCGGCAAGCCGGTGAACATTGGCCCCGCGATAAAGGTCGCGAAAGATGCGCGTGCTTGCCACACGGTTTTCCAGCGCGAACCCCGCGCCCGACGGTGCCTCTGTCCGGTCGCCCAGCACCCACCAACGCCCGTCAGGACCGCGCCCGATTTCGAACGCGATAAAGTGCAGAAACTTGCCCGATTGCGGCGTCACCCCCACCATAGGCCGCAGCCATTGCGGGTTTTCCGCGATGACCTTGGCGGGCAGGTGCCCCTCGGCCACCAGCCGATTGGGGCCGTAAAGATCGGCGGCGACCATCTCCAGCAGATCGGCGCGCTGGGTCAGGCCTTCGGCGATCTGCTGCCATTCGGTGTCGGGCAGGATGATCGGCAGCGGGCTAAGGGGCCAGTCGCGGGTGGCGATGTTCTTGTCGCCGTATTTGCGAAAGAACACACCCGCGTCGCGCAGATACTGGTCGCCCCGCCCGAAGTCGCGCAGGATGGCTTCGGGATCCCGCGCGGACAGGTGGTTGATCAACCCGGCCCATGCGGGGCGCATATTCCCCGCAGAATCCACAAGCTCGTCCGGCACACCGTCAAGGGTGCGATACGCCGCCAGCAGGCGGGGCACCGTGCCGGGACGCGCCCGATCCTGCATCACAGGCCGGGCGCACGCCGCAGATCCAGCGTCATCGGGAATTCCGGATGCGGTGTCTCTGGCACGGGCTCGAACGGGCCGGTAGTATGGCCCAAAGGTTCGAACCGCGCCAGCCTGCGCGCCTCTGCCTCGTTGCCGTTCACCGGGAAGGTTTCGTAGTTGCGACCGCCCGGATGGGCGACGTGATAGACACAGCCGCCCAGCGATTTTCCGGTCCATGTGTCGTAGATGTCGAACGTCAGCGGCGCGTTGACCGGCAGAGCCGGATGCAAGGACGACGCAGGCTGCCACGCCTTGTAACGCACACCGGCAACGGCGACGCCTGCGGTGCCGGTCTTTTGCAACGGCACGCGGCGAGTGTTGCAGGTGACGATATAGCGGTCGGGGTCCGCGCCGGTCAGTTTGACCTGCAACCGTTCGACGGAACTGTCGGTATAGCGCACCGTGCCGCCGATCGCACCGGTCTCGCCCAGCACATGCCAGGGCTCCAGCGCCTGACGCAGCTCCAGCTTGACGCCCTCGTATTCGACCTCGCCGCAGAAGGGGAACCGGAATTCCGCCTGCGCCTCGAACCATTCGGCCTGCATGTCGAACCCGTGCTGGCGCAGGTCACGCAGGACTTCGCTGAAATCCTCCCAGACGTAATGCGGCAGCATGAAACGGTCCTGCAACGTGGTGCCCCAGCGGGTCAGATTGCCGACCATCGGCGTTTTCCACATCCGTGCGATGATGGCGCGGATCAGCAGTTGCTGCGCAAGGCTCATGCGCGGGTTTGGCGGCATTTCGAAGCCGCGGAATTCGACCAGACCCAGACGCCCTGTGGGGCCATCGGGTGAATACAGCTTGTCTATGCAGATCTCGGCGCGGTGGGTGTTTCCGGTCACATCGACCAGAAGGTTGCGCAACAGGCGGTCCACCAGCCATGGCATCGGCGGCGTCCCCGTGTCGGGATGCGGGATCTGGTCCAGCGCGATTTCCAGCTCGTACAGGCTGTCGTGCCGCGCCTCGTCGATGCGGGGGGCCTGCGACGTCGGGCCGATAAACATCCCCGAGAACAGATAGGACATCGCCGGATGGCGCTGCCAGAACAGGATCAGGCTGCGCAGCAGATCGGGGCGTCGCAGAAACGGGCTGTCGATCGCGGTCGCGCCGCCGACAACCACATGGTTGCCGCCGCCGGTTCCGGTGTGCCGTCCGTCGATCATGAACTTGTCGGCGCCCAGACGGATCTGGCGGGCTTCCTCATAGACGGCCTCGGTGGTGGCAACGCAATCCTGCCAGTTCGACGCGGGGTGGATGTTCACCTCGATCACGCCGGGGTCGGGCGCCACGCGGATCACGTTCAGGCGTGGGTCGTTCGGGGGGCCGTAGCCCTCGATATGGACCGGCATCCCCAGCTTTTTCGCGGCGGCCTCTGCGGCGGCGACCAGTTCAAGATAGTCTTCGACCTTTTCCACCGGCGGCATGAAGATGCACAACCGCCCGTCGCGGGGTTCGACCGAAATCGCGGTGCGCACCGCGCCGCCCAGATCGCTGATCTTTTGCTCGATCCGGTCCTGCACCGGTTCCGACGCGGTAAAGCTGGCACGGTCCTGCGTATGCTGGGCCAGCGGTTCGGGTCGGGCGAAATCGGGCAGGGCACCGCGTTCGTCGAAGGGGTCGGCGGGGTTGATATAGGGGTAATCGGACGCGCCGACATGCGGCAGCGACCCCAAAGGCAGGCGGTAGCCCACGGGGCTGTCCCCCGGCACAAGATAAAGGTTGCCGCGCCGCAGGTTCCATTTCTCGGATTTCCAGCCATGGCCCGCCGCGCGGGACTGCCAGCGCTGCACCGGCAGCACAAAGCCCGACGGTTCGGTCAGGCCGCGCCCGAAGACCCGCGCGATTCGGTGGCGTTCTTCGGGGTCTTTCAGTTCGGAATTCTGCGGGGTGACGTTTTCGGGCAGGTTGCCCTCTTTCAGGATCCATTCGGCGGGGTCTTCATAGGCGGGCACAACGTTTTCCGCAGGCACGCCCAGTTCTTCGGCGATCGACCCCAACAGCGTGTTCGCGTTTTCGGGGGTGACATTGCCGTCAGCACCTTCTGTCGCGATCAGATCAGGGTTGGACCAGACCGGTTTGCCGTCGCCCCGCCAATACAGCGAAAAGGTCCAGCGCGGCAGGGTTTCCCCCGGATACCACTTGCCCTGACCGTAATGCAGGAACCCGCCGGGCGCGAAGCGGTCGCGCAGACGGCGGATCATCTGGTCGGCAAAGACGCGTTTGGTCGGGCCGACGGCGTCGGTGTTCCACTCGCCCGCCTCGAAGTCGTCGATCGACACGAATGTCGGCTCTCCGCCCATTGTCAGGCGCACGTCGCCCTCGGCAAGGGCCTGATCGACCTTGTGCCCAAGGGCGTTCAGCGCATCCCATGACGCATCCGAGAACGGTTTGGTGATGCGCGGATGCTCGGCCATGCGGGTGACCTGCATGTCAAAGTCAAAGCTGACCTCGGCGTAGCTGGCCATGCCCGAAATCGGCGCGGCCGTGCAGTAATGTGGGGTGGCGGCCACGGGAATATGGCTTTCTCCGGTCAACAGGCCAGAGGTGGGGTCAAGCCCGATCCAACCGGCGCCGGGCAGGTAAACCTCGCACCAGGCGTGCAGATCGGTGAAGTCATGCGTTGCCCCGGCGGGGCCGTCGATGGCCACCAGATCGGGTTTCAACTGGATCAGATAGCCCGATACGAACCGCGCGGCAAAGCCCAGATTGCGCAGGATCTGCACCAGCAGCCAGCTTGTGTCGCGGCACGATCCACAGCCGGTTCCAAAGGTTTCCTCGGGGGTTTGCACACCGGGTTCCATGCGGATGACATAGCCGATGTCGGCGGACAGCTTGGCATTCAGCCCGACCACGAAATCCACAGTGCCGGTCGGGGTGCGCGGGATCTTTGCCAGATACCCGGCCAGATGCGGGCCAACGGGTTCGGGCGTTTTGTAGATCACCAGATCGGGGTCGATGTCCTCGGGGTAGGTGAACGGCCACTGCTGCGCGCTTTCCTCGACGAAAAAGTCGAAGGGGTTGTAGACCGTCATATCGGCAACAACATCCACCTCGATCTTGAACTCTGTCACGGGGTTCGGGAACACATAGCGCGCAAGCCAGTTGCCGTAGGGGTCCTGCTGGTAATTCACAAAGTGGTCGGACGGGCTGACCTTGACCGAATGCGACACGACCCGCGTGCGACTGTGCGGCGCGGGCCGCAATCGCACGATCTGGGGGCCCAGCGTGACGGGGCGGTCATATTTGTAGTGGGTAAGGTGGTAAATGCTTGCAAGGACGGACATAGGCACCGATCGCTAAAGGGTTGCTGTTGATTTTGTCTCACAGATCGCCGGTGTCCACCATCGTTTATTGGCGGGACCGGTGCATTGCGCAGGTCCGGTCACCCTAGCGGGCTTCGCCGATTGTTTTGCCAGCTATGTTCGTGTAATGAGCGCGTGTTGGAAAATTTGCCTGAATTATAGGCGCCTTGTCCGCCCCTGCGCATCTTATTGGCATGCGCCCGATCCGAGCCTTTGAAAGGGTATGTAATGTCTTTGGAATCCGATCTGACAGGCCGCAGCGGCGGCGCCTGTGAACTTTGCGGCATGCAAAATGCCCGCAGCGCCTGTGATGTGCCCCCGGATGCCGACGGTTCGGCAGACACGGCGATCCTTTTGTGCCGCACCTGCCTGAAAGGCGTCACCGGAGAGATCAGCGACGACCCGCATTGGCGCTGTCTGACCGAAGCAATATGGAGCACGATCGCCCCCGTTCAGGTCACGGCCTACCGCCTGTTGCAGCGCCTTGCCGCAGAGCCATGGGCGCGGGACACACTGGAAATCGCCTATCTCGACCCCGAGGTTCTGGCTTGGGCCGAGAAAAGTGCGGCCAGCGACCTGCCAGAGGTCGAGCATCGCGATGCGAACGGTGTTTTGCTGGCTGCCGGCGATACGGTGACCCTGATCAAGGATCTTCCGGTCAAGGGCGGCGGTTTTACCGCCAAGCGCGGCACGGCTGTGCGCGGGATCGCGCTTGTTCCCGACAACGCCGCCCATATCGAAGGCCGCGTGAATGGGCAACATATCGTCATTCTGACCGAGTTTGTGAAAAAGTCTGGTTAAGATTCTTCGGATAGTGTCTGTTTTACACACTGGACACGAAACATAAGGATTACGGATGAGACTGCTCAGGATAATCGGTGCGGGCGCACTGGCACTTGCCATGTTTTGCGCCGCACCGACCTATGCCGCCAGCTGCAAGGTGGACACCTCGAATGCGACGATGGCGCAGGCACAATCGCAGTTGAATGCGCTTCGCAAGGCGAATGGCCTGCGCCCGCTGGGGGTGTCCGCGAAATTGACAAAGGCCGCCGAAGGGCATGCTTGCGCGATGGCGACACAGGGGTTTTTCGCCCATGTCGCGCCCAACGGGTCCAACCTGAAGTCGCGGGTCAAGGCTGTGCGCTACAGGTTCTGCTTTGGCGCTGAAAATCTGGCGCAGGGGCAAAAGACGATGCCCGTGGTCATGGACGCGTGGATGAAATCGACGGGGCACCGCAAGAATCTGCTGGCAAGAAAGGCAAGTGAATTCGGGCTGGCCGTGGCAAGCAGCCCGACCGGGCCATACTGGGTGCTGGTGATGGGACGGGAATGCTAGTCCGGTCCGGCGCTAGATATCCATCCACAGGGTCACGGGGCCGTCATTCGTCAGGCTGACGGCCATATCCGCGCCGAATTCGCCGGTTTCGCTGGTGATGCCCAGATCGCGCATCCGTTCTACGAAATATTCGTATAGCGCGCGTCCCTGCTCTGGCTTTGCGGCGGTGGAAAACCCCGGCCTGTTCCCGCCAGAGGTATCGGCAGCCAATGTGAACTGGCTGACAATCAGGGCCGAGCCGCCGGTGTCAAGGATCGACCGGTTCATTTTGCCGTCGCAGTCTTTGAAAATCCGCAGTTTTGAAATCTTGGCGGCCAGCGCATCGGCGTTCGCCTTTGTGTCGCCCTGCATCGCGCAGACAAGAACCAGAAGGCCGGCACCACATTGGCCGATCACAGCCCCGTCCACAGCCACGCTTGCGCCGGTCACACGTTGCAGCAGCGCCCTCATGCCAGGTCTGCGGCCGTCGGCGGGTTTGCCCCCGCGCGGCTGACTGTCACGGCAGCGGCCCGCACCCCAAGGGTCAGCGCGTCGCGCAACGCGGCGTCGCTGAGGTTGGACAGGCTGGTCTTGTTTAGCGCGCCAGCGGTGGCAAAGGATGCCAGAACGCCCGCGTTGAACGTATCGCCCGCACCAACGGTATCGACCACCGCGACGGGTGTTGCGGCCACATGAACGCTGTGGTGTTTGGTGTATCCGGTGGCACCTTTTGCGCCCTCGGTGATGCAGACCAGCGACGGACCCTTGGCCAGAATGCCATGGGCCAGTGTCGCGATCTCTCCCTCGCCCTCAAGCCAGTGCAGATCCTCGTCCGACAGTTTGACGATATCGGCCATCGCAATCATCTGGGCGATGCGAGAACGATAGGTGTCCTCGTCGGTGATGAAACCGGGGCGGATGTTGGGGTCGATCATGGTAACCCGCGACGGGGCCTCGCGCGTCATCAGCGCCTCGTAGGCAATGCCGCAAGGTTCGACCATCAGGCTGATGCCGCCGAAAAACAGCGCCTCGATCTCGTCGGGCAGAGCCGGCAGATCGTCCGGCGTCAACAGGCGTCCGGCTGTGTTCTCGTCGTAAAAGGCGTAAGTGGCCTGACCGTTGACCAGTCGCACAAAGGCCAGCGTGGTCGGGCGGTTCGTCACATGGGCCAGATCACAGCCGACGCCGCTTGCCGCCAGCGTCTCGCGCAGGACGTCACCGAACAGGTCGGACGACAGGCCGGAAAAGAAACCGGTTTTCGTGCCCAGACGACCCAGCGCGATCGCCGTGTTGAACACCGCACCACCCGCATAGGGGGCAAAGGCCGGTTCACCCGCAACAGAGCGACGCGGCAGCATGTCGATAAGGGCTTCTCCGCAGCATAGGATCATCTGGATTCCATTCCGTTAGCGCTAACTTCCATGCGTAATACTCAATTCACCCGTATTACGCAACTATCGCTGCGCGGCGAAATACCCGACCGCAGCCGCAATCAACGCGCCGACGATTACCGCAAAGGCAATCTTCCATGCGGACCACGGGCGTTCACCCTGCACCGATCCGGTGCGCCCGTTGACGACAAAGCGGAACGTGCGTCCACGGTATTTATAGGCGGCCATCCACACCGGCAACAGGATGTGTTTGAAGGTGATCGCGCTGACATCGGTGTCGATCCGGTGAATCCGTTGCCGGTCGCCGCCGATGTCGAACTTGACGTCCCGCTCTATCACGCGGTCCATATAGGCGCGCGCCTCGGTCAGGCCGTCGTCCAGATCAACGGTATAGGCCTCGGCGCGAAAGCCGGCCAGAACCTCTGGCGCATAGGGTTCCAGCGCGGACAGATCCCAGGGGGCCAGTGCGTCGGTGAACCGTTTCGGCAGGGATGTCGACGCCAGCACAAGCACGTCGTCGAAGAACCGCGCGACGCGGCCACTGGCAGGGGTCCAGCGGACCTTTTGCACCTGCACCTGCTGCCGCTTGCCATCGCGCATGACCGTTTGCGTCTCGTAATACACGGTGCCGCGCTGGCCCGAATAGCGGCTTTTGGTCTGAGCGTCGTAGGTCCAGTAGGGCACATAGATGCCCTCCATCCGGCGGCCTTTGCGGGCATAGTCCTGCAACCCGCCGGGCGCGAACCACAGGCGGCCCAACCATCGGTTCATCGCCTCCTTTGCCTCGCGTTCTGTCAGGGCGAAGGGCAAAAGGGCGCGGGGCTTGATGTGGCGGTTGATGCCGGTGTCGGTGACATAGGGCGCCGCGCAAAACGGGCATTCGGCGGCGTGGATCGCCGCGTCGAATTCAACGGCAGCCCCGCAATTGGTGCAATTCAGAACGCGGGTTTCCTCGATTTCCGCAGCGTCCAGCCCTGCCAGCCCGGCGCTGTAGTCGATCTCGCGGATCGCCGCGCTGGCCCGCCCCAATCCTTCGATCGGGGCGGTATTGCCGCAATGGTCACAGACCAGACGGTCCTCGCCGGGGGCAAAGCGCATGTCGGACCCGCAGGCATCACAGGGAAACCGGTGTTCTTGCAAAGGCGCGTTCATCGGCCGGATCAGGCCTTTGGCGGGGGCGGCGGCATGACGGTAAAGAGTTGCGCCAGTTCCATCACCTCGTCGGCGGGTTTCCAGCCGTCCTGCCCGGCGGTCCAGACCAGCGAGTCACGCTTCAGCCCGCCTTCGGTGACCATGCGCCCCATCGAGGCCTTGGAAAACGGCCCCTTGGTTTCGCCGGATTCGGCGATGTGCCAGACGTGCTCGACCGGGGCAGGGGGGGGCGGCGGTGCGGCCTGCGCCTGCGGTGCTGCCCCCCATGGCCCCTGATTGGCCATCTGGCCCGCCATCGCCATGCCCAGCCCCATGCCAAGACCGGCCCCCATGCCGCCGCCGCCACTTGGGTTGCTGGCCGCCGAGGTCATGGCCTCGGCTGCGGAATACTGTGTGAACTTGCCCAGATCACCGGCCAGTCCCACCGACGTCCGTTTGTCCAGCGCCTCTTCGACGGCGGGGGGCAGGCTGATGTTCTCGATGTAAAGTTCGGGCATCGACAGGCCGTACCCTTCCAGCGTGCCGCTGATTTCCTTTGCAATCAGCTTGCCCAGATCGGCGGTATTGGCGGCCATATCCAGCACGGGAATTCTGGCATTGGCGATGACGCGGCTGAATTCCTGCACGATGATGTTGCGGATCTGAAAGCTGATCTCGTCCATGGTGAATTCGCCGTCTGTGCCGACGATTTCAATCAGGAACTTCGCAGGGTCCGTCACGCGGATCGAATAGGTGCCGAAGGCGCGGATGCGCACAGGGCCGAATTCGGGGTCGCGCAGGATGATCGGGTTCTTGGTGCCCCATTTCAGATCGTTGAACCGCGTCGTGTTGACGTAGTAAATCTCTGATTTAAAAGGGCTTTTGAACCCGTGGTCCCAATGCTGCAGCGTTGTCAGGACCGGCATGTTGTTGGTTTCCAGCATATAAAGGCCCGGCGTGAACACATCCGCCAGCTGCCCCTCGTGCACGAAAACCGCCGCCTGACCCTCGCGGACGGTCAGCTTGGCGCCGTATTTGATCTCGTGGCCCTCGCGCTCGAACCGCCAGACCATCGTGTCGCGGGTGTCGTCGGTCCATGCAATGACGTCGATAAATTCGCCGCTTAGAAAATCAAAAATACCCATGAAATATCTCCTTGGTCTGGCGTTGGTCTTGTCAGCTTTCGCCGCCCATCAATTCGCGGGCAATGATGTCTACAATCGGTCTGGCTTCGGCAAGTGTCATGCCGGTGCGCAGACGCCGATCATACAGGATCTTCAGCATCAGTTCATCCTGCGTTGTCAACAGGCCGAACTCTTCGTCGTCGTTGAAGATAGAGGGCCGCGCGGCGGGGCTGTCATTGGCAAGGCCCAGCCCCTGCGCAATTTCCTCGTGGATGCACGACAGGCGCAAAAGGTCGGGGTGTTCCCCCCGGATCACGGCCACGGCGCGGGTGTAGGACGAACTGCCTGACCCTTCGGAAAACGCGAAGACAAGGCATAGCGTGGATTGCGGCAGTTCGGTGATCGTGCGCAGCGCACTGTTGTCGATGCCGGGCACAAGGGCGCGCAGGCGGGGCGCGATTGCCTTGCGCTCGTCCTCGTTCAGGACAAGCACATGGAAGTTCGCGCCGCTGCTGGCCTGCGTGGCGGGCAAGCCGCTGATCCGCGACAGGCGGTTGACATAGGCCGTGATGCTGTTGCGGTCGCGAACCCGTTGATCGGCAGGGACAGTCGCGCCGAATTCCACCTGCATGCGCACAGGCGTGTCCCAGCGGCGCAGACGGCTTTCGGTTTCGCGGGCCAAAAGGACGCCGCCGCGGCTGATGTATTCATCATACAGCGCGATGCGGACAAAGTTGTCCGCCAGCATCCGCGCGGAAAACGGCACATCCGGCCCGCCGCCGTCGGTGCGCAACAGTCCCTGCGATACCAGATCGTTTTCCAGACGGCGGAAACTGGCGGCCATCGCGCGGCTTTCAGCCGATTGCACCTTGGGCGCATCCGGTGTTGCGGGTGCTATCGCCGGACGCATGGGCGGAATCGGTGACGGCCTTACGCCCATGCCCTCCTCGCATCCTGCCAGCCCGATCAGGCTGGCAACGACAAGCGCTGTGGATTTGAGGCGGGCATGTCGCACGATTGCGTCTTAGCTGTTCGGGACGGAGGTTCCGGTGTTGAAACCGGTCTTGTCGTCGCGTGCCTTGGCGCTGGCCAATGTGTCGCGCAGCTCTGCCTCCATCTTCTTCAGCTCTTCCTCGGCTGCGGCCCGCTTGGCCTTGCCCGCGTCGGCGATTTGCAGGCTTTCGTTGATGGTCGCGATCAATTCGGCATTTGCGGTTTTCACTGCCTCGATGTCGAACACGCCGCGCTCCATCTCCTCGCGGATGATCTTGTTGGCGCTGCGCAGGTTCTTGGCGTTCGCGGTCAACAGCTCGTTCGTCAGGTCGTTGGCCTCGCGCACAGCGGTCGCGGCCTCGGCAGAGCGTTGGATCGTGACGGCCTGTGCCAGTTGCGTTTCCCACAGCGGCACGGTGTTGACGAGGGTCGAGTTGATCTTGGTCACCAGCGATTTGTCGTTTTCCTGAACCAGACGGATCGACGGCAAGGATTGCATGGTCACCTGACGCGTCAGTTTCAGGTCATGCACACGGCGTTCCAGATCGTCGCGGGCAGAGCGCAGATCGCGCAGCTCCTGCGCCTGCATCACGGCCTTGTCCTCGGCCGCTTTGTCGACCAGCTTTTCCTTGGCGGGGATGGTCTTGTGATCCAGTTCGTGAAGTTTCTCTTCGCCAGCCGCGATGTAAAGCGCCAGCTCGTCGTAGAAATCCAGCGTCTTTTCGTACAGCACATCCAGCGACTTGATGTCTTTCAGCAGCGTGTGTTCGTGCTTCAGCAGGTTGTCGCTGATCTTGTCGATCTGGCCCTGCACGGTTTCGAACTTTGCCACGAATTTGGCGAAGGGAGCAGAGCGGCCCAGCAGCTTTTCCCACCAGGACTGCTGGCGGCGCACGTCCAGTTCGCTGACGGAAAAGCCGCGAATGGTGGTGACGATGTCGCGCAGGCTGTCGCCCGCAGGCCCGACATCCTTGTTGCGGACGTCGGCCAGCATTGTCTGGCTGATGACCTGCAATTCGGCCTGTGCGGATGACCCGAAGGACACGATGGAATTCGTGTCGGCCATGTCGATCTCGTCCATCCGCTTTTTGATTTCGGCGGCGACGGGTTTCGGCGCGGTTGCCATCACGACCAGCTCTGTCGAGGGGTCGGGCAGCACAACGGCTGTCACTTCCTCGACCAGCATCAGGTCTCTGGCTGCTTTCTCACGAATAGAATCAGTCATTATTTACCCTTTTCAAATTATCTGGCGCGCACGCCGTCGCGCTGCAATCGCTCGCGCAGAACTTCGATTTCAATATCCAGATCGGAACGGTCATCCAAAAGCATCGCCTTTGTCTGCGCGTTGATATGGGATTCCAGATCGTCCAGCAGCGCCTCGTAGTCGCTGCGGGCCTTCGCATCACGGTTGCGCGCGTAAAGGTCGGCGAATTTCACCGTCGCGTCACGGGCCCCCATCAGATAAACGGTCATGAACTTGCGCGCGCTGGTCAGGTCGCGCGGGTCTTCCTCGATTGTGCGGAACATCTGTCGGGCGACGGTCTGGAAGCGCTCGACGCGGCCTGTCATCTTGCGATCGCCCGCGCGTTTGATCGCATCGGACATGCCCGCCAGATAGTTTTCGGCCTCGCCCACGGCCCGCGCGACGCGGTCGGACTGAAAGCTGTCGATCCCTTCCATGCCCTTGTCGCGCAGGGGATCGGGGCCAAAGGCAAACCCGTGCAGCACGACACCCAGTACCGCGTAAATGATCGGGGCGGACAGGCCATCGGGCGTTGCCAGACCGGCAAGCCCGAGGCCCGCGCCGGTCAGCACGCTGGCGATCATCTTGCGGGGCAGGGCTGGGCGGCGCGCCACTTTGCGGGCATCATAGGCGTCCTGCGCGAACAGCCCTTCGCGGGTCAGCCATGCGGCCAGCAAAAGCACACCACAGGCGGCCAGATTCAGCGCAAGTTCTGTGGGGCTGCCAAAGAACGCGCGAAAGGCCAGCGGCAGCGGAATGAAGAACAGCAGATTGGCGCGGCCCCCGACACGGGTCCGGCGCTTGCCGTGGAACGGGTTCGCAGGGGCAGGGTCGGTGGTGCCGGAAGGGGTGCTTCGGCTGCCGTCAGGGCTGTATTTTCCGCCAAACCGTTCGGCCATCATGCGCCTCCTGTCACAGCGACATAAAGGGTCAATGCAACAAGGAGAACATATGCCAGTTTCTGCAAGCCAGTTTCCGACATCAAAACCCCCGAAACAATAATACGCCACAGATATAGGCGATGCCCCGCCGCCTTGCTAGCGTTAACGCCAA
This sequence comes from Pseudogemmobacter sp. W21_MBD1_M6, assembly GCF_052119585.1. Lineage (NCBI taxonomy): Bacteria > Pseudomonadati > Pseudomonadota > Alphaproteobacteria > Rhodobacterales > Paracoccaceae > Pseudogemmobacter > Pseudogemmobacter sp. W21_MBD1_M6. The sequence goes on along the minus strand of NZ_JBGQOJ010000011.1, from coordinate 79,335 downwards.
GGAAAGGCAGGGTTTGCGGGGGTTTCCGCCGCTATGCCGCTTATTTACGCGTCGGGGGCTTGCGCGCGGGGCGCGGTCCGCCGGGTTTTCTGCCCGTTGGTTTGTCGTCCTCGGGTTTGGTATCCCACGGCTTTGCGTTGGCCGGTTTGGTGCCGCCCGTCCTGCCTGCGAAAGCCTTACCCGCGCCCGCCTTAGCGGCGCCCGTCTTGCCTGCGTACGCCCTTGGGCCAGTCGGACCCGTGGTTCGTGCCCCTGTTGGACCTGTCCCTGTCGGGCGCGGCCCGCCGGGCTTGCCGCCGGCAGGTTTGCGCGGCCCGCGCACCAGTTTCTTGGTTGCGGTGCCGGTATCGTCCAGCGACAGGGGCGCCATGCCCAACTGGTCGCGCATGATACGGGTCTTGATTTCCTGAACCTCGCCCGACTGCAATTCACCCAGCTGGAACGGGCCATAGCTGACGCGGATCAGGCGGTTCACTTCCAGACCTACGGCCTCAAGCGCACGGCGGATCTCGCGGTTCTTGCCTTCGCGCAGGCTGATGGTCAGCCAGGCGTTTGTGGTTTTCTGGCGGTCGATCGACACCGCCATCGGCTGGAATCGTTCGCCGTCGATGGTGATGCCCTTGCGGATCGGCTCGATCACATCGTCATTGGGTTCGCCTTTGACGCGGACGCGGTATTTCCGCACCCAGCCGGTCGAGGGCAGTTCCAGCTTGCGCTTGATCTCGCCGTCGTTGGTCAGCAGCATCAGACCTTCGGAGTTCAGGTCAAGCCGCCCCACCGACACAACCCGTGGCATATCTTCGGGCAGGTGGTCAAAGACCGTGTCGCGGCCCTTTTCGTCGCGCGCGCTGGTCACAAGGCCGGTGGGCTTGTTGTACATCCACAGGCGCGGGGGTTCTGGTTCGCCCACGGCTTTGCCGTCGCAAACGATCTTGTCTTTCGGGCTGACGTTCAGCGCGGGGCTGTTGATGACCTTGCCGTTCACGCTGACGCGTCCATCGGCAATCATCCGCTCCGCATCGCGGCGGGACGCAAGACCCGCGCGGGCCAATACTTTGGCGATCCGGTCGCCTTTGGGTGTCTCTGTGCTCATTTGCATCGCATAGCGCGGGTTGCGGGAAATAGAAAGCGGCTTGGCAAGGGCGCATGGATTGGGCACACCCGTTTCATGACCCAATTCACCAGCTACATGCATATCGCCCTGCAAGAGGCCCGCGCCGCTGCCCTGCGGGGCGAGGTGCCTGTGGGCGCGGTCCTTGTCGCGCCGGGGGGGCAGATCGCAGCACAAGCGGGAAACCGGACGCGGGAACTGAACGATCCGACGGCACATGCCGAAATCCTGGTCATTCGCGCCGCCTGCGCCGCGGCCGGGTCGGAACGTTTGCCGGGTTATGTGCTTTATGTGACGCTGGAACCCTGCGCGATGTGCGCCACGGCAATGTCCGCCGCCCGCATCGCGCGGCTTTACTATGGCGCTTCGGACCCGAAATCAGGCGGGGTCGAAGGGGGGCCAAGAATATTCGAGCACCCGCAATGCCATCATGTGCCAGAGGTCTATGACGGCATCGCGGGCGCAGAGTCCGCAGCGATTCTCAAACAGTTTTTTGCGAACCGCCGCCTGGGCTAAGGGCGGACCGCCGTCAGATCGAAATCGGCTGCATCACCTGCGGCTCGATCACGTCTACCCCCGCCAACTCTGCCTTCAGCAGGTCCGCCGATTGCTCCAGCAGCGGAAAGGTCCGGTAGTGGCAGGGAATCACCGTCTTGAAGTTGAAGAATGTCTTGGCCGCATAGGCCGCGCGCCGCATATCCATGGTGAAATGCCCGCCGGCGCACAGAATGCCGATGTCGGGGGCGTGCAGGTCGTTGAACACCTTCATGTCGGCCATGACATCGGTGTCGCCGGTGGCATAGATCGTGTGGCCTTCGCCCGAAATCATGAAACCCGCCTCCGATCCGGCATAGACCGGGCCGTTGTCGGACCCGACAGATGACGAATGCACCGCGTTGACCAACGTCACCGACACTTGCCCCAACTTGACCGTGCCGCCCTTGTTGAAGCCGACGGTCTTGATGCCCTCTTTGGCTTCCCACCAGCTCATCAGGTCATAAATCCCGACCACGGGGATATCCAGTTCCCTTGCAATCGCCAGACTGTCGCCGGTGTGGTCGCCGTGCCCGTGGGTCAGCAGGATATGGGTGGCCCCGCGGATCGCCTCGGCGCGGTTGCCGGCGGGGAACATCGGGTTGCCGGTCATCCATGGGTCGAGCAGCAGAACCTGATCCGCGATCTCGATCCGGAAACCGGAATGTCCAAGCCATGTGATTTTCATATGTGCCTCCATCAGCCATTCGGTCAACAGGGTAGCGCGTAAATGGCCGGTGTCACGTGCGATCCTGCGCCAGACGCTTGCAGCCAACCCGTGCGGGCGGTAAACGCAGGTCAAATAGAACGGAGACATATGATGTCGATCGACACGGACACCGCCCGCCGCGTGGCAAAACTGGCCCGCATCAAGGTAGAAGAGGCCGCTTTGCCCGCATTGGCGGCAGAGCTTTCGAATATCCTCGGCTTTATGGAGCAGCTGAACGAAGTGGACGTCGAGGGCATCGAGCCGATGACCTCTGTCACGCCGATGCGCCTGAAACGGCGCGCGGACGACGTCACCGACGGCAACCAGCAGGCCGCCGTCCTGTCGAACGCGCCCGATGCGCGCGAAGGTTTCTTTGCTGTGCCGAAGGTGGTGGAATGATGACCGCACTGAATAAACTGACCATTGCCGATGCCCGCAACAAGCTGCGCGCCGGGGACATCACTTCCGTAGAGCTGACAGAGGCCTGCCTTGCCGAAACCGTCACATCGGGCAAGCTGAACGCCTTTGTGCACCACACCCCCGACATCGCGCTGGCGCAGGCAAAAGCCGCCGACAAGCGGATCGCGGCCGGGGACGCGCCCGATATGTGCGGCATTCCGATCGGCATGAAAGACCTGTTCTGCACCAAGGGTGTCGCATCGCAGGCGGGGTCTGCCATTCTGAACGGGTTCAGGCCGGAATACGAATCAACCGTCAGCCAGAACCTGTGGGATGCGGGCGCGGTCATGCTGGGCAAGCTGAACATGGACGAATTCGCCATGGGCTCCAGCAACGAAACCTCGACCTATGGCGATGCGGTCAGCCCGTGGCGCCGCACCGGCTCTGACGTGGCGCTGACCCCGGGCGGGTCGTCGGGCGGGTCTGCCGCCGCTGTTGCCGCCGATCTGTGCCTTGCGGCGACCGGCACCGACACCGGCGGGTCTATTCGCCAGCCCGCCGCCTTTACCGGCATCGTGGGGATAAAGCCGACCTACGGGCGTTGCTCTCGTTGGGGCGTTGTCGCCTATGCGTCCAGTCTGGATCAGGCGGGGCCGATGACCAAAACCGTGCGCGACGCGGCGATCATGCTGGGCGCGATGGCCAGCCACGACCCCAAGGACAGCACCAGTTCCGACCTGCCCGTTCCCGACTTCGAGGCGGCGCTGACTGGCGACATCCGAGGCAAAACCATCGGTATCCCCAAGGAATACCGCATGGACGGCATGCCGTCCGAGATTGCAAAGCTGTGGGATGACGGCACCGCCATGCTGAGGGACGCAGGCGCCAAGGTGGTCGACATCAGCCTGCCGCACACCAGATACGCGCTGCCGGCCTACTATGTGATCGCCCCCGCCGAGGCCTCCAGCAACCTTGCCCGCTATGACGGGGTGCGCTACGGCCACCGCGCCAAGCTGGCCGCAGGCGACGGCATCACAGAGATGTACGAGAAAACCCGCGCCGAAGGCTTTGGCGCGGAGGTGCAGCGCCGCATCATGATCGGCACCTATGTGCTGTCCGCCGGTTTCTATGACGCCTACTATCGCCGCGCGCAGCGAGTGCGCACCCTGATCAAAAAGGATTTCGAGGATGCCTTCGCGCTGGGCGTCGACGCGATCCTGACGCCCGCGACCCCCTCGGCGGCCTTTGGGCTGGGCGAGATGAAGAACGCCGATCCGGTGCAGATGTATCTGAACGACGTGTTCACGGTCACGGTCAACCTTGCGGGTCTGCCGGGCATTTCTGTGCCCGCCGGAACCGACGCGCAGGGGCTGCCGCTGGGCCTGCAATTGATCGGTCGCCCTTGGGAAGAGGGCGATCTGCTGAATCTCGCGCATGTGCTGGAGCAGGCCGCAGGGTTTGTTTCCAAACCGGCGAAATGGTGGTAACCAGCGCCGAAATGCGTTTTTAAAGGGGCATCCCATGCGGATTGTGCTGTCGGTTGTTTGTCTTGGCCTACTTGCTGCCTGCCAACCCAATGTGCCGGATTCCGGCGCGGGTGTCGGGTTCGAAAGCTATACCGACTACGAGGCGCGGCGGGCGCAGCGCGACGAGGCGCTGAACGCCGGCCCCGGCGCGCCCATGCCCATCGCGACAGCGCAAACCGACGCGGCCCCCCGGACGCTCGGGCAGGAGGCCATGGCGGTGCTGGGCACGCAAACCCCCGCCGACACCCAGCCAGCGGCGACTGCTGCGGCTCCGGTCGCGGCGTCCGACAACTCCGGCATCTCGGACGAGCAGGATTTCAAAGCCGTCACAGGCCGCGAATCAATCGAGAGCGACCGCGAGCGCATCGCCGAGAACCGCGCTCAATATCAGGAAATCGCACCAACAGCCGTGCCGACCCGCAGCGGCACCACCGGGTCCAATATCGTCGAATTCGCCCTGAGCAGCACAAACCGTGTCGGCGAGACGATCTACAAACGCTTCGGCCTGCTGACCGAGGGGCGTTACAACCGCGCCTGTGCGAAATTTGCGGCCCCCGATCTGGCGCAGATCGCGTTTCTGGATGCGGGCGGGCCGAAACGGGACCGCATTGGCGTGGACCCCGACGGCGACGGATTTGCCTGCTCATGGGATCCGCAACCCTTTCGCAACGCGAAAAAGTAACGCGTGCAGCAGGTCTCGCCGAACTGCGGTCCCCGCAGGGACAGGGCCGTGCCGGACCTGATCGTCCTTCACTATACCGCGATGGCCAGCACCGCAGAGGCAAAAGACCGCCTCTGCGATCCCGCATTCGAGGTGTCCGCGCATTATCTGATTTCCGAACAGGGCACTGTTCTGCCTTTGGTGCCCGAAGACCTGCGGGCGTGGCATGCGGGGGCGGGGGCGTGGGGCGGCGTCACAGACATCAATTCCCGCTCGATCGGGATAGAGATGGCCAATATGGGCAACACCCCCTTCAGCGCGGCGCAGATGGACGCGCTGGAGGCACTGATGCGGGGTATCATGGCCCGCTGGCGCATCCCGCCCGAACGCGTCATCGGCCATTCCGATATGGCGCCCGGGCGCAAGATCGACCCCGGCCCGCGCTTTGACTGGCGCAGGCTGGCGCGGCAGGGCCTGTCGGTCTGGCCCGCGACAGACGCCGCAGCGCAGGCCGCCCCCGATCAGGTGGCGTTCGTGGCCGCCGCCCGTGCGTTCGGCTATACATACAGCACTGATCCCGCCCTTGTGCTGCAAGCGCTGCGCCTGCGCTTTCGTCCCTTTGCGACCGGCCCGCTGGACGCGGCGGATATGGGGTTGATGCTGGCCCTTGCGCACGCCTTCCCCGTTGACCCGCGCGCGCCAAGCGCCTAAGTCAACTTTGCGCGGATGGCTGGGTGATCGCGGGTGGCAACATCCGAGGAAAGTCCGGACTCCATGAAGCAAAGGTGCCGGGTAACGCCCGGCTGGGGTAACCCAAGGGAAAGCGCCACAGAAAACAAACCGCCCGTTCGAACCAGAGGTTCGCCAATGGAGACTTTGAACGGGTCAGGGTGAAACGGTGGGGTAAGAGCCCACCGCGGGACTGGCAACAGAACCGGCACGGCAAGCCCCACCTGGAGCAATGCCAAATAGGGACCTCGCGGGGCGCAAGCCCCAGGGCTGCTTCAGCCCAGAGGTCCGGGTTGGCAGCTGGATCCTGTTGGTAACAGCAGGGGTAGAGGAATGATCGCCCAGAGGTGGCAACACCTTGGACAAAATCCGGCTTATAGGCCGTCCGCGCACTTGAATACCTGTTGACTCGGCTGTTGGGCCAAGTAAAAGGCGGGTTCACGAGATTACACGAGCGGCCTTGGTCGCCACGTAGAGGAGCCCAGTTATGGCTAAACCGACCACGATCAAAATCCGCCTGAACTCCACCGCGGATACCGGCCACTTCTATGTGACCAAAAAGAATGCCCGTACCATGACCGAAAAAATGGTCGTGAAAAAGTATGACCCCGTTGTGCGCAAGCACGTGGAATACAAAGAAGGCAAAATCAAGTAAGCCAGACGGCTTGCATGATACAGCTTCAGGCCGCGCTTTGTAGCGCGGCTTTTTGCGTTTCGAATTGAACGCCTTGCCGTCTTGCGTCACCCTTATCCCTTGTGCGGATTGCCGGACTTTTGGGACAGTCAAGGTTGTCCGGCAAGGTCAATAGATGCGCAGGACCGGCTCAGGACGCCGTATCGGGCGTAATCCAGATAGAGGTGCTGAAACCGCAATGTCAGCCCCTGTTCGTCCGCCAGCGCCTGCATCCGCGGGTGCAGGTCGGCCCGTGGTGCCACATGGAACCGCGCCAGCCAGCGGTGCAACGCCCGCCGGAACCAGCGCGGCAGGCGGCTTTGGTCGCCGAAATCCACCACATGCAGTTCTCCTCCGGGGCGCAATTGCGTTGCGGCCAGGCGCAGGGCGCGGTCCCAGTCGGGGATCATCGACAGGCTGTAAGACAGCACGACGCGATCGAATCCGCCCGCCCCGAACAGCGCCTCTCCGTCGAAATCGCAGGCATCGGCACGGGCCAGCTGTGCGCGACCGCCCAGCTTTGCCCCGGCGGACAGCAGCATCTGGTGCGAGATATCCAGACCGAACAGGGCGCATCCCGGATATTTTCGCGAAATCCGCGCAAGGTTGCGGCCTGTGCCACAGGCGATGTCCAGCACCCGCCCGCGCGGCGGCGGTGCCAGATCGGCAACCAGCCTATCGCGGCCCAACAGATAATAGCGCCGCGTGATATCGTAGACCCACCGCTGATAGCGATAGGTGCGGTCCATCAGTTCGGCATGCGAGACGGTATCGACCATTGTCGCTATCCCTGAAAACGGTAGAGGTGGAAACCACCGTAGATCGCCGACCGGTCCTGCGCAAAGCCGGTTTCCGATGCGTCGCGGTCATAGCCCCAGCGGTCCAGCAGCAAGGGCGCAACCTTGCCCGGCAGGATGTCATCGGCCCCACCGGTGCGAAAGATGACCCGCGCCCCCGGCTGTGCCGTGCGGGTGATCTGATCCCACAGCGCGTTCAGTTGCGCGCCCGTCATCCAGTCCTGCGCATCCAGCAAAACATAAGCGTCCAGCGACGCGGCGTCGCGCTCTGCCAGCAGGTCGGTCATCGAGCGGTTCACCACCGACACGCGGGCGGCCCCCGTGGCGATCGTTTCGAAATTCTGCGGCTCCAGATAGGGCGGCAGCGACTGCGACGTTCCCGGTTCGTAGGCGCGGTTGAAGGCCTGCCAGGCAAAGTAGTTCTGGTGGATCGGGAAATCACAGGCAAGTTTGCGGACCCGCTCTTTCAGAACCGGCAAGACGTCGCCCCCGCCGTCGGCTGCAAGTTTGTCGTATTGCGCGGGCGGAATGCCCAGCCCGAACAGCGACGCGCGCCGCCGCACCAGCCACCGCACCGGACCCGCATCCAGCAGCGGCGCGATGCGTGTATCGAAGAACCGCTTTTGCTCCTCTGGCGTTTGAGCCGCCAGAAGCGGGGCGTAATCCAGCCCGCCCAGCCATGATGCAAAATGGACAAGGCCAAGGAACCGCCCCAGCAATCCGAATTTGTAAAACCCCCGGTTGAACATCGAAATGCGGCGACGCCCCATCACTCGCCCGTTCCAGTAGGCCCGCGTTTCGGGGTCAAGGCGCGGTGCAAGCACACGGTCGTAGACCGCCGAGTTTCCGGCGCGGTCCGCCCGACCGAAGAAGTCGAAGAATTCCGCCTGTGACAGATGCTGTGCGGCAGCGATCTTCAGCCGTCCCAGCGCCACATGGGCGGGCGACAGATCGACTGCGGTGACCGAGCCGGGCCGCGCCGTCAGATAGGACATCGCGTTGCAACTGCCCGACGCGATGCAGAACACATGCTCTCCGGGGGTAAGGTCAAGGGCCGCCATATCGGCAACGGGGTCTTCCCAGATCTGGGCATAGACCAGGGATTCGAACAGGCGGGAAAACAGCCGTTCCAGCAGGCCCGTGGCATTCAGTGCGCTGTTCTGGTGAACGGCTGCGCCCAGTTGTTGCGTGATGTCGGGGGTATCGGTCATCATGGCTAGGCCACCTCTTTTTCCTTGGCTGTGGTTCCGTTCCGGCGTCCGGCCCTGCGATTGGCCGGCAGGGCGTCGCGTGCGCGCATTTCTGCGGCCCAGTCGATCAGATGCAGCGAGCCGTCCATGTGCTCCACGACTGCGGTGCAACTCTCGACCCAATCGCCGGTGTTGATGTAGTCCAGCCCGCCGATTTTGCGGATGCAGGCGCGGTGGATATGCCCGCAGACGATGCCGTCATAGCCCTTGCGCCGCGCCTCGTCGGCCAAGACCTGTTCGTATTCGCTGATGAAATTGACCGCCTGCTTGACCTGCTGTTTGGCCCAGTTGGACAGCGACCAGTATTGCCCGCCCCAAAGCCGTTTGGCCCTGTTGACCCAGGTGTTGAGCCATAGCGCGCATTCATATGCCCGGTCACCGACATGGGCGAGCCACTTGGCGTTGACCACAATGGAATCGAACTGGTCGCCATGGGTGACCAGCAGCCGCCTGCCGTCCGCTGTGACATGCGGCACGGTTTCCATCACCTCGACGCCGCCGAAATGCGTGCCAAGGTAATTGCGCAGCACCTCGTCGTGATTGCCGGGAATGTAGTAGATCGTCGTTCCGCCCTTGGCGCGGGCCAACAGTTCCTGAACGACGTCGTTATGGCTTTGCGGCCAGAACCAGCCGCGCTGCAACCGCCAGGCATCGACGATGTCGCCGATCAGGTAGATCGTGTCGGCCCGGTTTTCCCCGAGGAAATCCAGTAACATCCCGGCCTGACAACCAGAGGTGCCAAGATGAACGTCGGAGATAAAGATTGCCCGATGCCGCACTGATCATTCCACCCGCTGTGTGTCCTGACCGGGTTTTACCGCAGCTGTAATTCGGAAATGTGACAGCCAGACCCTTTTGCCGACCGGGCAAGGCCGAACGAAGGGCGCGCCACGCCCAGACATATTGATTGGGTCAGAGAAACGAAAAACCCCGCCAAACCTGGGTTTGACGGGGGTGAGTCTTTTAAGCTGTCAGGCCGGAAGGTTATTCGCGGTTGCCAAGGAAGCTGAGCAGGAACATGAACATGTTGATGAAGTCCAGATAGAGGTTCAGCGCCCCCATGATCGCGGACTTACCCAGCCATTCGCTGTCCATCGCATGCGCGTGTTGCAGGTAGTCGGTCTTGATCTTTTGTGTGTCATAGGCCGTCAGACCCGCAAAGATCAGAACACCCAAGGCCGAAATTGCCAGATGCACAACGGGCGATCCAAGGAAGATGTTGACGATCGACGCCAGCAGCAAGCCCACGACGCCCATGATCAGGAACGATCCCCAACCCGATATGTCCTTTTTCGTCGTATAGCCGTAAAGGCTTAGACTTGCGAAGGCCACCGAAGTGATCAGGAAGGTCTGAACGATGGAAAAGCCGGTGTAGACCGCAAAGATATAGCTGATCGACACACCCATCAAAGCCGCGAAGGCGTAGAAAAACAACTGCGCGCCGGCGGCCGACAGTTTGTTGATCATCGCACCGAAGGCAAAGACCATGATCAGCGGGGCAAACATGACCAGCCATTTCAGCGGCGTGCCGAAGATGGCCTGAACCAGCATCTCGTTGGTGCCGACGGCCCAGGCCGCACCCGCCGTCAGCAACATGCCAACCGACATGGTGCCGTATACTTTGTTCATATGGGCGCGAAGCCCTGCATCGATGTCGGCGGTCCGTATTCCGGCACCGGTGCGCATCGTCTTGAATTCAGCCATTGGACGCCTCCAGGTTATTCCATAGCGGCGACCATTACAGAGCGGCCGCCTTCTGAGTGGAATATCGGTAGAAGTGGCCGCGATTTCAAGTAATTCATGCCCGAAAGAGTCATGAATTCATTGAAAGGCCCGAATTAGCCAAGCCAGACGGCAGGAAGGCTCCAGACGGGGCGATTTGCCTCGATCTGCGCGGCGCGCCGGGTGAGGCCGATATCATTAAGCGCGCGGTCGTCCAGACGGGACAGCGCACGGCGGCTGCGCCATGCGTCAAGGGCCAGCGCCACAATGCGGGCGACAGTGCCCGCGCGGGGCATCGAAAAGATCGGAGCTTGGATTCGGGTCAGGGTTGTCATTTTGCGTCTCGTTCCACGATTTGGCCACATCGGGTGGCCGCCTATTTCTGTTGCTCTGTTTCGGCTTTTGTGGTCCATTTGTAAAATGAATGTTTATTAGCTTAAGCATCAAGGAATTTGATATGCCAAGAAACATCGACATGACGGCCCTGCGCTCGTTTGTGGCTGTGGCCGAGGTGGGCGGGGTGACCAAGGCCTCGGGGTATCTGAACCTGACCCAGTCTGCGGTGTCCATGCAGTTGAAGCGGCTTGAGGAACAGTTGGGTATCCAGCTGATGGACCGCTCTGCGCGGACCATTGCGCTGACCACTGCGGGCGAGCAGTTGCTGGGCTATGCGCGGCGGATGCTGGCATTGAATGACGAGGTATTCGGGCGGCTGACCCATCAGGCCTTTGAGGGCGAGATCATTCTGGGGGTTCCGGCGGATATCGTTTACCCGGCGATTCCGCAGGTGCTGCAACGGTTCAATGCCGACTATCCCCGGATGAAGGTGCAGCTTGTCTCGTCGAACACCCGCAAGCTGATGGCGCAATTCGCGCGGGGGGAATGCGATGTGATCCTGACAACAGAAGACAGCTGCGGCGCGGGGGGCGAAACGCTGACCGTGCTGCCGCTGGTCTGGATCGGGGCGCCCGGCGGTTCGGCCTGGAAGACAAGGCCCCTGAGGTTGGGGTTCGAAACCGGGAACATCTTTCGCCAGGGTGTCGAAGCGGCGCTGGACGGCGCGAATATCCCGTGGGAAATGGCCGTCGATTCAGAATACAATCGCGCGGTGGAGGCCAGTGTCAGTGCCGATCTGGCGGTGCATGTGGTCATCGGGGGCACAGAATCACCCTATCTGGAGCGGATAAATCACGGCGGCGCCTTGCCGGAACTGAACTCGCAGCAGATCAATCTGTATCAAGCAGATCTGGCGAAGGAAAAAGTGGCGAATGATCTGGTGGCACTGTTGCGTCAGGCCTATCGCGCGCTTTGATCCTGTAGACGCGCGTTGCGCGATTGCTTTCGTCTCGCCCCTGCGTGCGCAGGGGCTCGGGCTGCGCTGCGCGCGGCGGATATTTTTTCCAAGAAGAGGGCCAAGCAGAAAAAAGAGTCAGATCTCCACCACGACCTTGCCTGTCGATGTTCGGCTGCGCAATGTTTCCAGCGCCTGTGCCGTCTGGTCCAGCGGGAAGCGGTGGCTGATGTGGGGGTGTAGTTTTCCTGCCTCGAACCAGCGGAAAAGCTGCGCGAGACTGTCGGTCAGGACATTCGGTGCGAAGGTCAGATAACCGCCCCAGTAATGGCCGATGACGGTGATGTTCTTGACCAGCAGGATGTTTGCGGGGATCGCGGGGACATCGCCGCTGGCGAAGCCGATGACGATCACCCGCGCCTCGGGGTTGCAGGCCCGCAAGGCCGCATTGAACTGATCGCCGCCGACCGGATCATAGACGACATCCGCCCCGCCGAGGGCCTTGACCGCCGCGCGGATATCGTCGGTGTCGCTGTCGATCAGGTGATCGGCCCCTGCGGCCCTGGCCACAGCCAACTTGTCGGCGCCACGTGCACAGGCGATGACCCTGGCCCCCATCAGCTTGCCGATTTCCACTGCCGTCAGCCCGACGCCCCCCGCCGCACCGAGCACCAGAAGTGTTTCACCCGCCCGAAGCTTTGCCCGATGATCCAGCGCCACATGCGAGGTGCCATAGGCCACCTGAAACGCGGCGGCCTGTGCCGCTGACATCGCGTCGGGAAGGGGGACGCAGCGCGTGGCGGGAAAACATCCGTAGTCCGCCAGCCCGCCGCTGCCCGCAAAGACGGCGACCCGTGTGCCGACCTTTGGCCCTGTGACGCCCTCGCCAAGCGCGTGTATCGTTCCCGCAAGTTCCATCCCCATGGTCAGGGGCAAGGGCGGTCGTTCCTGATACTGGCCCTTCATCATCAGAAGATCCGCGAAGTTCAGCCCGCAGGCCTCTATTTTGACGCGGGCTTCGCCTGCCGCAGGTTGGGGAATCGCCAGTTGCGTCAGTCCGGGCGGGGCATGAAACGAGGTGATCTGAAAGGCGCGCATAATATACTCCATAGGATAAGCTAAGCCTAACGATGGCCCCTGCGCAGGGCCAGCCCTGTCTTTCGGGGGGGGTGCCGCGGCCTTTCCGCGCGCGGCCCCGGAAACGCGTGATCAACTTGAAATGCATTGATTTTCAAAGGATTCGCGTCTCTATGGTGGTGAGGCGAACGATTGGTGGGCCAATTCACCCTGAAGCTGTCTAAAAAGACAGGTATTTTGTCCCAATTGTTAGTTTGAAACGAGACGTTTCGTCTGTATCATGATCCGATTACTACGATGTTTCCGCATTAGTTCGTGAATTTCAGGGCCATTCGCCTGTGAGGTTCGATCCGAGAAAGAGGAGTGCCAGAATGACCCACCCCGTTGATGTCCATGTTGGAAAAAGAGTCCGCCACCGGCGTTGGATGGTCGGAATGACCCAGCAGCAGCTTGCGGAAAAAGTCGGGATCAAGTTCCAGCAAATCCAGAAGTATGAAACCGGCATGAATCGCATCAGTGCGTCGCGCCTGTGGGATATCGCCGCGACGCTGGGTGTGCCGGTCAGCTTCTTTTTCGAAGGTGTCGAGGCCACGAAGGCAACGACGGGGCCCAATTCCAGCCTGCCCAATGACATCCTTGCCGACAAAGAGGCGCTTGAACTGGTGCGGTCCTATTATGCGATCCCGGAAAACCAGCGCCGGCGTTTGTTCGACCTTGCGCGTGTGCTAAGCGACGTCGCGTAGCCGAACCATGCTTGACCCGTTCCTTGTGTCGCGGTACCGGCGGTCACAGGGAACGAAAAGGGCCGCCGCGAGATGACATTTATCACTGCGATTGAACAGACGTCATTGCTTGGGGCCGCGCACGCGCTTGCCGATGCGGCGCGCATTGCCACCTTGGCGCATTTCAGATCCGACGCGCTGACCGCAGAGACCAAATCGGGCGCGCATTTTGATCCGGTCACCGTTGCGGACCGTGCGGCAGAACAGGCGATGCGCGATATCCTTGCGCAGCTTCGGCCTGACGACGGCATTCTGGGCGAAGAGTTCGGGCCGGTCGTGGGAACGTCGGGGCTGACATGGGTGCTTGACCCGATCGACGGAACGCGCGGTTACCTGTCCGGCACTCCGACCTGGGGCGTTCTGATTGCCGTTCAGGCCAGCGCGGGTCCGGTTCTGGGTGTGATCGACCAACCCTATATTGGCGAGCGGTTTGTCGGCGGGTTTGGGCTTGCTGAAATGACCGGGCCGATGGGGGGCCGTCCTTTGCGCACCCGTGCCGCCCGCGCCCTGGACCAGACAATCATGTTCACCACCTTTCCAGAGGTCGGAACCGCGACCGAGGGGCAGGCCTTTCACGATCTGGCAGGGCAGGTGCGTCTGGTGCGATACGGGATGGATTGCTATGCCTATGCGCTGATCGCCAGCGGCCAGATCGACCTTGTGGTCGAGGCCGGTCTGCAGGCCTATGACGTGCAGGCCCCGATCGCCGTGATCGAGGCCGCAGGCGGCGTCGTCACCGATTGGCAGGGCAGGCCCGCGCACAACGGGGGCCGCATTCTGGCCGCCGCCAATCCTCAGGTCCACGCCGCGGCCTTGGCTGTTCTCTCCGGCTATTGACCATCGGCGCAAGGCCGGGGCTTGCACAGAAGGATGCACCGCGATTAGGATATACGCGCATGTCAGGTCCTTCACTCTCCCTTCTGCTGGCAATGTTGCACAGGTTCACCGAAGGGGGTGACCCCGCAATGTGGAAACTGTGACATGCCCGATATTCTGATCCGGAACGCCGATACCCTTTTGACAATGGACGACCAGCGCCGCGAGATTTCCGGTGCCGATATCCTGATCCGCGGCGGCGTTATTGCCGCAGTGGGGCAGGGGCTTGTGGCCGTCGGCGCGCAGGTTCTGAACGCGGGCGGCTGCGTTGTCACACCCGGTCTGGTGAACACCCATCACCATCTCTACCAGACGCTGACCCGCGCCGTGCCCGGCGGGCAGGATGCGCTGTTGTTCGGCTGGCTGCAAACGCTCTACCCGATCTGGGCGCGCTTCGGGCCGGATGAAATGCGCAGCTCTGCCCTGGTGGGGCTGGCCGAACTGGCGCTGTCGGGATGCACGATGTCCTCGGACCATCTGTATCTTTACCCAAATGGCGCGCGGCTGGACGATACCATCGACGCGGCGCAGCAAATCGGCCTGCGGTTCCATCCGACGCGCGGCGCGATGAGCATCGGCGAAAGCGATGGTGGCCTGCCGCCCGATAGCCTGGTCGAGCGCGAGGCGGATATCCTGACCGACTGTATCCGCGTGATCGACCGGTTCCACGACGCCTCTGACGGCGCGATGGTCCGCGTGGGGGTCGCGCCGTGTTCGCCGTTCTCGGTCAGCCGCGAGCTGATGCGCGACGCCGCGATTCTGGCCCGCGACAAGGGCGTGATGATGCACACCCATCTGGCCGAAAACGACGAAGATATCGCCTACTCACTGGAAAAATTCGGCTGTCGTCCGGGGCAATATGCCGAAGATCTGGGTTGGACCGGTGACGATGTCTGGCACGCCCATTGCGTGAAACTGGACGCAGCCGAAATCGACCTTTTCGCGCGGTCCCGCACCGGTGTCGCGCATTGCCCCTGCTCGAATTGCCGCCTTGGATCGGGGATCGCGCCGGTGCGCAAAATGCGCGATGCCGGCGTCAGGGTCGGGCTGGGGGTGGATGGATCGGCATCGAATGACGCGGGCAATCTGGTGGCCGAGGCGCGGCAGTCCATGCTGTTGCAGCGGGTCGCGAACGGGGCCGACGCGATGAGCGCGCGCGAGGCGCTGGAGATCGCGACGCGCGGCGGTGCGGCGGTTCTGGGGCGCAGCGATTGTGGCCAGATCGCCGTGGGCAAACGCGCCGACATTGCGGTCTGGGATGTGTCTGGCATCGAAAGCGCGGGCAGTTGGGACCCCGCCGCGCTGCTGCTGGCGGGTCCGACCCGTGTGCGCGACCTTTTCGTCGAAGGCCGCCGCATCGTGGCCGAGGGCCAGATCGCCACAATCGACCTGCCGCGCGCGATCGAGACCCAGAACCGTCTTGCCCGCAGGCTTATGTCCTGACGCTCTCTCTTTTTGGTAAAAATATCCTCGCCGAAGGCGTCTTTTTCCGGCCGTCGTCAGGACCGACGCAAGCCGGTCTCGACCAACATGCCGCGCCGTTTCGCCTCGTAGTAATAGCCCTTGGCATACCACATCACCGCGCGGTCATAGCTTCCGTCCGATAGCAACCAGGCGCCGCGCAGGTATTTCACGGCGTATTTCAGATTGGTGTCCGCATCCAGAAGCCCGTCCGGCGATCCCCGGTAGCCCATCGTTCCGGCGGTCGCAGGCAGGATCTGCATCAGCCCGTAATAGGGACCGTTCCGCGCGGCGGGGCGGTGTCGGCTTTCGCGGATCACGACGCGGTGGATCAGCGGCGCGGGAACCTGGTAAAGGGCGGCGTATTTGTCGATCAGGGCGCGCAGTTGCGGGGTTTCGTTCGGATGAAGCGGACCGCGCGATACCACATCCGGTGCCGCATCCCGTGCACGGGGTGACCCGCAGCCGGCCAATCCGGCAAGGAAAAGGGCAAGGGCGGTGCGGCGGGGGATATCGGTCATGGGCCTCTCCTGATGATAGGGTCTGATATCGGGCGAACGCGCATCGGGAAAGCCCCTGAATGCCACTGGGCGAAGCTTTGCCTGCCAGCCGCGCGCCCGGATCGGTCAGGATGCCGCCGGACCATACCGAAGGTGCGTATCTTTGGCCGCAGTTTTCTGCTAGAGTGCGGGTCGGGCGTTATGCCTCGAAAGCCGTCGTTGCCTGCAAACGGATGCTCTGTTTATTTTTGGGTGCGTCAGTCAGTGTTTTTCAATCCGTTGTCACGGGTCTATTTCAAAACCCGTATAAAGGCCGCGCCGTCTGGTCTTTGATGTCATGTGTCCGCATTTCTGAAACCTGTCTTCGCCGCATCGGTCGGCGATTTTCCCCGGGGGGACTTTCTATGCCATTCTATATGTTTCAGGCCCGTTATACTGCTGCCGCTCTCAAAGAGATGGTGAAAAATCCGCAAGACCGCGAAGCCGCGGCGCGCCCGCTGATCGAGGCATTGGGCGGCAAGCTGCACCACTTGTTCTTCTGCTTTGGCAGCGAGGATATCGTGGCCCTGATCGAGGGGCCGAATGACGAAATGATGGCGGCCGGCGCATTGGCTGTCGGGGCATCGGGCGCGTTCAGTAGTGGATCGACGACCAAGCTGATGACCGCGCAGGACGCAATGAAAGCGATGCAAAAAGCGGCAACCGCCAGCAAAAGCTACAAGCCTGTCCTGACGTCGTAACACCGCAATACCGCGTCCCTGCGACTGGCCTGGCCTGCGTCGGGGGGACGCGGTTGTGTTTTGTTACGCCCTGTGCAGAACGCCGCCCACATAGGTTGCGACGACGGCGCGGTCGTCGCCCATCATGATCGTTGGAAACAGCGCCTCCCACAGGGTTCCGGCGCGGGTGACCGATTGCGCGATGGCGGGTGTCGAGGCCAGATCATGCACCACGATATCCGCCTCCATCCCGGCCTTCAAGTTGCCGATCTTGTCCTCCATCCGCAGGGCGCGGGCCGATCCGCAGGTCGCCAGCCACCACAGTTGCGCGGGGTGCACTGCGGTGCCGCGCAACTGCGCGATCTCGTAGGCGGCCGCCATTGTGCGCAGCATCGAAAACGATGATCCGCCGCCGGTATCGGTGGCCAGCCCGATGCGGTGACCCCTGGCCACAAGCCCTGCCAGATCAAACAGCCCCGACCCGATGAACGTGTTCGAGGTCGGACAATGGATCAGGCTGGCGTCAACCTCGCGCAGGCGATCCTTTTCGCGGTCCGTCAGGTGGATCGCATGACCGTAAAGCCCGTTCGCCCCCAAAAGCCCGTGCGCCTCGTAGGTGTCGAGATAATCGCGCGCAGCGGGGAACAGCGCGCGGACCCATGCGATCTCGTCGGTCTGTTCCGACAGATGCGTCTGCATCAGGCAGTCAGGATGTTCCGCCCATAGTGCGCCCATCGCCGACAGCTGTTCCGGGGACGAGGTCGGCGAAAACCGCGGGGTGATCGCATAAGACAACCGCCCCCGCCCGTGCCACTTTTCCAACAGCGACTTGCTGTCATCATAGGCCGATTGCGGCGTATCGCGCAGCCCTTCGGGGGCATTGCGGTCCATGCAGGTCTTGCCCGCGACAATCCGCTGGCCCCGCGCCAGTGCCGCCTCGAATATCGCATCGACACTGACCGGATGGATGGTGCAATAACTGGCCACGGTGGTTGTGCCCCGCGCCAGCGTCAGATCCAGATAGCGCCCGGCGATCTCGGCGGCATAGGCCGGATCGGCCAACCGCATTTCCTCGGGAAAGGTATAGGTGTTCAGCCAGTCGATCAGGCGCTTGCCCCAACTGGCGATCATCGCGGTCTGCGGATAATGCACATGGGCATCGACGAAGCCCGCCGTGATCAGCGCCTCGCCGTAATCGGTGACACGCACCGCTGGATGCGCCGCGCGCATCTTGTCGGCCAGCCCCGTGGCCACGATCAGCCCGTCCCGGATCAGCACCGCCCCGCGCCGCTCAAGGCGGCACGCCTCCTCTGGCGGCAGGGCGAACGGATCCCCCGAAAAGGCCAGTGTCTGACCCAAAAGCAGCTGTGCGTTGTCCATCATATTTCCTTACATGAAAAATGACAGTAAACCCGCATTCGGCAATGGTAAATCCGCATCACCCCTGTTCCCCTTCACAGCATGCGGTTAAGGTGCGGCAATGGATGCAAGGGGGCAGAAAATGAGCGACGATATTCTCGAAATCGACGAGCATGACGAAAACGCCTACCGCATGGACAAAGACACCGCCGCCGCGCTGCTGGACGCAGTCGAGGCAGGTGATTCCGCCCTGCTGGACGAGCTGTTCGAGCCGTACCACGCCGCCGACATCGCCGACTTCATCGAGCAGATCGACAGTTCCGACCGCAAGGCGCTGATTGCGCTGTGGTCCGGCGGGATCGACGGCGAGATCCTGTCTGAACTCGCGGAATCGGTGCGCGAGGAGGTCATCGACTATCTCGCACCCGAAGCGCTGGCCGATGCCGTAAGGGACATGGATTCCGACGATGTTGTTGATCTGGTCGAGTTTCTGGACAAGCCCGAACAAGACGCCATTCTGAACGCCCTTGGCGACGCGGACCGTGTCGCTGTCGAAAAGGCGCTGTCCTATCCCGAATATTCCGCGGGCCGCCTGATGCAGCGCGAGGTCGTCATGGGGCCAGAGCATTGGACCGTTGGCGATGCGATCGACTTCCTGCGCAGTCAGGAAGAACTGCCCGACGAATTCTACCATATGATTCTGGTCGATGCGCGGCTCAAGCCGGTGGGGCAGGTGACCCTTGGCAAGTTGCTGGGCTCTGCCCGCGCCACAAAACTGACCGACCTGAAAGAGGAAAGTTTTCGCACCATCCGGGTCACCCAACCCGAGGGTGACGTTGCCTATGCCTTCAACCAGTATCACCTGATTTCCGCGCCCGTGGTGGACGAGGACGACCGCCTTGTCGGTGTCATCACCATCGACGATGCGATGATCGTTCTGGACGAGGAAGCCGAGGAAGACATCCTGCGTCTGGCCGGTGTCGGCGAGGGCACCCTGTCGGACCGCGTTATGGAGACAACCAAACAGCGCCTGCCATGGCTGGCGGTCAACCTTGTCACCGCGATTTTCGCCTCGCTGGTGATCAGCCAGTTCGAGGCGACGATTGCCCAGTTCGTGGCGCTTGCGGTTCTGATGCCGATCGTGGCCTCCATGGGGGGCAACGCCGGCACACAAACCCTGACCGTTGCCGTGCGCGCGATTGCAACGCGCAACTTGACCTCGTCGAACGTCTGGCGGGTGGTCCGACGCGAGGTGATGGTGGGCCTGATCAACGGCATCATCTTCGCGGTGATCATGGGGCTGGTCGGTGTGGTCTGGTTCTCCTCTCCGATGCTGGGGCTGGTGATCGCCGTGGCGATGGTGATCAACCTGGTGATCGCGGGGCTTGCGGGCATTCTGGTCCCCGTAACGCTTGAAAAGGTCGGTGTCGATCCGGCCCTTGCTTCGGGGGCCTTTGTGACAACGGTGACTGATGTCGTGGGCTTCTTCGCTTTCCTCGGGCTGGCGGCGATGGTGTTGTTGTGACCGCTCTCGCCGATCAAAAGGCGCAGGCCCGCGCTGCGGCTTTCGCCCGCCGCGAACAGGCCCATAAGGCAGGACAGGGCGCAGAGGGCGCGGCCCTGTTGATGCAGGTTCTTGCACAGTTTCACGGCAGGATCCTGTCAGGCTATATGGCCATGCGGACAGAAATCGACCCGCTGCCGGCGATGGCCGCGCATCGGGGGCAGGTCTGTGTGCCGGTCATCAAGGCCCGCGCGCACCCGCTGGAATTTCAGGAATGGACGCCCGACGCGGTCCTGCTCGACGGGCCCTTCGGCGCGCGCGTGCCGCAAAACGGCGCGATCCTTGAACCCGAGGTTCTGATCGTCCCGCTTGTGGCCTTCGATGCACAGGGCAACCGTCTGGGCTATGGCGGTGGTTTCTATGACCGCACCCTGCAAAACCTGCGCGCCCTGCGCCCGACCATCGCAATCGGCTTTGCCTATGCTGCGCAACAGGCCGATGCCCTGCCGCTTGAAGCCACCGATCAACCGCTCGATTTCATCGTCACGGAAACCGGCATTCTTGACTTTCGCAGTTCCGCCACGCGCATTTAAGGGTCAAGGCAGCCCCTCTTTTTGGTTCAAATATCCGCGCCGCAGGCAAAATCCCGAGCGGTAGCGAGATAATAAAAATCGCGCGGAACGCGCGGCCTTTGGATTACGACCTTTGGATCAAAGCGGCCAGATCAACGGGATCAGCGCGCTGGCCGTCAGACCGAGCAGGATGTTCAAAGGAATGCCGACGCGCATGTAATCGGTAAATTTATACCCGCCGGGCCCGTAGACCAGCATGTTGGTCTGATACCCGATCGGTGTCGAAAAGGCAGCCGAGGCGGCGAACATCACCGTCACGACAAGCGGCCTCGGGTCCAGCCCCAGCGCCAGCCCCAGTTCTATCGCGATCGGCGTCAGGATCACCGCGACCGCGTTGTTGGAGACCACTTCCGTCAGGACCGAGGCCAGCACATAGACCGCCAGAATCACAAAGAACGGGTGCAGCCCGACCAGCGAGGGGCTGATCGCATCGACGATCAATTTCACCGCCCCCGATGTTTCCAGCGCTGCGCCAACCGCCAGCATCGAGAAAATCAGCGCCAGAAGCTTGGCCTCGATAAACGAAAACGCCTCTTCCGCGTCGATGCAGCGGGTCAAAAAGATGATGGCGACGGCGACAATTGCCAGCACCAGAATGGGGCCAACCCCGAGGGCGGCCAGAATAACCACACCCGCCAGCGCGCCGACCACAATCGGGGCATGGCTGCGGCGATAGGCCTTCACCGACGGATGGGTGATATCCACCAGCTCCATATCGACCGCCAGACGCTCGATATCCTCGGCAGACCCTTCCAGCAGCAGGGTGTCGCCGATCCGCACGATCAGGTCCTCCAGTTGCCGCCCGATGTTCTGGTTCCTGCGATGCACCGCCAGCGTATAGACGCCGTAGCGGCGGCGCAGACGCAGCGACCCCAGCGATCGGCCGATCATCCGGCATCCCGGTGTGATCAGCACCTCGACGGTGGTGGTCTGCACCGAGGACAGCTTGTCCACCATGCGCAGATCCTTGTTCTGCTGTAGGCCCAGAAGCTCTGCCATTTCCGTGCGCAGCACGACGCGGTCACCGGCCTCCAGCGCGACAGCCACCAGATCGCGCCGCAACGAGGCGTCACCGCGCAGCACGTCGATCACCCGCACGCCCTCGCGTTTGAACAGGTCCACGTCCATCACCATCTGGCCGATCAGGTTGGAATCCTCGGGCAGGGCCACCTCGGTGAAATACTTCATCTTGCGCCGGTCGCTCAGCATCACGCCCATCGACTGGCGATCGGGCAGCAGGCGGCGCCCGATGAAACCAAGATACAGCATGCCGATCAGAACCTGCACCGCACCCAGGGCCGAAATCTCGAAAATCCCGAAGGGCTCCATGCCCTTGGACCGCGCAACGCCGTCCACCAGCAGGTTGGTCGAGGTGCCGATCAGCGTCAGCGTGCCACCCAATATCGCCGCATAGCTGAGCGGGATCAGCAGCTTGGATGCTGACACTCCCATTTTCCGCGCGACCTGCACGAACACGGGGATCATCACCACCACGACGGGGGTGTTGTTCATGAATGCGCTGGCAATCGCGACAAAGGCGAGCAACCCGATCAGCGTGACCGTGGGCCGCTTGTCCACATGCTTTTCCGCCTGTTGCGTCAGCCATTCCAACGCGCCGGTGCGCACCAGCCCGCCCATGATCAGGAACATCGCGGTGATGGTCCAGGGGGCGGGGTTGGACAGAATGGTCAGGGCTTTTTCGTACGGCAAAATGCCCAAGGCCAGCACGCTGGCCGCCCCCGCAATCGCGATGACCTCAGCCGGATACCGTTCGCGCACAAACATGATCAACATGATGACGACGATCGAAATGGTCAGAACGGACGAGGTTTGGGGCGAAAACGCAATATTGAACATTCAGAATGGCCCTTGGGACGTGTCAGCCCGCATCATTACCAAGTGTTACTGGCGGCACAAGGGCGGCGTTGCGGCGCGGCTGGACCAGAAACAGGCCGATGAACATCAGGACAAGGGCGATCCAGATATAGCCGGAATAGCTTTCGCGCAGCAAAAGCATCGACCAGCCGAAACCGGCAGCGGTCACCAGATAGGCGACCTGTGCTGCGAATACCGCGCCGGCGCGCCCGATCAGCCAGACATACCCAGTATAGGCCACGATATTCAGCAGCGAGGCAAGCACGATCGCAAGATCGGGCCGCGTGTAAGGCGCAAGCGGGCTGATCCAATGCCCGCCCAATACCGCAGGCCCAATCGACATCGCCATGCCCAGCGCGGTCGAGGCAAGCAGGATCTGGATCGGGTCCGCATCGGCTTGCGCCATCCGCGTCACAAGGGTTCCCTCCAGCCCGTAAAAGAACGGCGCGATCAGGGCGATGGGGATAAAGGCGACCATGGCGCGGTCCGGCAGGCTGGCCTGTGGCCCTGCGATCACAACAACGGCGGCAACGCCCAGCAACAGCCCGAACACGCGCTTGGCCTCGAACCGCTCGCCGCCGAAGGCCAGCGCGATGGGAAAGGCGAACATCGGCACCAGCGAAATCAGAAGCGCGACAAGCCCCGCAGGCAGATAGACCGCCGCCTGATAGGACGCGACAGAGGGCAGGATCGTGCCAACGACCGCCACCGCCAGATACAGCCGCAGGTGGGGCGCGCGCAGGACCGGCCATTTGCCCCGCACAATCGTCGCGGCCAGCAATACGGCAAAGGCAATCGCCTGATTCCAGAAGATGATACCGAAATGACGATACCCATCCGACACCGCGATCTTGTTCAGCGGAAAGGTCAGACCCCAAATGATGCCCAGGCCCAGCAGAACTGCGAATGGCATCGCTTTGGCCCGCGTCATGGGGTGGCCTGTTCCAGACGCCCGCCTTCGCGGATCATGCGGATGACCTTGGGAAGGCCGGTGCGGTCGTCGGTTTCCATGTAAAAGCCCGACAGCGTCGCCTCTCCCGTTGCGGGGACAAAACGGGTTTTGCCCATGCCGGTGATAAAGCGGCGCATCGGTTCCTCTTTGTCCATGCCGATCACGGAATTATAGTCGCCGCACATGCCGGCATCGGTCAGATAGCCGGTGCCGCGCGGCAGGATCTGCGCGTCGCTGGTGGGCACATGGGTATGGGTGCCCACAACCATGCTGGCGCGGCCGTCGCACCAATGGCCCATGGCCATCTTTTCGGATGTCGCCTCGCAGTGCATGTCGACCACAACGGCCTGCGCCAGACCGCCAAGCGGATGCGCCTTAAGTACCTGGTCGACGGCGGAAAACGGATCGTCGAAGGGGCGCTTCATGAACACCTGCCCCAGAACCTGCGTTACCAGCACTTTACGCCCGCCGGTTGCGTTAAACAGGCGATATCCCTTGCCTGGTGCGGTTTTGGCGAAATTCAGCGGGCGGATGATGCGGGGTTCCTGCTCGATGAAGGTCAGCATGTCCTTCTGGTCAAAGCTGTGATCGCCCAGCGTCAGGCAATCGGCCCCCGCCGCAAGCAGGCCCTTGGCGTGGTCGGCGGTCAGCCCCGCGCCACTGCTTGAATTCTCGCCGTTGACCACGACAAAATCGAGTTTCCATTCGGCACGCAGCTTTGGCAGACGATCCGCAATCGCCTGACGGCCAGCGCGGCCCATGACATCACCTAGGAACAGAATTTTCATGGCCAATGACCTAGGCCCGCGCGCCCGGATGGGCAAGCCCCGATTGGCCTACAAAGGCCAGAACACAAGGATCGACGGGATGGAAACGGCGATCACGATCAGCTCCAGCGGCAGCCCGATCCGCCAGTAATCGCCAAAGCGGTAGCCGCCCGGCCCAAGGATCAGCGTGTTGTTCTTGTGCCCGATCGGCGTCAGGAACGCGCAAGACGCCGCAACGGCGACCGCCATCAGGAACGGATCGGGGTTCACGCCAAGGCTTTGCGCCATCTGGATGCCGATCGGGGCCGCCACAATCGTCGTGGCCGTGTTGTTCAGCACATCCGACAGCGTCATGGTGACAACCATCAGCGCGGTCAGGATCATCCAGGCTGGCAGGCCCTGCGTCAGACTGACGATCCAGCCTGCGATCAACTCGGTCCCGCCAGAGGTTTCAAGCGCCGACCCCAGAGGGATCATCGACCCCAGCAGGACGACAACGGGCCATTCGATATGGGTATAAAGCTCTGCCAGCGGTACGATTTTTGCCAGCACAAAGGCAATGACCACCAGCCCAAGCGCCACAGGCAGATAGATCAGGCCAAAACTGGCGGCGGCAACCGCACCGCCGAACAACCCGATGGCCAGCCAGACTTTCTTGTCATTGGTCACGGCCAGCCCGCGTTCGGCCAGCGGCAGACAGCCCAGCCATTCCACCACATCGCCCTGCGCGTCGGACGGCACCAGCAGCAACAGGATGTCGCCGGTCTGCACGGTCGTCTTGCGCACCTGCGCGACGATCTTCTGACCGCGCCGCGAAATGCCCATCAGCACCGTGCGCTGGCGCCAGCCAAGGCCGATGGATTGCGCGGTCTTGCCCATGATGCGCGCGCCGTCGGTGACAACCACCTCGACCAGCGAAACGCCTTCGCCTACCGCGTCCAGATGGGCCTGACGCTCGGTCTCGGTAAAATCCAGCTTCAGTGCCGTGCGGAATTCGTCGATCGCGTCCGGCGTTGCCTCCAGCACCAGCGCGTCTCCGGCTTGCAATTGCACGTTTCGCGCCGTGCCATAGCGGCGTTTTCCGTCGCGGATCAGGCCCAGAACGGCAACATCCATCTTGTCGCCCTCGGGGTAAAGGTCGCTGACCCGCTGGCCGATCAATTTTGATCCCTCGGGCAGGGTCAGTTCCGCGATATAGGCGGAAATGCTGGCCATCGGATCTCCCGCCACGGCCTGCGCATCCGCTTGCGGGATCAGCCGCCATCCGACAAATGCCACAAACAACAGCCCCGCCAGGGCCGTAATGCCGCCCACAGGGGCAAAATCGAACATATTGAACGGCGCGCCCAGCGTGTCGGCGCGGATGGTGGCGATGATGATATTGGGCGGCGTTCCGATCAGCGTGACCATCCCGCCCAGAATAGTGGCGAACGACAGCGGCATCAGCGACAGGCCCGGTGCCCGCCCCGCCTTGCGCGCGGTCTGGATATCGACGGGCATCAACAGCGCCAGTGCCGCGACATTGTTCATGAACGCCGACAGCACGCCGCCGATCACCCCCATGATCGCGATATGCGCGCCAAGGCTGCGGCTTGCGTCGATCATCGTGCGGGTGATCAGCATGACCGCGCCCGACCGCACCAGCCCCGCAGACACCACCAGAACAAGCGCCACGATCAACGTCGCCGGGTGCCCGAATCCCGCAAAGGCGTCCGGCGCCGGGACAACCCCCAGAACCACGCCGATCATCAACGCGGAAAAGGCAACGATGTCATAGCGGAACCGCCCCCAAAGCAGCATCCCGAAGACGGCCGCGAACAGGGTGAAAAGAATGATCTGGTCTTGGGTCACGGGCGGTGTCTCCTTTGGCGTCGCCTCACCCAACCGGATCGCGGGCCCGATTGCAATGCGTGGCACCCTTGCACGGTCCATGCGGTCTGACATATAGAGGCCCAGAAATTATAACAGGTCGGAGAAGGTCATGGCAGGCCATTCAAAATGGGCAAACATCCAGCACCGCAAAGGGCGGCAGGATGCGGCACGCTCGAAGCTGTTTTCAAAGCTTGCGAAAGAAATCACCGTTGCTGCGAAAATGGGCGACCCGGACCCCGATAAGAACCCGCGTCTGCGCCTTGCGGTGAAAGAGGCGAAATCGGTCTCGGTGCCGAAGGATGTGATCGACCGCGCGATCAAGAAGTCGATCGCGGGCGAGGGCGACAACTACGACGAGATCCGCTACGAGGGGTATGGCCCCGCCGGGGTTGCCGTGCTGGTCGAAACGATGACCGACAACCGCAACCGCACCGCGTCCAACGTGCGGTCGATCTTCGGCAAGAACGGTGGCAATATGGGCGAAACCGGATCGGTCAGCTTCATGTTCGACCGCAAGGGAGAGATTGTCTACAAACCGGCGGCGGGCGACGCCGACACCGTATTGATGGCCGCAATCGAGGCCGGTGCCGAAGACGTCGAAAGCGACGAGGAAGGTCACTGGATCTATTGCGCCGATACCGACCTGCACGAGGTCTCGAACGCGCTGGAGGCGTCCTTGGGTGAGTCGGAAACGGCCAAGCTCGTCTGGAAACCGCAAACCCGCACCGATCTGGGGCTTGAAGAGGCGCAAAAGCTGATGAAGCTGATCGAGGCGCTGGAAGACGACGATGACGTGCAGAACGTCACCGCGAACTTCGACATCTCGGAAGAGGTCGCAAGCCAGCTTTAGGCGACCGGTCATCTGCTTTGAACAAACGGCGTCCCAAGCGGGGCGCCGTTTTGCATTTGCCCCCTTGCACCTTGGCGCGGGTTGCGATCAGGTCGCGGCATGGCTGTTCAACCCACCCCCGACCGCCCCTTGGCAGGTGTCCTGTGGATGCTTTTCACCGGAGCGAATTTTGTGGCGGTCACCGCCATCGTCAAGCACATCGGCGCCAGTGTTCCGGCCGCAGAAGCCGCGTTCCTGCGCTATGCTCTGGGGCTTGTGTTTCTTCTACCGATGCTGAAAGCGTTCCGCGCGCCGATCTCGAAACGGGGATTGGCACTGTTCGGGGTGCGCGGGGCGGTACACACGCTGGGCGTGCTGTTGTGGTTCTACGCGATGACCAAGCTGCCCCTGGCAGAGGTGACGGCGATGAACTACCTGTCGCCGGTCTATGTCACCATCGGGGCCGCGCTGTTTCTTGGGGAAACGCTGGCCCTGCGGCGTATTCTGGCGGTGGGTGTGGCGCTGTGCGGCGCGTTGATCATCCTGCGGCCGGGGTTTCGCGAAATCTCTGACGGGCATGTCGCAATGCTGGGAACCGCCTTGTTTTTCGCGGTGTCCTACCTGATCGCCAAGGCCATGTCGGCAGAGGCATCGCCGGCGGTCATTGTCGGCATGTTATCTGTCACGGTGACCATCGGGCTGGCGCCTTTCGCCTGGGCCGTCTGGGTGCCGCCGACGGGCGCGCAGCTTGGCTGGTTGTTTCTTGTGGCCTGCTTTGCGACGGCGGGGCATTTCACCATGACACTGGCGTTTCAGGCGGCGCCAGTGACGGTGACCCAACCCGTGACGTTCTTGCAGCTGGTCTGGGCCGTTTCATTGGGGGCGCTGGTGTTCGGTGAACCGGTGGACGGCTGGGTCGTGCTGGGCGGTGCGGTGATCATGGGGGCTGTCAGTTTCATCACCTGGCGCGAGCACAGGTTGAAACGCCGCGCCCTGACGCCGGTTGATCTGGCGACAAAGGTCTGATCCAAAGGCCGCGCCTGCGGCGCGATTGTTTTGCCTCGCGTCCTTCGGACACTCAGGCTGCGCTTCGCGCGAGGATATTTGAACCAAGAAGAATCTTCGTATATCTTCTCGGTCCAAATACTCGTTTATGTGCGCGGATCCAGCAATTTTGCCAGGACGCTGTCGCGGGTGATCTGACCGATCAGCTTGCCGTTCTCCATCACCCCGATGGCCTGTTTCGTATCCTGCACGCGGGACATGACCTTCTGGATGGTATCACTGGGGTCGACGGTGATCGCGGGGGCGGGGTCTGTCACCGGATGCATGGCGTCACGCGCGGTCAGCACCCCCAGCGGGTTCATATGTGCCACGAAGTCGGCCACATAGCCATTCGCGGGATGCGTGAAGATCTGCTGCGGGGTGCCGCTTTGCACGATCCGCCCGCCCTCCATTATCGCGATGCGATTGCCGATTTTGAACGCTTCGTCGAGGTCATGGCTGACGAAGACGATTGTGCGTTTCAGCTTTTGTTGCAGGTCCAGAAGCTCGTCCTGCAGTTTGGCGCGGATCAGCGGGTCAAGGGCGGAAAAGGGTTCGTCCATCAACAGGATAGGCGCATCGGTGACAAAGGCGCGGGCAAGGCCGACGCGTTGCTGCATCCCGCCCGATAATTCTCCGACTTTGCGGTCGGCCCAGTCGGACAGGCCGACAAGGGACAACTGCTCGTCGACTTTCGCCCTGCGGTCGGCTGACGCCATCCCGCCCAGTTCCAATCCAAGCCCGACATTGTCGCGCACCGTGCGCCAGGGTAGCAGGCCGAACTGCTGGAACACCATGGCGATACGGGACAGCCGCATGTGGCGCAGTGTTTTGGCGTCGCAGGTCGTGACATTGACCATCTCGTCGCCGTCCTTGACATGGACAGCCCCCCGCACCACCGGGTTCAGCCCGTTCACCGCCCGCAACAGCGTGGATTTGCCAGAGCCGGACAGGCCCATCAGCACAAGGATTTCGCCTTCTTCGACGGTCAACGAGCAATTGTGCACCCCAAGGATCTGCCCTGTGGCGGACTGGATGTCGCCGCGGGTCTGGCCTTCGTCCATCAGGGGCAGGGCGGCTTCGGGTTTCTCGCCGAAGACGATCGAGACGTTCTGGAAATCGACAGCGGTGCCCATCAGCGTTCTACCCTTAACATACGGTCCAGCATGATCGCGACCACGACGATGATAAAGCCGGATTCAAAACCCAAGGCCGTGTTGACAGAGTTCAGCGCCCGCACCACCGGCACGCCCAGGCCGTTGGCACCCACCAGTGCCGCAATCACGACCATGGACAGGGACAGCATGATGGTCTGGTTCAGGCCCGCCATGATCTGGGGCAGCGCATAGGGAAGCTCGACCTTCCACAGGGTTTGCGTCGGCGTCGCACCAAAGGCCCGCGCGGCCTCGAGCAGGGGCATCGGCGTTGACGAGATGCCAAGATGCGTCAAGCGAATCGGGGCGGGCAGCACGAAAATTACGGTGGCGATCAGGCCGGGGACCATGCCAAGGCCGAACAGGACGATCGCGGGAATGAGGTAAACAAAGGTCGGCAGGGTTTGCATCAGGTCCAGCACCGGGCGCATTGCTGCGTAAACGCGGGGGCGGTGGGCGATGGCGATGCCGATCGGTACGCCGATGCCCATGCAGACAACGCAGGCCGACAGGACAAGCGTCAGGCTTTCTGTGGTGTTCTTCCAGTAGCCTTGATCAAGGATGAACAAAAACCCCAGAAAGACCATCGCGCAGGTCACCCATTTGCGCTGCATATACCACGTCAGGCCGACAAAACCCGCAATGATAATCAGCGGATGCGGGGTTTGCAGAACCCACAATATCCCGTCGATCAGGTTTTCCATGGCCCAGGCCAGCGTATCGAAAAACCCGGACGCATTCGCGTTCAGCCAGTCGAAAAAGGATTTGGCAGAGGCGCCGATCGGAAACTTCTCGTCCGTCTGGCCCAGTATCCGTTGCGGCAGCCAGGTTACGAACCAGTAAAGACTGTCGAATATCCCGACAAAGAAGTTCTTGATCCATTCCATTTCGCGCGACCCTTCTTATAAAAACCCTCACCGGCGGAAACCGGTGAGGGTGGTAACAATCACATCTGCGGGCTTATTTGCCCAGTGCGGCCATAACGGCGGCGGTCGCGTCGCCACCGTCTTTTGTGGTCACACCGTCCAGCCATGCGGCAACAGCGTCGGTATTGTCGGCCAGCCATGCTTTAGTCGCCACGTCCGGCTCCATGCCCTCATCCAGGATCTGACCCATGATCAGGTTTTCCATCGGCAGCGAAAACTTCAGGTTGGTCAACAGCTTGCCCACATTGGGGCATTCCGCGACATAGCCCTTGCGGGTCACGGTTTTCACAACGCCTTCGCCACCAAAGAAATCCTCGCCACCGGTCAGATACTTGAGGTCGAAGTTCGAGTTCATCGGGTGCGGTTCCCAGCCCAGAAAGACAACGTCCTGCTGTTTGGGGTAATAGCGGCTGACCTGCGCCAGCATGCCCTGCTCAGAGCTTTCGACAACCTCCATGCCGGTCAGGCCAGAGCCTTCTTTCTCGGTCAGCGAGATCAGATAGCCGTTGCCTTCGTTGCCCGGCTCGATGCCGTAGATCTTGCCGCCAAGGCTGTCAGAGAATGTGTTGATGTCGGCGTAGGTCTTCAGGCCCTTGTCGTAGGTATAGGCGGGCACGGCCAGCGTATACTTGGTGCCTTGCAGGTTTTCCGCGATGGATTCGATCGCGCCGCTTTCGGTGTAGGGGCCGATCGCGCCGGCCTGCGCGGGCATCCAGTTGCCAAGGAAGACGTCGACATCGCCGCTTTCCAGCGCTGCGAATGTCACCGGAACCGATAGGATCTTGACATCGACTTCATAGCCAAGCGCCTGAAGCACATGCTTGGTCGCAGATGTGGTTGTGGTGATGTCGGTCCAGCCGACATCCGAGAAAGTCACCTTGTCGCATTGTGCCTGTGCGGCACCGGCAAGAGCAAGCGTTGCGACCGAGGCGGTCAGGATCGAGTGAATTTTTGTCATTATATTTTTCCCGTTGGTTGTTTTTTGTCAGTAAAAGTTCTATTGATTGATTAGTCAATTAAAACTTCACCAGCCTGCGAGGGCAGATGCAAGGAGCGCCACAAATGCCTAAGCTTGGAGCAGAGCCTATCAGGCGTCGGGCCTTGGTTAAAGCCACGATTGCCGAAGTCGGGCTTGTCGGGTCGCTGGATGTGACCGTCAGCCAGATCGCCAAACGCGCGGGCATGTCCAGCGCGCTGGCCCATCATTATTTCGGCGGCAAGGACCAGATCTTTCTGGCGGCCATGCGGCACATCCTGTCGGAATTCGGGGCAGAGGTGCGCAGTCAACTGGTGCAGGCCACAACGCCGGCAGAGCGTCTGGATGCCATTTTGCGCGCCTGTTTCGCGCCCTCGTGTTTCGAGCCGGCAACGGTCAGCGCGTGGATGACCTTTTACGCGCAGGCCCAGGCCTCGAACGATGCGCGGCGGTTGTTGCGCATCTACCAGCGGCGTCTGGCGTCGAACCTTACCTTTGCGCTGCGGCCCCTGTCGGGGGATGCGTTGCGCCTTGCAGAAACACTGGGTTCGCTGATCGACGGGCTGTATATCCGCGCCGCACTCAGCCGTGAAACAACGCGGGAACAGGCGCTGGACCTGTTGCGGGGATGCGTCTCCGATGGCCTAAGGACACCAAAATGACCCAACCGAATATCCTGATCATCATGGTCGACCAGTTGAACGGCACGCTGTTTCCCGATGGCCCCGCAGACTGGCTTCATGCCCCGAACATAAAGGCGCTTGCGGCGCGGTCCACACGGTTCCGCAACGCCTATACCGCCTCGCCGCTTTGTGCGCCGGGGCGGGCGGCCTTCATGTCGGGGCAGTTGCCCAGCCAGACCGGCGTCTATGACAATGCTGCGGAATTCACGTCGTCGATCCCGACCTACGCGCATCACCTGCGCCGCGCCGGCTATCAGACCTGCCTGTCGGGCAAGATGCACTTTGTCGGCCCCGACCAGATGCACGGCTTCGAGGAGCGCCTGACAACCGACATCTATCCCGCCGATTTCGGCTGGACGCCGGATTATCGCAAACCGGGCGAGCGGATCGACTGGTGGTATCACAACATGGGGTCCGTCACCGGCGCAGGCGTGGCCGAGATCACCAACCAGATGGAATACGACGACGAGGTCGCCTATAATGCCGTGCGCAAGATCTACGACTACTCGCGCGGGGCCGATCCGCGCCCGTGGTGCCTGACCGCCAGCTTCACCCACCCGCACGATCCCTATGTCGCGCGCAAAAAATACTGGGATCTTTACGAGGATTGCGACCACCTGATGCCGCAGGTCGCCCCGATTCCCTACGCCGAACAGGACAAGCACTCGCAACGCCTGTTTGACGCCAACGACTGGCGGTCCTTCGATCTGACCGACGAGATGGTGCAACGCTCGCGCCGCGCCTATTTCGCCAACATCAGCTATCTGGACGACAAAGTGGGCGAGATGATCGCCGCCCTGACGGCCTCGCGGCAGGAGGCGGTGATCGTCTTCGTCTCTGACCACGGCGATATGCTGGGCGAACGCGGCCTGTGGTTCAAGATGTCGTTCTTCGACGGCTCCTCGCGCGTGCCGATGATGATCGCGGCCCCCTCGATGACGCCCGGTCTGGTGGTCACGCCTGTCTCGAACATCGACGTCACGCCGACGCTTTGCGATCTGGCGGGGGTCTCGATGGACGAGGTCATGCCATGGACCAGCGGCGAAAGCCTTGTGCCTTTGGGGCAGGGCGGCACCCGCGACACACCCGTGGCGATGGAATACGCCGCCGAAGGCAGCCAGACTCCGATGGTGTCGCTGCGCTATGGCCCGTGGAAATACAACCGCTGCATGGCAGACCCCGACCAGTTGTTCGACATGAACGCCGACCCCTTTGAGCTGACCAATCTGGCAGGCGATCCCGCCCATGCCGCCACTTTGACCAGCCTGCGGGCAAAGTCCGAGGCGCGCTGGGATCTGTCCGCCTATGACGCCGCCGTGCGCATCAGTCAGGCCCGCCGCTGGGTCGTCTACGAGGCGCTGCGCAACGGCAACTACTACCCGTGGGACTATCAGCCGCTGCAAAAAGCGTCAGAGCGGTACATG
The DNA here is from genome assembly GCF_052119585.1 of Pseudogemmobacter sp. W21_MBD1_M6. Classification (NCBI taxonomy): domain Bacteria; kingdom Pseudomonadati; phylum Pseudomonadota; class Alphaproteobacteria; order Rhodobacterales; family Paracoccaceae; genus Pseudogemmobacter; species Pseudogemmobacter sp. W21_MBD1_M6. The sequence continues at coordinate 46,521 of NZ_JBGQOJ010000011.1, read as the reverse complement.
CGGAACCATATGGACCTGAATATCCTCGAAGACAGCAAACGCTTTCCCCGGGGGGAATAACCCGCTGCTTCTTACTTCTGTAAATATCCTCGCCGAAGGCTAGAAATCATGACCTATCCGACCCAACCCACCGCCAGCCATTTCATCGACGGCCAATATGTCGAGGATAGGTCGGGCACGCCGATCCCCGTGGTCTATCCCGCCACAGGCGAGGTGATCGCGACGGTTTACGCCGCGACGCCCGCAATCATCGACCGCGCCCTGACCGCCGCCGGACGCGCGCAAAAGGCATGGGGGCAGATGACCGGCACCCAGCGCGGGCGCATCCTGCGCCGTGCCGCCGACATCCTGCGCGACCGCAACCACGACCTTAGCGTTCTGGAAACGATGGATACCGGCAAACCACTTCAGGAAACGCTTGTCGCAGACGCCACCTCTGCCGCCGACGCGCTGGAATATTTCGGCGGACTGGCGGGCAGCCTGACGGGCGAGCATATCCAGCTTGGTGCCGATTTCGTCTATACCAAACGCGAGCCTCTGGGCGTCTGCGTCGGCATCGGGGCCTGGAACTACCCCACCCAGATCGCCGCATGGAAAGGCGCGCCTGCGTTGGCCTGCGGCAATGCGATGGTGTTCAAGCCTTCGGAAACCACACCGCTTTGCGCGTTGAAAGTGGCGGAAATCCTGCACGAGGCCGGACTGCCCGCCGGGCTTTACAACGTCATTCAGGGCATGGGAGAGGTCGGCGCGGCCTTGGTCACCGACCCACGCGTCGACAAGGTCTCGTTGACCGGATCGGTGCCCACGGGCCGCAAGGTCTATGCGGCAGCGGCGGCGCATATCAAACATGTGACGATGGAACTGGGCGGAAAATCCCCGATCCTGGTCTTCGATGATGCCGACATCGAGGATGCCGTGGGCGGCGCGATTCTGGGCAACTTCTATTCCTCGGGGCAGGTCTGTTCCAACGGCACGCGGGTTTTCGTGCAGAAGGGCATCAAAGAGGCCTTTCTGAAGCGCCTGAAAGAGCGCGTGGAAACCGCCATTCTGGGCGATCCGCTGGACGAGGCGACCAATTTCGGCCCGATGGTGTCAGAGCGGCAGATGAACATCGTTCTGGGCTACATCGAGGCGGGCAAGGCCGAAGGGGCGCGTCTGGTCACCGGTGGCACCCGCGTTGATCGCGCCGGATATTTCCTTGCCCCCACCGTCTTTGCCGATGTCACCGACGATATGTCCATCGCCCGCGAGGAAATCTTCGGTCCGGTCATGTCCGTGCTTGATTTCACCGACGAGGCCGACGCGATCGCCCGCGCCAATGACACCGATTTCGGCCTTGCCGCTGGCGTCTTCACCCGCGACCTGACCCGCGCGCACCGCGTTGTGGCTGCATTCGAGGCGGGCACCTGCTACATCAACACCTACAACCTCGCTCCGGTCGAGGCACCTTTTGGCGGGTCCAAAATGTCCGGCGTCGGGCGCGAGAACTCAAAGGCCGCGATAGAGCATTATTCGCAACTGAAAAGCGTCTATGTCGCCATGGGCAAAGTCGAGGCACCCTATTGATGGAAGCGGATTATGTCATCATCGGCGCAGGCTCTGCGGGCTGCGCCATTGCCTACCGTCTTGCAGAGGCGGGTAAATCGGTTCTGGTCATCGAACATGGTGGCACCGACGCGGGGCCGTTCATCCAGATGCCCGCCGCCTTGTCCTACCCGATGAACATGGCGCGCTATGACTGGGGGTTCAGTTCGGAACCGGAACCGCATCTGGGCAACCGCCGTCTGGCGACGCCCCGTGGCAAGGTGATCGGCGGCTCCAGCAGTATCAATGGCATGGTCTATGTCCGTGGCCACGCCCGCGACTTCGACCATTGGGCCGAACGCGGTGCCGATGGCTGGTCTTACGCCGACGTGCTGCCCTATTTCAAACGGATGGAGCATTGGCATTCGGGCGGGCATGGCGGCGATGCCGATTGGCGCGGCACCGACGGCCCGCTGCATGTTTCGCGCGGCCCGCGCCGCAACCCGCTGTTCCGTGCCTTTGTCGAGGCAGGCCATCAGGCTGGATACCCGCTGACCGACGACTATAACGGGCAGCAGCAAGAGGGCTTTGGCCCGATGGAACAGACCGTTCACAAGGGCCGCCGCTGGTCGGCCGCCAATGCCTATCTGCGCCCGGCGCTGAAGCGGCCGAACTGCGACCTGGTGCGGGCCTTTGCCCGCAAGGTCGTGATCAAGGAGGGCCGCGCCACAGGCGTCGAGGTCGAGCGTGGCGGCAAGATCGAAGTGATCCGCGCACGGGCCGAAGTGATCATCGCCGCCTCGTCGATCAATTCGCCCAAGCTGCTGATGCTGTCGGGTATCGGCCCTGCGGCGCATCTGTCGGATCACGGGATCAACGTAGTGGCAGACCGCAAAGGCGTCGGCGCCAACCTTCAGGATCATCTTGAACTGTATATCCAGATGGCCGCCAGCCAGCCAATCACGCTGTATAAACACTGGAACCTGATCTCGAAGGGGATCATCGGGGCGCAATGGCTGTTTACCAAAACCGGCCTTGGTGCCTCGAACCAGTTCGAAAGCGCGGCCTTTATCCGTTCGAAGGCGGGCGTCGATTACCCCGATGTCCAGTATCATTTTCTGCCCATGGCGGTGCGTTATGACGGCAAGGCCGCGGCAGAGGGGCACGGCTTTCAGGCCCATGTCGGTCCCATGCGATCGGCCTCGCGCGGGGCGGTCACCCTGCGCTCGGGTGATCCGAAGGACGCGCCGAAGATCAACTTCAACTATATGTCCGACCCGCAGGACTGGGAGGATTTCCGCACCTGCATCCGCCTCACGCGCGAGATTTTCGGGCAAGAGGCGTTCAAACCCTTCGTCAAGCACGAGATCCAGCCGGGTGCCGCGGTGCAAACCGACGACGAGCTGGATGCCTTCATCCGCGACCATGCCGAAAGCGCCTATCACCCCTGCGGCACCGCCCGCATGGGGCGGCGCGATGATGCGGGCGCCGTGGTCGATCCAGAGACGCGCGTGATCGGGGTGGATGGCCTTCGGCTTGCCGACAGTTCGATCTTTCCGCAGATTCCCAATGGCAATCTGAACGGCCCCTCGATTATGGTGGGCGAGAAAGCCGCCGATCACATCCTTGGCCGCACGCCACTGCTGCCCGCAAACGTGGAGCCATGGATCAACCCCGCGTGGAAAACCGCCCAGAGGTAACCCCGATGCCCAAGCCCGTGAATGACTTGTCGCTGCGCAGCGGACTGCCGGAACACCTGCAAGAGATGGTCCGCCGCTATCCCCGCGAGGGGTGGGAGGGGCACGCGAACTTTGACGGGCTGACGCGGTTCTGGCTGGACCGTCACCTGATGTTCCGCAAGGTCATGGGGCAATTGCAGGACGGTGCCGAACAGTTTCTGGACGGCAACCGGGACCCGATGCGCTATGCGGCGGACACAGGGCGGCTGGCGGGGTTTTTTCTGAACCAACTGCACGGGCACCACCAGATCGAAGACCTGCAGTATTTTCCGATGCTGTCGGCGCATGACGCCAAACTGGTCGAGGGCTTCGCGCTGTTGGACAGCGACCATCTGGCGTTGGACGGGCATATCCACCGTCTGGCCGACCGGACCAACGCGATGCTGCATGTCGCGGGGCAGGCGGGGATGCGGGACCGCACCGCAGAGTTGCACACCGCGCTGTCGCAGTTCCACGGGTTTTTGAACCGGCATCTGGAAGACGAGGAAGATCTGGTCGTGCCGGTGATCCTGCATTACGGCGCCCCGCTTTAACCACGGGTTAAAGAACCGGTTGAACTTGCCGCGCAATGCCGCAATACCACGGCATGTTAAGAATTTGTTCACTTCTCGTTCTCGTGCTGGCCGCCCCCCTGTTGGCGATCCCGGCAGCGGCGCAAACGGTCACCGGCCCCGCACGGGTGATTGACGGCGACACATATGATGTGGCCGGCCATCGGATCCGGCTGTTTGGCGTCGATGCGCCCGAGGCGAAGCAGACCTGCACAAGCGATCAGGGTGCCTGGCCCTGCGGGCGCTGGGCCACAACCGAAGTGACCCGCCGGATCGGCGGTAAATCCATCACCTGTACCGGGGTCGAGACCGACCGCTATGGCCGCCTTGTGGCGCGGTGTGTTTTGGGCGGGCAGGACATCGGCGCGATGCTGACCCGTGCCGGGATTGTCTATGCCTTTCGCAAATATGCGCTGGATTACGTCGATGCCGAAAAAGAGGCGCTGTTTGCGGCGCGGGGGCTGTGGCGCGGCGGATCGACGCCGCCTTGGGACTACCGTGCCAGCCAACAGCCTGCCGCGCAAACGGTGCCGGCTGCGGATTGTGCGATCAAGGGCAATATCAGCGGGTCGGGCCGGATTTACCACATGCCCGGCGACCGGAGCTATGCCAAGACGCGGATCAACACCGCGAAGGGCGAGCGCTGGTTTTGTTCCGAGGCGGACGCCCGCAAAGCCGGATGGCGCGCCGCGCGTGACTGAGGCCGGAGTTTCACCTTCGGCGAGGATATTTAGAGGCGTCAGAAAGCGAAAGGAAGCGGGTCGGCTTGATCCGTGTCAAAGTGCGACGGCATCGGGGCAGCTATGAATGTGGATGACACGCCACACAGGAGCGCAAGATGTCCCACACGCCGCATGAAATCGCAGACGACTTTCCCGAATTCGCCGAAAAGATCCATGAGCTGAAGATCAACAACACGCATTTCGCGCGGTTGATGGAGGAATATCACGACCTTAACCGTAAGATCCACCGTGCCGAAACCAATGTCGAGCCGCTGGAGGAGCTATACGAGGGTGAAATCCGCAAGAAACGGGCAGACCTGAAAGACCAGATCTACCACGTTCTGCGCGGCGGCGCCTGAGGGTCAGGCCCCGGTGGCGGGCGCTGATGCGCCCTCTACCGTGTCTTTGAACCGCTCGAAGAACTGGTCGGCCATTTTGCGGGCGAAGCCGTCGATCAGGCGGCTGCCCAGTTGCGCGATCTTGCCGCCCACCTTTGCGTCGACATCATAGGTCAACTCTGTGCCGCCTTCGACCTCTGTCAGGACCACTGCGGCCCCGCCTTTCGCAAAACCGGCGACACCGCCCTTGCCCTCGCCGCTGATGGTGTAGCTGGTCAGCGGAACGATATCGGACAATTCCACCGCCCCTTTGAACGTCGCCTTGACCGGCCCGACCTTTTGCGTGACCGTCGCCTCGAACCCGTCTTCGGGCGATCCTGTCAGATCGGTGCAGCCCGGAATACAGGCCCTAAGCGTGTCGGCGCTGTTCAGATGTGCCCAGACCGTTGCGCGGTCGGCATTGATGATGCGGCTGCCTTTAAGTTCCATTTGATCCTCCTGTTTTGCGGTCAGGGTAGGGGGCATTGTGCGGGCGGTAAAGCGCGATCACGGCTCTATTTCGTAGGGCAGCACCCCACGATGGTCGTGGTTGACACGCAATTCACGCTCCAGCGGCGGAACAGAGCGTTGGTGGCAGTTTGTCCGCTCGCAGATCCGGCAGGAAATACCGATCGGCTCGAACGCGCGGGCGGCAGAGATATCCATGTCCTGCGCATAGACCAGCGCGCCCGCATGCTGCACCTCGCAGCCAAGGCCGATGGCATAGCGGCGCACCGGTGCCTGAAACGATCCGCCCGATTTCGACACATCCCGCGCAAGACAAAAGTAGCGCACCCCGTCGGGCGTTTCCGCCAGTTGCCGCAGGAACCGCCCCGGTGTTTCAAAGGCGCGGTGGACGTTCCATAGCGGGCAGGCCCCGCCGAACCGCGCGAACTGAAGCCGCGTGGCAGAGTGGCGTTTGGTGATCGTTCCGGCCTGATCGACGCGGACAAAGTAGAACGGTATGCCCTTGGCGCCGGGGCGTTGCAGGGTGGACAGGCGGTGCGCCACCTGCTCGATCGAGGCGCCGAACCGGTCGGCCAGTTGTTCCAGATCGTGGCGCGTGTCCCGCGCGGCATCGAGGAAGGCGCCGTAAGGCATCAGCGCCGCGCCGGCGAAATAGTTGGCCATGCCGATCTTGGCGATGCTGCGCGAGGCGTCACTTTGGAACCGCGCCAGATCCAGCGTTGCCTCCAGCAGGTCGTTCTGGGTCAAAAGCGCCAGTTGGTGCAGCAGCTGGAACCGCTGTGTCGCCCCCGTTGCCCGCGACGACAGGGTCAGGCGGCGCGTGGTGCGGTCATAGCCGCGCAGGCCCGCGCCTTCGCCATAGGTGATGTCGACACCCGCCTCTTTCAGCAGGGCAGCAGCGGTTTCGGCGGGGTCGCGCCCGTCGCCCGCGCGGGTGGCAAAGCGTTCGGCGGCGCGGTCCACCGCGTCGATGTAGTTGTCACAATAGTGGAAAAAGTCGCGCACCTCTTCCCAGGGGCTGGATTGCGGCCGCCGGTCCTCTCGCCCCAGTGCTTCGTCCAGCGAGGCGAGGCGCTCGTGGGTCTGGCGGTAGGCGCGGTGCAGTTCCAGAAACGCGCGGGCCAGCGCCGGCGCGTTGGACGCGGTCAGGCGCAGGTCGGCCAAAGGCGGCGCGCCGTCGCTGAACACCGGATCGGCCAGTGCCTCCCTCATGTCGCTGACCATGCGTTCCGCGTCGCCCGTCGACAGCTCGGTCACGTCAAAGCCGAACTCTCCGGCCAGCGCCAGAACAACGCCGGTGCTGACGGGGCGGTTGTTGTTTTCCATCTGGTTGAGATAGGGCAGGCTGACGCCCAGCTTGGCGGCAAAGGCCTTTTGCGTCAGGCCAAGGCGGCCGCGTGTTTCACGCAGCTTGACTCCGGCATAAAGTTTCTGGGTGGCCATCGGGGCATCCTCGGCAGGTTTGCTAATATCACTGTAGTCTTTGCAAACCCGGTGATGCAAGCGTCAGTCGGGGGCAACCATCCGCGCGCGCCGGATCACCCAAAGGCCCGACACGATGCCAAGCGCGGAACTGATCAGCATGATCCAGACCAGCGTCAGCGCCCCGTTTTCGGGCGTCAGCAAAGTGCCCGCCAGCGCCGACAGCGCGGCCCCGCCGCCGATCATGATCGCGCCGCCAAGCCCCGAAGCGGACCCCGCCAGATGCGGCCGCACCGACAGCATGCCTGCGTTGGCATTGGGCAGGACCATGCCGTTCCCAAGGCCCACAAACGACATGAACGCGAAGAACACATAGACCGAACCGAAACCTGCGTAGAACGTCAGGATCGACACCAGCAGCCCCGCCGCCGACAGCACCGTGCCCCACAGCATCATCGCGTTGATCCCGAAACGGACCGAATAGCGGCCGCTCAGGAAGTTGCCCAGCATATAGCCGACCGCAGGCGCCCCGAACAAAAGGCCAAGCTGCGAGGGGTCCAGCCCGTAGACCTTTGTTCCGACAAACGGCGCGCCGCCGAGGTAGGCGAAGAACGCGCCAGAGGCAAAGGCGGCGGTCAGGCAGTAGCCCCAGAACCGCTGCGAGGTCAAAAGCTCGGGGTATTGGCGGATCTGCGCGCCAAGGCTGGTGGCGCGGTTCTTGGATGTTTCGCCCAGATCGGCCCAGGCCAGCCAAAGCGTGGCGGCGCCAAGAATGAACAGCAGCCAGAAATTCGCCTGCCATCCGAATGCGGTATCCAGAATGCCGCCGATCGCGGGGCCGACCATCGGCACAATCGACATGCCCATGGTGACATAGCCGATCATCGACGCGGCCTGTTCCTGCGGGACCATATCGCGCACCACGGCGCGGGACAGAACCATGCCGGTCACGATCACCGCCTGCGCCATGCGGCAGGTCAGAAAGACAGTGATATTGGGCGCATAGATGCAGCCCAGCGTCGCGACCAGAAACAACGCGCTGCCCGCAAGGATGACAGGGCGGCGACCATAGCGGTCTGAAATCGGGCCGACAATGATCTGCAATGCCGCGTTGATCCCCAGATATAGCGCGACCGACAACTGCATCAGCTTGTAATCCGTCTGGAAATACTCGGCCATATGCGGCAGCGACGGCAGAAAGATGTTCATCGACAGCGCCGACAGCCCGGCAATCAGGATCAGGGTCGCGATGTGGGGCGGGCTGGTGCGCTGTAAAAAGCGTGGGGTCACAGGTGTGGTCATTGATCCGAGATAGGACGACCACCCGACCTTGTCCAATTCAAAAGCGTGATCGTCGGCATTTCCAACGATTGGGACGGCGGCGTAGCCTATCGTGACAGCATCCCTGATGGAGCAATATTTTGCAACTTTGCAATTTGCAAAATAGATGTTTCATTCAATTTGCAAATCTACTCAATTTTCCTTTCGAACAGCCTGTCCGTCCGTTAGTGTGCGGCTAAACCAGCGAAGGGGACCGGCCCATGAAAGACATCCTGCAACAGCTTGAAGACCGCCGCGAGGCGGCTCGTATGGGTGGTGGTCAGCGTCGGATCGACGCGCAGCACGCCAAGGGCAAGCTGACCGCAAGAGAGCGGATCGACCTGTTGCTGGACGAAGGCTCGTTCGAAGAATTTGATATGTTCGTCGCGCACCGCTGCACCGATTTCGGCATGGAGCAGGATCGGCCTGCGGGCGACGGTGTTGTCACCGGATGGGGCACCGTGAACGGCCGCATGGTCTATGTCTTTTCGCAGGATTTCACGGTTTTCGGCGGGTCGCTGTCTGAAACCCACGCGCAGAAGATCTGCAAGATCATGGATATGGCGATGCAGAACGGCGCGCCCGTGATCGGCATCAACGATTCAGGCGGCGCCCGCATCCAGGAAGGTGTGGCATCCTTGGCCGGCTATGCCGAGGTGTTCCAGCGCAATATCATGGCATCGGGCGTTGTGCCGCAGATCAGCCTGATCATGGGCCCCTGCGCCGGTGGCGCGGTTTATTCACCCGCGATGACCGACTTTATCTTCATGGTGCGCGACAGCAGCTATATGTTCGTGACCGGCCCCGACGTGGTGAAAACCGTCACCAACGAGGTCGTCACCGCCGAGGAACTGGGCGGCGCGAAAACCCACACAAGCAAATCCTCGGTCGCCGACGGTGCCTTCGAGGATGATGTCGAGGCGTTGACAGAGGTCCGCCGCCTGATCGACTTCCTGCCGCTGAACAACCGCCAGAAGCCGCCCGTGCGCCCGTTCTTCGACAGCCCCTCGCGGATCGAGGACAGCCTGGACACGCTGATCCCCGAAAATCCCAACTCTCCCTACGACATGAAAGAACTGATCCTCAAACTGGCGGACGAGGGCGATTTCTACGAGATCCAGCAGGATTTCGCCAAGAATATCCTGACCGGCTTTATCCGTCTCGAGGGCTCCAGTGTCGGCGTCGTCGCCAACCAGCCGATGGTTCTGGCTGGGTGTCTGGACATCGACAGCAGCCGCAAGGCCGCGCGGTTTGTCCGCTTTTGCGATGCCTTCGAAATTCCGATCCTGACGCTTGTCGATGTACCCGGCTTTTTGCCCGGAACCGGACAAGAATATGGTGGTGTGATCAAACACGGCGCGAAATTGCTGTTTGCCTATGGTGAGGCGACTGTGCCCAAGGTCACCGTCATCACCCGCAAGGCCTATGGCGGCGCATATGACGTGATGGCGTCCAAGCATCTGCGCGGCGATTTCAACTATGCCTGGCCCACAGCCGAGATCGCCGTGATGGGTGCCAAAGGGGCGACCGAAATCCTGTATCGGTCGGAACTTGGCGACACCGACAAGATCGCGCAGCGCACCAAAGACTACGAAAGCCGCTTTGCGAACCCCTTCGTTGCCGCGGAAAAGGGCTTTATCGACGAGGTGATCATGCCCCATTCAACGCGCAAACGGATTTGCCGCGCCTTTGCCTCGCTTCGGGGCAAGTCGCTTCAGAATCCATGGAAAAAGCACGACAATATCCCTTTGTGATGATGTGAACATGATCCGCTTCCTTCCCCTTTTCTGGCTTGCTGGTCCGGCTTTGGCGCAAAGCATCGCGGTGCCGTCCGGCCAGACGGTGACCCTGTTCGAGGTGGTCGCCGAGGATCAGGCCGATCTGGGGCAGGTCTGGGCGCGCTTTCGCTTCCTTGCCCCGCAGATCGCACGGGATGCGGGACGACTGACCTTCGAGCAGGCCGAGGCAGACATGCTGCACCTTTGCGAGACCGTCGCACTGCCCGCCCTTGCAGGGGACACGCGCCAGTTTGATCTGGTGCTTGTCAGCCTATCGGATAGAGAGGTTCCTTTCGGGGTCATCGATCCCGAGGCAACCCAGTTTTTCGAAGGCTATAGGCCCGAAGAAGCGACCTGCATCTTGGAGGAATTTTGATGCAACCACAACATCTTGCACGTCGAAGCCGATACAGGGGCATGGTTGATGCAAACCTATCACAGGGTGTCCTGCCGTTGCAGATCCAGTATGTTTCCGGCGTGAATTCTGCTACTGTCATCACAGGTTTTCCTGGGAAAGCCTGTGTGTCATCAATCGACCTTGCGGCGCATAACGTCGTTTCGGTTTATAATAACAGCAGTAGGAGACATGTATGTCCATTCACACCAAAGCCGTTCTGGGCCTTTTCCTTGTCGCATTTGCAGCCGCTTGTGCGCCGAAGACCGAAGAAGTGGTCTATGTCGAGCCGGTTCAGGCAGAGCCCGTATATACCAGCAAATACAAGTAACGCATCAACGGGACGGGCGTTTCTGCCCGTTCCGACACCAGCCCTGACGTTTGGCGCGCCCCGCATTGCGGAGGTCGCAGCATGATAAAGCACCGTGGCTTCCCTGGCCGCCTTCCGGGCACCGACTTTCAATTCACCATCCGCCGCGCCAGCGACAGAGGCATCGCGCCCCTGACCAAACGTGAACGCTATGCCGACCGCCGACCCGCCGACCGCCGTGCCGACGAGGGCTTTTTGCGCGCCTTGTGGGAAAATTTTGGTGAGGCACCATTCGAGCGGGGCAATCTAGATGCCGGGCGCCTGTCATGGTTGTTCGGCCGCGAAGTGATTCCCGCCGAGGACCCGTTTGACCCCGAAAGCTATGAGGCCCTGCTGAAGCTGGATCTGCCGCGCGCCATGTCGTCCTTTCCCGACGTGTTCGAGTAGGAATCGGCATGATTTTGCCCATGAAATCCGGTTTTTGGCGGGAAGCAGCCCAAAACAGCCTGTCTGTTACGGCGGTCTTTTCAGAAACGGCGACTTGGGCCAATCTCACAGACACGGCAGGTGCCTCCAGCAAAGTCCCTGCCGTTTACGATCGATACCGTTACCCTTCCCCTTCTCTGTGGCCTGACCTTATTTGGGTCAGGTCACTTTTTCCCGTTGCGCGTCGGCGACACATTGCCGAGCTGTCCGGTCTTTGTATTTACCGCTTCCCCCGCGTGAAGCGGCATGAGACACTGCGGCACATAATAAATCTCTCTGGAGGCATTTCAAAATGCGAGTACTCAAAATTATCGCGGCAATCGCTGTCGCGTCTTCTCTGTCGGCCTGCCTTGATACTGACCTCGAGCGCGGCCTTGCCGGCGCTGCGGGCGGTGCGGTTGTCTCCGACGCAGTGGGCGGCAGCGCTGTCACCGGTGCGCTTGTCGGCGGTGCTGCTGGCGTGTTCTGCGACGACGCAGGCATCTGCCGCTAATCGGCTTGCGCGGGTCATTCCGCATGCCATAACAGGTTTCAAGCCATTCGGGCCCCGTGCCCGGGTGGCTTTTTCTTTGCTGTAATGACTGCCGTAGCCGGGGGTCATCCCCTGCCGGTCGACTGGAAGGGACGGACATGTTCAAGAAAATCCTGATTGCAAACCGGGGCGAGATCGCCTGCCGCGTGATCAAGACGGCGCGTAAAATGGGCATTCAGACGGTGGCGATCTATTCCGACGCTGACCGCAATGCCCTGCATGTCAAAATGGCGGACGAGGCGGTGCATATCGGCCCGGCCCCTGCCAACCAGTCCTATATCGTCATCGAAAAGGTGATGCAGGCGGTGCGCCAGACCGGCGCAGAGGCGGTGCATCCGGGCTATGGCTTTTTGTCCGAAAACCGGCTGTTTGCCGAGGCGCTGGCGAAAGAGGGTGTGGCCTTTATCGGACCACCCGCCGGCGCGATAGAGGCGATGGGCGACAAGATCACCTCGAAAAAGCTGGCGCAAGAGGCCGGCGTGTCGACCGTGCCGGGGTATATGGGCCTGATCGAAGACGCCGAGGACGCGGTCAAAATCTCTAATCAGGTCGGTTATCCGGTGATGATCAAGGCCTCTGCCGGTGGCGGCGGCAAGGGGATGCGCATTGCGTGGAACGACACCGAGGCCCGCGAAGGCTTTGACAGTTCCAAGAACGAGGCGGCCGCCAGTTTCGGCGACGACAGGATTTTCATCGAGAAATTCGTGACGCAACCGCGCCATATCGAAATTCAGGTGCTGGCCGACAGCCACGGCAACACCCTGTATCTGCACGAACGCGAATGCTCGATCCAGCGCCGGAACCAGAAGGTCATCGAAGAGGCGCCAAGCCCCTTCCTTGACCCAGAAACGCGCAGGGCGATGGGCGAACAGGCCTGTGCGCTGGCCGCCGCCGTGGGGTATACCAGTGCCGGCACCGTGGAATTCATCGTCGATGGCGCGCGCAACTTCTACTTTTTGGAAATGAACACCCGCCTTCAGGTGGAACATCCCGTGACCGAACTGATCACCGGCATCGACCTTGTCGAACAGATGATCCGCGTGGCCTACGGCGAGGCGCTGCCCTTCAAGCAGGACGATATCCAGTTGAACGGCTGGGCGATGGAAAGCCGGCTTTATGCCGAAGACCCTTACCGTGGGTTCCTGCCGTCCATCGGCCGACTGTCGCGCTACCGTCCCCCCGCCGAGGTCGCAACCCCGACCCATGCCGTGCGCAACGATACCGGCGTGTTCGAGGGCGGCGAGATCAGCATGTTCTACGACCCGATGATTGCGAAACTCTGCACCTGGGCACCCACCCGCGCGCAGGCGATCGAGGGAATGCGCAACGCGCTCGATGGGTTCGAACTGGAGGGCATCGGCCACAACCTGCCGTTCCTTGCCGCCGTGATGGACCACGAGAAATTCGCCTCGGGCAACATCACCACCGCCTTCATCGCCGAGGAATACCCCGATGGTTTTGAGGGCGTCAGCCCCGATCAGCCCACGCTGCGCCGTCTGGCCGCCGTCGCCGCCCATGTTAAAATGCTGAAAGAGGCGCGCGCGGCGCAAATCTCGGGTGCCATGGCCAACCACAAACGGCGCGTCGAAACCGATTGGGTCGTGACCGTCGGCAAACAGAATTTCCCCGTGCATATCGTGGAAACGCCGCAGGGCACCGATGTCAGCTTTGACGGCAACGGCACGCTGTCCGTCGCCTCTGACTGGACGCTGGGCGACAGCCTGTTCACCGGCACCGTTGACGGGACCCCGATGATCGTCAAAACCGAATTCGTGCGTGGCGGCGCGCGTCTGCGCTATCGCGGGGCCGACCTGAAGGCGGTCGTGCGCACCCCGCGTCAGGCGGAACTTGCGGCCCTCATGCCCGAAAAGCTGCCCGCCGACACCTCGAAGCTGTTGCTTTGCCCGATGCCCGGTCTGATCGTCAAGGTTATGGTGGCCGAGGGCGACGAGGTGCAGGAAGGCCAGTCGCTTTGCACTGTCGAGGCGATGAAAATGGAAAACATCCTGCGTGCCGAAAAGAAATGTATCGTCACCAAAATCAACGCGGCCCCGGGCGATAGCCTGAAAGTGGACGACGTGATCATGGAGTTCGAATGACCCCGACCGCCGGTCAAAACGCTCGCCCCTTCGCAATCGCCGCGCTTGTCGCGGCACTGGGCTTCTTTGCGTGGCTGCAATACGCGGCACTGGGGCGCACGGGCGGTGTCTTTGAATACCCGCTTGATGACGTTTATATCCATCTGGCGATGGCCGAACAGATGGCGCGCGGCGGCTACGGGGTGAACGCGGGCGAATACGCGTCGGCGGCGTCATCGGCGCTTTACCCCGTGCTGCTGTTGCCCTTCGCCGGGACAGAGGCGCAGCGGCTTCTGCCGTTGGTCTGGAACATCGCCGGTCTGGTGATGGCGGCGGTCCTGTGGGGCCGGATCATCGCCTTTGCCGGATACGGTCGCACCCTCGGGCTGGCACTGGCCATCGCAGGACCGGTCGCGCTGAATATGTCGGCGGTGGCCTTTACCGGCATGGAACACGCGCTGCACACCGCCGCCAGTCTTGCGATCCTTTACGGGTTGCTGCGGTTCGCGCAGGACGGAACCCTGCGCTGGGTTCTGGTCGCGGGCATGGTCGCGGCCCCATTGCTGCGGTTCGAAGGCTTGGCGCTGGCCTTGCTGGCCGTGGGCGTTCTTGCGCTGAACGGGCGGCGCGGCGCGGCGGTCTGGACGGGCGCGATGGTGGTCCTGCCGATCGTCGCCTTTTGCGCCTTTCTGGTGTCCCTCGGGCTGGACCCTTTGCCGAACTCGGTTCAGGCAAAGCTGGTCAGCGCCGGCGAAGAGGAAATCACACTGCTGCAACGCATTCTGGGCACCTTCCAGATCAATATCGGCAAAACGCCGGGGCTTTTGGTGCTTTGCCTTGCGGTTCTGTCTTTGCTGGCGACTGCGGTCGTGCCGCAGTTGCGGCAGGGCCCGATGCGGCATCTGGCGCTGGCCGTGGCCGGGGCCGCCATCGCGCATCTGTTCCTCGGGCAGATCGGCTGGATGCACAGGTATGAGAATTACATCCTGTCGGTCGCCGCAGGCGGCCTTCTGGTTCTGGTGGCCCCTGCCTTTCGCGGCACAGCCCCGGCCCGCACGCTTGCCGTTCTGGCGCTTTTGCCGATCGCGGGGGCAGGGGCGTTTTACCTGCCTAAAATCATCCGCGACTTTCCCGCCAACCCCCGCGCGATCCACCTGCAACAGGCGCAAATGGCGCGGTTCGCGCAGGACTATGCACATGTGCCCGTCGCGGTGAACGATCTGGGGCGCGTGGTCTGGGGCAACCCCGACTATGTGCTGGACCTTTGGGGCCTCGCCTCGACCGAGGCGCGGATGACGCGGTTGTTCCACCCCGTCAAAGGTTGGGCGGGGCCAATGGCCAAGGCCAAGGGCGTGCCCCTTGCCATGATCTATGACGAATGGCTTGGCGATGCCGTGGGCACCGATTGGGTCCGTGTCGGGACGCTGACCATGATCAACCCGCAGGGGTTTCTGGGATCAGACAAGGTCGCCTTTTACGCCACAGCGCCAGAGCATGTCGCGGGGCTGATCCCCGCGCTTGATGCCTTTGTCCCGACCTTGCCGGGCGACGCACGCTTTGATTTCGCAGAGGGTATCCGATGACCGCCCCGCGTTATTGCACCGCCCGCCTGTCGCGCAGCTCTTGCTGGCGCAGGGGCATCTTGTCGATCACGCGGGTCAGTTCGCGCACATCCCAGGGGCTGGGTTTGCGCAGCTTGATCTCCCCGTCCTTGCCGATCAGCACCATCATGAACCCGCGCGGGCGCAAGGTGGTCCGCACCTCTGACATCGCCGCCGGGGCGGTGTCGGTCAGAATGACCACATCGCGCTCTGCCAGTTCCGCGCGGCGGGCCTCCAGCAACTGCATCTGGCGGATAAAGGCGGGGTCGTTCGGGCTGTCGGCAAAGACAACCACGGGCCGCGCCACCCAGACAAAGTCGTCAAGGCTGACCGTTGCCGCATCGAACGGCCCCAAGGGGTCGACAGCCTCAGCTGCGATTTCAGGGGTCTCCGTGGTCGCGGTTTGCGCCTCTCCGACAAAGGCCGAGACGGTGATCAATACAGCAATTCCAAGCGCCAAGACGTGTTTCATGCATCCTCCTGTTCAAATGAATATAGGGGGTGCCCAGCCGATGTCTAAGGCTTTGCCGATGCAATCCGCATGTTTTGTGTCTGCGGTGTGCATGTTTTCCGCATGGCCCCGCCCCGATGAACAAAGGATAGACCGATGACCGACAAAAAAGCGGCGTGGACCAAGCGCGCAGAGATCGAGATGAAGGGCAAAAGCGCCGACAGCCTGATCTGGAACACCCCCGAAGGCATCAAGGTGCAGCCGGTCTATACCGAGGAAGACGCGCAGGGGCTGCCGCATATGGGCAGCCTGCCGGGCGAGGCACCCTTCACCCGCGGACCGAAGTCCACCATGTATGCGGGGCGCCCCTGGACCATCCGCCAATATGCCGGTTTCTCGACCGCCGAGGAATCGAACGCCTTCTACCGCAAGGCGCTGGATGCGGGGCAGCAGGGGGTCTCGGTCGCGTTCGATCTGGCCACCCACCGCGGCTATGACAGTGACCACGAACGGGTCGAAGGCGATGTCGGCAAGGCCGGTGTGGCGATTGACAGTGTCGAGGACATGAAGATCCTGTTCGACGGAATTCCGCTGGAAAAAGTCAGCGTTTCCATGACGATGAACGGCGCGGTCATTCCGGTTCTTGCGTCATTCATCGTGGCGGGCGAAGAGCAGGGCGTCGACCGCCGCCTGTTGTCGGGCACCATCCAGAACGACATTCTGAAAGAATTCATGGTGCGCAACACCTACATCTATCCGCCCGAGCCTTCGATGCGGATCGTGGCGGATATCATCGACTATACCAGCCGCGAGATGCCGAAATTCAACTCTATTTCGATCAGCGGCTACCACATGCAAGAGGCCGGTGCGAACCTTGTGCAGGAACTGGCCTTCACCCTTGCCGACGGGCGCGAATATGTCCGCGTGGCGATCGCGAACGGTATGGATGTCGACGCATTCGCGGGGCGGTTGTCGTTCTTCTTTGCCATCGGCATGAACTTTTTCATGGAAGCCGCCAAGCTGCGCGCGGCGCGGTTCCTCTGGCACAAGATCATGTCGGAATTCAATCCGGCGAAAGAGGGCAGCCTTGTCCTGCGGACCCATTGCCAGACCTCTGGCGTGTCGTTGCAGGAACAGGACCCCTACAACAATATCGTCCGCACCGCCTACGAGGCGATGTCGGCGGTGCTGGGCGGCACCCAGTCGCTGCACACCAATTCGTTCGACGAGGCGATTGCCCTGCCGACGGAATTCTCGTCGCGGATCGCGCGGAACACCCAGTTGATCCTGCAAAACGAGACCGGCGTGACCAATGTCGTCGATCCGCTGGCGGGTAGCTATTACGTCGAAAAACTGACCTCGGACCTGATCGACGAGGCCTGGGCGCTGATCGAAGAAGTGGAAGCGATGGGCGGCATGACCAAGGCCGTGGCCAGCGGCATGCCCAAGCTGCGGATCGAGGAAGCCGCCGCACGGCGTCAGGCGGCGGTGGATCGCGGCACCGAAGTGATCGTGGGCGTGAACCGGTTCCGGCTGGAAAAAGAGGATGTGATCGATTTCCGCGCCATCGACAACGACTCTGTCCGGCTGAGCCAGATCGCGCGTCTGGACCGCGTGCGCGGCAGCCGCGACACAGAGGCCTGCGCGGCGGCGCTGGACGCGCTGGAGGTGGCGGCACGCGACGGCGGTGGCAACCTGCTGGCGCTGGCGATCGACGCCGCCCGTGCCCGCGCAACAGTTGGAGAGATTTCAATGGCGATGGAAAAAGCATTCGGGCGGCACCGCGCCGAGGTCAAAACGCTGGCCGGTGTCTATGGCGCGGCCTACGAGGGTGATGCGGGCTTTGCCGCGATTCAGGCCGACGTCGAGGCCTTTGCCGAGGAAGAGGGGCGCCGGCCACGGATGCTGGTGGTCAAGATGGGGCAGGATGGTCACGACCGGGGGGCCAAGGTGATCGCCACCGCCTTTGCCGACATTGGTTTTGACGTCGACGTTGGCCCGCTGTTCCAGACCCCCGAAGAGGCGGCGCAGGACGCGGTGGACAACGACGTGCATGTGATCGGGATTTCCAGTCAGGCCGCAGGGCACAAGACCCTTGCGCCCAAGCTGGTCAAGGCGCTGGAGGCCGCGGGTGCGGGTGATATTCTGGTGATCTGTGGCGGGGTCATCCCGCAGCAGGACTATCCGTTCCTGTTTGATGCAGGCGTCAAGGCGATCTTTGGTCCCGGCACCAATATCCCCGAGGCGGCCAAGGACATCCTTAAACTGATCCGTGCCGCCAAGCGGTGATCCGGTTTTCCGGATATTTTCAGAACAAAGAAAACGAAAAGAGGCCCCATGCACCGGGGCCTCTTTTGCATTTGTAGCCTATTGCGCAGGGACGGCGTTTGCCAGCTTTGCCTGCCGCTGGTGGGCCAGCATCAGCACGCCATATCCCAGCACGGCCGAGACGAGCGAGCCTGCCAGCACCCCGATGCGCACATCGTTCATCAGGCTTGCATCGCTGAAACTGAGCGAGCCGATGAACAGCGACATGGTAAAGCCGATGCCCGCCAGGCAGGCAATGCCGTAGATATGCAGCCAGTTGGCCCCGTTGGGCAGACGCGCAAGGCCGGATTTAACCATCAGGAAGGTGATCCCGAACACGCCCACCTGTTTGCCCACGATCAGGCCAAGGGCAATGCCGAGGGGCAGGGGGGCGGCGAGGTCGGACAGCGCCATGCCCTTCAGGACCACGCCCGCGTTGGCGAAGGCAAATATCGGCACGATAAGGTAGAGGACATAGGGCGAAATGCCATCTTCCAGCGCGTGCAGCGGAGATTTGCCGTATTTGTCCTTGAGCGGGATACAAAAGGCGGTAAGGACGCCGGCCAGCGTCGCATGGACCCCGGATTTCAGCACAAAGAACCACATGATCGCGCCCAGCAGCAAGGCGGGGGCGACGCGGTGGGTGCCTTTCATGTTCAGCCAGACCAGCAACACTAGTGGCACAAGGGACATCAGAAGGTAATCAATCTTCAGCTCTGCGGTGTAGAACAGCGCGATGATCAGGATCGCGCCGAGGTCGTCCAGAATGGCCAGCGTCAGCAGGAACACCTTGAGCGAGACGGGGGCCCGTTTTCCCACCAGCGCAAGAATACCCAGCGCAAAGGCGATGTCGGTCGCGGCTGGAATGGCCCAGCCGCCGATGGTGGCCGCATTGCCCCAGTTGAACCAGGCAAAAACCAACGCCGGAACGACCATGCCGCCCACCGCCGCCATGCCCGGCAAGATGACATCGGCGGGATTTTTCAGTTTTCCTTCCAGCAGTTCTCGTTTCAGTTCAAGCCCGATGAGGAAGAAGAAGACCGCCATAAGGCCGTCATTGATCCAGAGGATAAGTGGTTTTTCCAAACCGGATCCGTTCAGCGTTATCGCAAGATAGGATCCAAGGGCGCCCTCATATGCGCCGGAAAGCGCAGAATTGGCCACGATCAGGGCAGCAAGGGCCGCAAGCATCAGCAGGATTCCACCCGAAGCCTCATGCTTGAAAAAACGGTCGATGGAGCGAAGAAGGGGCATTATTTACCTGACTATTTTTGTTTACACTGGGTTTGAAATGGAGCAAGCGCGTTCAAATTCAACCACTGGGCCAGCAGTTTTCGCCTTTCCTTTGAATGGATTTGCGGATTGTCTGCAGGGCGCGCGGATCTGCTTAATAAAGGGGCACCATAATGCTGGAACTGGATCATCGGGTGCTCGAAGTGACGCCCCGCAGGCGACGGGGGCGGCAATGATCCGGGCCGCGACCCCCGCAGATTGCCCGGCGATCGCGGATATATGGAATCCGGTGATCCGCGACACGTTGCGAACCTTTACCACGGCGCTGAAAACGCCCGAGGCGCTGGTGCAGTCGCTGGCCGCGAAGGCCGTGCTGAGCCATCCGTTTCTGGTGGCAGATCAGGGCGGTATCCTTGGTTTTGCCACCTACGGCCAGTTCCGTGACGGACCCGGCTATGCCCGCACGATGGAGCATACGATTATTCTGGCGCCACAGGCACAGGGGCGTGGTGTCGCGCGTGCGCTGATGCTGGCGCTGGAGGATCGCGCGCGCGCGCAGGCTGTGCACAGCCTTTGGGCGGGTGTCAGCGCCGCCAACCCCGAAGGGCTGGGATTTCACAGGGCCGTAGGCTTTGTCGAGGTGGCGCGGCTGCCCGAGGTCGGATATAAGTTCGGGCAATGGATTGATCTGATATTATTGCGCAAACAACTTTGAAGCCGCACTGACAGCCGGCAACCAAAAGGTTAGAATATTCATATGTCATTGTGGTCCCGCATTGCCGATGCCCTGTCCGCCCTTGCCGCCGGCGAAGGGTTATCGACCGTGTTCGACCGTTTGCGGTCGCCGCCGCAACGCACGGTGGCCTTTACCATCGCGGTCATTGCGTTGGGGGCGAAGATGGCCAAGGCCGACGGCCAGGTCACCCGCGACGAGGTGACCGCCTTTCGCGAGGTGTTCACCATTCCGCCCGAGGACGAGGCAAGCGCCGCGCGATTGTTCAATATGGCGCGTCAGGATGTGGCAGGTTTTGAGGAATACGCGCACCGTATCAAGGCGATGTTCGGAACCGACCCGAACGGCATGCTGTGCGACCTGATGGAGGGGCTGTTTCATATTGCCCTTGCCGATGGGCAATACCACCCGGACGAGGATGAGTTCCTGCACCGCGTGTCAGAGATACTGGGGCTGAGCGGTCGGCAATTCAAAACCCTGCGCGCAAGGTTTGTGCCCGACGCGGTGCCCGATCCTTATGATGTTCTGGGGGTGGACCCCGACACGCCGCTGGAAAAGGTCCGCGCGGCGTGGCGGGGGCTTGTCCGCGATACCCATCCTGACCGGATGATGGCCCGCGGCCTACCCGAAGAGGCGGTGAAACTGGCAGAGAAACGCCTGATCGCGATCAATCGGGCATGGGAGACAATCAACAAGGACGCGGCCTGATGCGGATTGCCACCTATAACGTGGAATGGTTCAATTCTCTGTTTGACGATGAAAACAACGTCATGGCCGATGACCAGTGGTCGGCGCGCTGGAATGTGACGCGGGCCGATCAGCTGGACGCATTGGGCATCGTTTTTACCGCAATCAACGCGGATGCGGTCATGGTCATCGAGGCGCCTGATTCCAACAGGCGCAGATCGACGGTCGCGTCGCTGGAAGCCTTTGCCGCGCGGTATGACCTGCGGGTCCGCAAGGCGGTGATGGGGTTCTCGAACGAGACCCAGCAGGAAATAGCCATGCTATACGACCCCGATGTCATGGATGCGGTCCATGACCCGATCGGCGAGGCGACGGGCAAAAAGGGCAACCATGACGCGCCGCGCTTTGACGGGGTGTTCCGGATCGACGTCGATATCGACGGCACCCCCGACCTTGTCACGTTTTCCAAACCGCCGCTGGAACTGATCGTGACCCCGAAACACGGGGCCGCGTTCCGCATGATTGGCGTGCACGCCAAATCCAAGGCCCCTCATGGTGCCCGTGACAAAATTCAGGCCACACGGATCGGCATCGACAACCGGCGCAAGCAGCTGGCCCAGTGCATCTGGCTGCGGCAACGCGTGGCGGCGCATCTGGCTGCGGGGGATCCGTTGATCGTTCTGGGGGATTTCAACGATGGTCCGGGGTTGGACGACTACGAAAAACTGTTTGGCCGGTCCGGGGTCGAGATCGTGATGGGTGCGGACCAACCGCCCGAACTGCGCCTGAACGACCCGCATGCCCGTCAGGTGCTGGGGCAGCGCACGCCGGTCATGCCGGCGACCGCCCGGTTCTACATTCAGGCGCAGGATCACTGGCTGTCGGCGCTGCTGGACTACATCATGGTGTCGCCCGCTCTGATGGAAAAGGCCCCTGTCTGGCGGATATGGCATCCGTTCGATGATGCGGGGTGTTACAAGGTGCCGGAATTGCGGGATGCGTTGCTCGCCGCCTCCGATCACTTTCCGGTCACGGTTGATTTGACGTTCTGACCTTCAAAATTGCGACCGGATCGCGTATATTGATCCGATGAAACAGATTGCAGCGCCTTTGATCGTTCTGATGTTGGCCCTTGGTCCCGCCACTGCGCAGGACCAGCCTGCGCCGCCGCCTGCCGCAGGCGATGTCGAAGAGGGTATGAACCTGCTGTCCGAAGGCACAAAGCTGTTGCTGCGCGGCCTTCTGGGCGAGGTAGAGCCTGCGATGCGCGAATTGCAGGACGCACTGGGGAATTTGAACGCCTATCACGCCCCTGAAATCCTGCCGAATGGCGATATCATCATTCGCCGCAAGACGCCCGCCGAACTGGTCACGCCCGATGAAGGCGACATCGAAATCTAGGCGGAAATCCTGACTGTTGTCGCGCAGCCCAAAGATTGCGCAAGAGAGTTGAACCGCGCAACGGCCACTTCGCCGAACAGGCCTTCGGCCTTTTTTGACAGGATCAGCTGCAACAGTTTTTTCTGCGGAAAGTAGCGCAGTTCGGCCAATGCCCCCGGACCGTCAAGCGACAGCATAGAGCCAAAGCGCATGGCTTTGCCCAGAACCTCGGCATCGATCACATCCTTGGGGGGCAGCATGGCGACCACGGGTTCAAACCGCGATCCTGTGCGGCTGTTTTTGTAACGATGCAGCAGGGCCAGACCCATGAACGCGCGTTCCCGATGGGTCAGGCCGCCCAGATTGGCGCGGGTTGCGTTGTCAAAACAGACCTCGGCGCGGTAGTCGGGATGGGCACGCCAGCTGACATCGTGCAGCAGGCAAGCCGCCTTGACCAGGCGCAGTCGCTCCGGTCGGGCCGATTTATAAAGCGGCAACAAAAAGCTGTACAGCGCCTTACCCATGCCGGGCATCCGCGCATCCTTGGCCTCTGCAAAGCGGCACGCCTCGATCAGGGGGTCGCGCTGGCGCAGGCGTTCGGGCATCTGTTCATACAGCATGCCCTCGCGGATTCCATAGCTGGAAATCGCGATTTCCTTGGGTTTGAAGGTGCGGATCAACTGGCGCAGCACCATGCAGGCCAGCGGCACCAGCGCCATCCGTTCGGACGAGGTGCCGGTGCGCGACCGCAGATCATCCGGGTCATTTTCGGCGATCCATTTGATCGTGTCCATCACACTGCGCGTCGTCATCCGGTATTCGTGCAGCACCAGAAGCGGATAACCGCGCCGCTCCATGTCAAGACGCGCAATCGCCCGCCATGACCCGCCCACAAGGAACAGGCGCATGTGCTCGCGCGGGATCCTGTCGTGCAGTCCGGTGATGATCCTGGCGATATGCGCCTTCAGACCCTTCTTGCCCCCCGCGACATCGCGCAGCTTCAGCGGGCCCAGAGGCGAGGTCAGGCGCCGCCCGACCTTGCCGTCGCCGATCTCTGCCAGCTCCATGGATGATCCGCCTATATCGCAGATCATGCCGTTGGCTTCGGGCCAGCCCAGCAGGACGCCCTGTGCCGACAGGCGCGCCTCTTCCTCGCCGTCGATCACCCAAAGATGCAGGCCGGTTTCGCGCAGCACGTCGTCCTGGAAATCCTGCCCGTCGCTTGCCTCGCGGACGGCGGCGGTTGCCACGGCGGACAGAGGGTTGATGCCCATGCCCTCGGCCAGTAGGACGAAGCGCTTGATCGCGGCCAATGCGCGGATGCGGCCCTGCGGGTTCAGGCGGCCCGTATCTGACAGGCCGGCCCCAAGGGCGCACATGATTTTTTCGTTGTAAAAATAGGCGGGTGACCGCGCGGCGCCGTCAAACACCACAAGCCGGACAGAGTTCGACCCAACGTCGACAACCCCCACCCGCGACAATCGTCGCGCAGTTGGGTCATCGAACAACGGCCTGCCGAAATGCCCCCATTCGTCTGCGGGCTTTTCTGCATTTCCGTCCATAGGGGCGACTCCATCTTCCACAGCGGCCACTTTTCCGCGATCAGCGGGGTCGCGTCAATCTTTGCTGTGCGTCAGTTCGGGCACATCGGCCGCGCCCGCAGTTCCGCGACCCGACAAAGAGGGGTTTTCCATAAAGAAACGGTGGCAATTGAACGGATGTTCGCCGGGCGCGGCAGGGGGTCGCACATAGGTGCCAAAGGCGTCCAGAACCCAGCTTTGCGCCTCGTCCGCCATATTTGCCGCCATGATCTGGCTGACAATCTGCGCCTTGACGGTCTGGTTGGTGATTTCAACCAGCGTTTCAACGCGGCGCACAAGGTTGCGGCCCATCCAGTCGGCAGACGAGATATAGACCCGCGCCTTTTTTGACGGCAATCCGTAACCGTTGCCGAAACAGACGATCCGGCTGTGTTCCAGAAACCGCCCGACGATGGATTTCACGCGGATATTTTCGGACAGGCCCTTGATGCCGGGGCGAAGCCCGCAGATGCCACGGATCACAAGGTTGATCTTGACCCCCGCCTGTGACGCCGCATAAAGCCCGTCGATGACATCGGGATCGACCACGGAATTCATCTTGGCCCAGAT
The DNA here is from genome assembly GCF_052119585.1 of Pseudogemmobacter sp. W21_MBD1_M6. NCBI lineage: Bacteria > Pseudomonadati > Pseudomonadota > Alphaproteobacteria > Rhodobacterales > Paracoccaceae > Pseudogemmobacter > Pseudogemmobacter sp. W21_MBD1_M6. Next base: position 22,278 of record NZ_JBGQOJ010000011.1, on the reverse strand, counting down.
TTCTGCCGGCTTGCCGCTGCGGGCAAAATCCGCCTCGCGGGCGATGCTGTCCAGCAGGCTGGATTTCAGGCTGATCGGCGCGATGGACAGGTTTTCCAGACGCTCTGGCTGGGCATATCCCGACAGATAGTTGAACACCTTTGTTGCATCGCGCCCAAGGGCGGCATCGCAGGTGAAGAACGACAGGTCGGTATAGATTCGCGCTGTGATCGGGTGATAGTTGCCGGTGCCGTAATGGGTATAGGTCACCAGTTGCTTGCCCTCGCGGCGCACGACAGTGCTGATTTTCGCGTGGGTTTTGTAATTCATAAAGCCATAGACAACATGGGCGCCCGCACGCTCTAGTCGGCGCGACTGGCGGATGTTGGCAGCCTCGTCGAAGCGGGCCTTCAGTTCGACCAGTGCGGTCACCGATTTGCCTGCCTCTGCGGCTTCGCACAGGGCCTCGACGATCGGGCTGTCACGGCTGGTGCGATACAGCGTCTGCTTGATGGCGACGACATTTGGATCGCGCGCGGCTTGCGCCAGAAACCGGACCACCATGTCGAAGGTCTCGTAGGGGTGATGCAGCAGCATGTCCTTTTGCTGTATCGCGGCAAACATGTCGCCGTCGTGGTCCTGAACCCGTTCGGGCACACGCGGGGTAAAGGCGGGCCATAGAAGGTCGGGCCGGTTGTCCAGCACCAGCTCTTTAAGGTCGGTCATGCCCAGCATTCCGCCCAGTTCCACCACCTCGTCCTCTGTCACGATCAGGCGGTCCATGATCAACTGACGCAGCGCGGGCGGGGCATCGGCGGACAGGGTCAGGCGGACAACTTCGCCACGGCGGCGACGCTTCAGCGCCACTTCGAACTCGCGCACCAGATCTTCGGCCTCGTCCTCGACCTCCAGATCGCTGTCGCGCAACACGCGGAAGGCGCAATTGCCCTTCATCTTGTAGCCGGGGAACAGTTGCACAAGGTGCAGTAGCAGCAACTCTTCCAGCGGCAGGAACCGCTGTTTTCCGTTCCGTGGCGGCAGTTCGACATAACGGTCGATCTGCTGGGGGATCGGCAAAAGCGCCTGCAAGGGCCGCTTGTCTGCGGTGCGTTCCAGATGCAGGGCAAGCGAGTAGCCCGCATTCGGAATGAACGGAAACGGGTGCGCCGGATCGACGGCAAGCGGCGACAACACGGGAAAGACGTTGTTCATGAACACGACTTCCAGAAAAACCCGGTCCTCGTCGTCAAGATCGCCGCGCGTCAGCAGGGTGATTCCCTTTTCCTCCATCTCGGCACGGATGGTGTTCCACGCGGTCTGCTGCGCCAGCAACAGTTTGCGCGCATCGGCGTTGATCAGCACAAGCTGCTCTGTCGGGGTCAGGCCGTCTGCCGCGGGGGTAGTGTTGCCAGCATGGTCCAGCTCTCGCAGGCCCGCGACGCGCACGGTGTAGAACTCATCAAGGTTGGTCGCCGAAATCGACAGGAACCGCAGGCGTTCCAGCAGCGGTACACGCGGGTTTTCCGCCTCTTCCAGCACACGCCAGTTAAAGGCAAGCCACGACAGTTCACGGTTGAAAAACCGCTTTGGTCCGGCAAAATCCGCTTCGGGAAGGTCGGTTGGCGCGTCGAACGGCGCCACAAGGAAATCAGCTTTGGTCATGGGGCGGGTATCCACACAATGTGTGACAATTACATGACAACTATGCGTCTCCGCGTTCAAGATTGTCCAGCACCTCTGCCGCCATGGATTGACCGATGGCGCGGCCCTCTCGCAGGGCGCGCTGGTCCAGTGTCTGCACGATGGTTTGTGCCGCAGCAAACGACCGTTCCATACGCCGCAACAAGTAGCCGATCAACGCGGGGGACACGGCAAGCTGACGGTCCGAGAACAGCTTCAGCAGCACAGCCGCCAACAGCGCATCATCGGGCGGATCAAGCGTGACGACAGAGGTGCCCTGCATCCGGCTGGCCAGATCGGGCAGCGCAAGGCGCCAGCGCGTGGGGGCGTCGGTGCCGGTCAACAAAAGTGCGCCGCCGCCGGCCTGCAACAGATTGTGCAGGTGAAACAGCGCCTGTTCCGGCTCTGCCTGCCCCGCGATCAGCGGCACGTCCTCGATCACCACATGTGATTGTGCGGCAAGGGTGTCGACGCGGTCCAGCGTCAGGTCGCGGGCGGGCACGACGGTGGCCGCTGCCTCGACCGCCCAGACATGGGCAAGGTGGGTCTTGCCCGATCCGGTCTGGCCCGCAAGCACCAGCTTGCCGTTCGGCCAATGCGCCCAGTCCGTGACGGTGGCCACGGCAACCGCGTTGGCGGGCGAGACATAGAAATCATCGCGCCCCAGTGCGGCTCTGCCTGGCAGGTCGAATGTCAGTTGTTGCGGCATGGGTTACTTGGTCTTTCCACCTTCAAGACCGCGGTACAGCAAACCGTTCTTGTATTCGGCCACGGCAAAGCGGGCGATGACGCCCAGCGATGCCGCGACGGGAACGGCGACCAGCATGCCGACAAACCCGAACAGCGCCCCGAACACCGACAAGGCAAAGATCAGCCAGACCGGGTGCAGGCCAACGCTGCCGCCGACCAGTTTCGGGGTCAGGATGTTGCCCTCGACCATCTGGCCCGCGATGAAAATGCCGCCGATGACCGCCAGCATGACCCAGTCGCCCCAGAACTGGAACACCGCCAGCGCCAGCGCCAGACCGCCGCCAACCACAGCGCCGACATAGGGAATGAACGAGATAAGACCGGCGATAGCCCCCACAACCGCGCCGAATTGCAGCCCCGCCAGCATCAGTGCTGCGGCGTAATAGGTGCCAAGGATCACGCAAACCGTGCCCTGCCCACGGATGAACGCGGCCAGCGTCCGGTCGATCTGCTTGGCAAGACTGCGAATTACAGGGGCATGGTCGCGCGGCAAAAGGTCGTCGACCTTGGCCACCATGTTATCCCAGTCGAGCAGCAGATAGAACGCCACCACAGGCACGATCACCAGCAGGACAACGATGTTCAGCAGGCTCATTGCCGACGACACAAGGCCGTTCAGCACCTCGGCGCCCCGCGATTCAATCGCGGTGCCGATGCTTTGCAGCGATTGCCGCACAGTGCTGCTGGAATCCATCAGCGATGGGAACCGCTCTGTCAAAAAGGCCTGAAGGCTCTGGAACAGGTCCGGTGCCGCACCGATCAGGGCGGTGGTTTGCTGGATCAGCGTCGGAATGACCAGAAGCGCCAGAAGGATGAACAGGATAAACGCCAGAAGGGTGATGATCACGGTGGCCACGGCACGGCTGGTGCCCAGACGCTCTATCCGGTCGGCGATCGGGTCAAGGCAATAGGCGATGGCACCGCCCAGCACAAAGGGCAGGATCACATTGCCCAGAAACCACATCGTCAAAAGGAAGGCCAGTGTGGCGATCCCCCAATAGGTGACTTGCTGTCTGACGGGTAATCCCATGCCGATTTTCCTTATCCCAGAATGTTCTTCGCCCAAGGGGCGCAATCTTGCAAGGGCTCTGCTAGATTTGCGCGATCATCCCGCCCGCTTGCCTGACCCGTTGCGATGGCTTAGACGGGGCGCGAAAGCATTCCAGAGCAAAGAGCACCCCCATGCGCCTCAGCCGATATTTCCTGCCAGTTCTCAAAGAAACGCCATCCGAGGCGCAGATTGTCAGCCACCGATATATGTTGCGCGCCGGCATGATCAAGCAGCAGGCGGCGGGCATCTATTCCTGGTTGCCGCTGGGCTACAAGGTGCTGAAGCGGATCGAGCAGATCGTCCACGAGGAACAGGCCCGCGCGGGGCATATTCCGTTGCTGATGCCGACGCTGCAACCGGCGGACCTGTGGCGTGAAAGCGGCCGTTACGACGATTACGGCGACGAGATGCTGAGGATCAAGGATCGCGGCGGTCGCGACCTGCTTTATGGTCCCACGAACGAAGAGATGATCACCGATATTTTCCGCTCGAATGTCAGCAGCTACAAAGATCTGCCGCTGACGCTCTATCATATCCAGTGGAAATTCCGCGACGAGATGCGCCCGCGCTTTGGGGTGATGCGGGGGCGCGAGTTCCTGATGAAGGACGGCTACAACTTCGACATCGACAAAGACGCGGCGATCCACGCTTACAACCGTCACATGGTCAGCTATCTGCGCACCTACGAACGGATGGGCCTGAAGGCGATCCCGATGCGCGCCGACAGCGGCCCGATCGGCGGCGAGGACACGCATGAATTTCTGGTGCTGGCCGATACCGGCGAAAGCGAGGTCTTTTATGACAGCGCGATCCTTGATCTGAATTTCGGCGGCCGTTCGGTGGATTACGACAACCGCGAGGCCTGCGCCGAGATCGTGACCGAATGGACCACGCCCTATGCGCGGACAGACGAAACCCACGACGCCGCCTTGTTCGATGCAATCCCCGAAGAGCGCCGCAAGACGTCGCGCGGGATCGAGGTCGGGCAGATCTTCTATTTCGGCACCAAGTATTCGGACCCGATGGGTGCAACAGTGGTCACGCCTTCGGGAGAGAAAACGCCGGTGCACATGGGGTCGCACGGGATTGGTGTCAGCCGCCTGCTGGGCGCGATCATCGAGGCAAGCCACGACGACAAGGGCATCATCTGGCCCGAAGGCGTCACGCCGTTCCATTGCGGTATCGTGAACCTGCGTCAGGGCGACGATGAGGCGGACGCCGCCTGTCTGGCGCTTTACCAGTCGCTGACCGCACTGGGGCTGGAGCCCTTGTATGATGACCGCGACGAGCGGGCAGGTGCAAAGTTCGCAACGATGGACCTGATCGGTCTGCCATGGCGCATCACCGTCGGCCCGCGCGGGCTGAAGAACGGCGTTGTCGAGTTGACCTCGCGACGCACCGGCGAAAGCGTAGAGATGACGCCCGCGATGGCGGTGGCCAAAGTGGCCGAAATCTATGCCGGTATCTGATCCAAAGGAGGCGCGTGCCGCGCCATTCTTATAAGCACTTCGTGCGGTTTTGCGCTTCGCGCGAGGATATTTTTCCAAGAAGAGACTGGATGTTCTTCTCGGTCAAAATACTCTCGCGCGAAGCGCATCCGGCGTGGCGGCTTGACCCTTGCCTTTGAACAGCCCATCGTCGCCCATAACAACAAGGAGCAGATATTTGGCTGGTAGAACCGCCCCTTTCGCGCGATTCGAGTGGATGATCGCCTGGCGCTACCTCAGGGCCAGACGGGCCGAGGGCGGGGTCAGTGTGATGACCTGGATTTCGCTTATCGGCATTACATTGGCGGTCTTTGCGTTGATCGCGACTTTGGCCGTCCGGTCGGGGTTCCGGGCCGAGTTCATTGACACGATCGTAGGGTCGAACGCCCATGTGACCGTTTACAATGCGACGTATGTGAACGAGGGCGGCCAGACGACCCGTGTGATGCCTGACTATACCGATGTCGCCGCGCGTGTGCGCGACGTTGCCGGGGTGACGCGCGTGGCGCCCTTGATCAAGGGGCAGGTGATGGCCAACGCCAACAGCAGTAATGCGGGCGTTCAGGTGTTCGGGATTACGCTGTCCGATCTGAAGGGCATCCCGCGGATTGCCGATCCCGAAACCGGGCAGGGCGATATCGGGCGGTTCGATCAAGGCGTCGCCATCGGATCAGGTGTCGCGTCCGAACTGGGGTTGGGGCTGGGCGACCGGATCAAGCTGATCTCGCCCGACGGGGTCAAGGGGCCGTTCGGCACCACGCCACGGGTCAAGAGCTACGACGTGGTCTATATTTTCAGCGCCGGTCGCTATGATATCGACCGCACGCGGATCTACATGCCTTTCACAGAGGCGCAGAGTTATTTCAACCGCGAGGGTGTCGCGGACGAGTTGGAAGTGATGGTCGAGCATCCCGAAACCGTCGACAGCCTGTCTGGCGCCTTGATCGCGGCGGCGGGGGATCGTGCGCTGGTCTGGACATGGCAGGACGCGTCGGGGGCGTTTCTGCGGGCGCTGGACATCGAGGACAACGTGATGTTCGTGATCCTGTCCATTCTGGTGCTGATCGCCGCGATGAACATCATTTCGGGGTTGATCATGCTGGTCAAGAACAAGGGGCGCGATATCGGAATCTTGCGAACGATGGGTTTGACCGAAGGGTCGGTTCTGCGGGTGTTCTTCATTTGCGGTGCCTCTACCGGCTTGATCGGAACGGCCATGGGCGTTGCTTTGGGGTGTCTTTTTGCCGTCTACATCGATCAGGTCTTTTCGCTGGTGAACTATGTGTCGGGCGGCGGTGTCTGGGACCCGTCCATTCGCGGGATTTATGCCTTGCCGGCCAAGTTGCAGGTGAACGACGTTCTGTCCGCTGTGGCCCTGTCGCTGGGGTTGTCGTTCATCGTGACGATCTTTCCGGCGCGGCGCGCGGCGCGGATGAACCCGGTAGAGGCGTTGCGGTATGAGTGATCCTGCGCTGGTTCTGGACGGGGTCGAGAAGGCCTATAACGAAGGCACGCCCGCCGAGGTGATCGTGTTGCGCGGCGCGTCATTGGTCGTGCAGCCGGGAGAGATTGTTGCGCTGGTGGCCCCGTCGGGTGCGGGCAAATCGACGCTTTTGCATATTGCGGGGTTGCTGGATACGCCCGACGCGGGGCTGGTGCGAATCGGGGGTGCCGATATGACCCATCGCCGCGACGCCAAGCGGACAGAGGTGCGCCGCGCCGAGGTGGGGTTCATCTATCAGTTCCACCATCTGCTGCCCGAATTTTCGGCACTGGAAAACATCGTGCTGCCGCAGCTGGCCAATGCCGTTCCGCAGGCGCAGGCCGAGGCGCGCGCGATGGATCTGTTGACCCGTGTCGGCGTGCAGCATCGGGCGCATCACCGCCCCGCCGCCTTGTCGGGCGGAGAGCAGCAAAGGGTGGCGTTTTGCCGGGCATTGGCCAATAGCCCGCGTCTTTTGCTGGCGGACGAGCCGACGGGGAACCTTGATCCCGCCACATCGGATCAGGTGTTCGCGGCCCTGCTGGATCTGGTGCGGGGCACGGGGCTGGCGGCACTGATCGCAACCCATAATCTGGATCTTGCCGGTCGTATGGACCGGATATTGCGGATGGAAGACGGGCGGCTGGTCTAGGGTGCTGCGGTTGCGGGCGCGGGCCTGACATGGATCAATGCGCCGGGTTTGCGGGCATGGTGGAGTGCAGTGGACACAGAAGGGGAGACACGATTCATGCGTAAACTGGGGGCGATCCTGACCGCTTTGACACTTGCGGGTTGCGTGCCGCCGGTCGAGGTGGGGCGCACGACCTATGCCGATACATGCGCGGCCTGTCACGGGCCTGCGGGCAAGGGCGACGGGCCGTTGGCGGGCGAGATTGGCAAGCTGCCACCGGACCTGAGCACATTGTCGGCACGCAATGGCGGCACATTTCCGAAGGTCTATGTGATGTCGGTGGTTGACGGATACACCCGCCGCGGCAACCACGCGAGCCTGATGCCAGAGTTCGGGACCGATCTGGGCGAGGGGGATCTGGTGTTGGTTCCCACAGGCGAGGGGATCTACACACCGACGCCGAAACGTATCGTGGCAATCGCGGCTTTTCTGGAAACGCTTCAGGAATAACACCCGTTCGCGCACCCGCGCCAGTGCATCTCGAGGTTTGGCCTGCGTTGCGTTTAGTCAAGGCATTTTTCCACATAACCGGCACATTGACGGCATGTTCATCCATTCAGGGAGATTGCCATGACACGCCGTATTCCATTGATTTCACTAACCATCGGGGGGGTAATGTTTCTGGCATCTGCCGCTTCGGCACAGGAATCCACCCTTGGCCGCGCTGAGTTTCAGGCCCGCTGCGCTGTGTGCCATGGTGACGATGCCAAAGGCGGTGGTCTGGTGGGAGAGTTGTTCGCGATAAAGCCCAAGGATCTGACCCTTCTGGCAAAAGAAAACAACGGCGCGTTCCCGTTTTCAGAGGTCTATCAGGCGATCAACGGTCGCCGCGAGATTGCGGGTCATGGCCGATCGGAAATGCCGGTCTGGGGCGAATATTTCAAAGAAGACGCGCTGGAGGACCGCTCGTCGATCTATGGCAGCGACGCGGAACACATCGTGCAGGGGCGGATCTTGTCGCTGGTCTACTATTTGCAGGGCCTTCAGGAATAGGCGCGGCCAGAACGATCAGGCCCACGCCGATCCGCAGCCTTACACATCCAGTTCTTCGACGAACTGGGCGTTCTCGCTGATATACTGGAACCGCATCTCGGGGCGTTTGCCCATCAGACGCTCTACCAGGTCACCGGTTTCGCCCGGTTCGTCCTCGTCGATCGTGACGCGGATCAGCTTGCGGGTTTCGGGGTTCATCGTCGTGTCTTTCAGATCCTTCGCGTCCATCTCGCCCAGACCCTTGAAGCGCGACACGTCGATTTTGCCTTTGCCGCCCAGACCTTTTTCCATCATCCGGATCTTTTCCGGCTCGTCCACGCAATAGACCCGTTTGGCCCCCTGCGTCAGGCGGAACAGCGGCGGGCAGGCCAGATACAGATGCCCGCGGTCGATCATCGGGCGCATCTGGGTGAAGAAGAACGTCATCAACAGCGCCGCGATATGCGCCCCGTCGACGTCGGCGTCGGTCATGATGATGACCTTGTCATAGCGCAGGTCCTCGACGTTGAACTTGGTCCCCATGTTGACGCCAAGCGCCATGCACAGGTCGTTGATCTCGGCGTTGCCCGACATCTTGTTCGAGGCCGCGCCCAGCACGTTCAGGATCTTGCCGCGCAATGGCAGCAGGGCCTGTGTCTTGCGGTCGCGGGCCATTTTCGCCGATCCACCAGCCGAGTCGCCCTCGACGATGAACAGCTCCGTGCCCTCGCGGTTGGAATTGGAGCAATCGGTCAGCTTGCCCGGCAGGCGCAGTTTCTTGGTCGCGGTCTTGCGCTGGGTTTCCTTTTCGGCGCGGCGGCGCATCCGCTCCTCGGCCCGCAGGACCAGAAAATCAAGGATGGCGCCAGCGGATTTCGTATCCGCCGCAAGCCAGTTGTCAAAATGGTCGCGAACAGAGTTTTCCACCAGACGCGCGGCTTCCTCGGTGGCAAGGCGGTCCTTGGTCTGGCCGACGAATTGCGGCTCGCGGATAAAGACCGAGATCACCGCACAGCCGCCCGCCATCATATCCTCGCGGGTGATGTCCTTGGCCTTGCGGTTGTTGACCCGTTCGCCGTAAGCGCGGATGCCTTTCAGGATCGCCGCCCAAAAGCCGGATTCGTGTGTGCCGCCCTCTGGCGTCGGGACGGTGTTACAATAGGACTGGATGAACCCGTCGCGCGACGGGGTCCAGTTGATTGCCCATTCGACAGACCCCACCGTTTGCGGCCCGAATTTCTCGGAAAACCCGACCTTTCCCGCAAAGGGGCGGTCGGCGTAGGTCACGGATTTCTCCAGCTGCTCGCCCAGATAATCGGCAAGGCCACCGGGAAAATGAAAGGTCGCGGTCAGCGGCGTTTCGCCATCGTCGATCGCGGTTTTCCAGCGGATTTCGACGCCCGAGAACAGATAGGCCTTGGACCGGACCATCTTGATCAGCCGCGCCGGTTTGAATTTCAGCGCACCGAAGATCTGCGCATCGGGGTGGAAGGTGACGCTGGTGCCGCGCCGGTTCGGGGCCGCACCCGCCGCCCGCACCGGCCCTTGCGGGATGCCGCGCGAGAACTCCTGCACGAACAGTTCCTTGTTGCGCGCCACTTCGACGCGAACATGATCGGACAATGCGTTGACGACGCTGATGCCGACACCGTGCAGGCCACCAGATGTCTCGTAGGCCTTGCCGCCGAACTTGCCACCCGAATGCAGGGTGCACAGGATCACCTCCAGCGCGGATTTGCCGGGGAACTTCGGATGCGGGTCAATCGGAATACCGCGCCCGTTGTCGCGGATTGTCACGCTGTAATCGGCGTTGACCTCGACCTCGATCCGGTTGGCGTGCCCGGCCACGGCCTCGTCCATAGAGTTGTCCAGCACCTCTGCCACCAGATGGTGCAGCGCGCGTTCATCCGTGCCGCCGATATACATGCCGGGGCGTTTGCGTACGGGTTCAAGCCCCTCAAGCACCTCGATAGAGGAGGCGTCATAGGTCTCTGGCGCGGTGCCGTTCAAAAGATCGTCGGACATGGGTGGTGCTCGATATTTTTGTTGGTTTTGCTGGCCTGTGATTAGACCATTCAGGGCCACATGGTGCAATGGGCAAAGTCGGCTTGAAGCACTTTGCCGTCGCGCGATATAGTGGGCCACGGCACAGGCATCAGGGAGACAGGGCAATGCGCATTCTATTCACCGGCGGCAGCGGCAAGGCGGGGCGGCATGTGGTTGCCTATCTTCTGGCGCAGGGGCACCGCGTTCTGAACGTCGATCTGGTGCCGCTTGCGCTGGATGGCGTCGATAACCTGACGGCCGACATCACCGACAGCGGGCAGATGTTCAACGCGTTGACCTCCTACGCGGGGTTCGACGAGCTGGAGGCGGGCACCGGCGTGCCGGCGTTCGATGCCGTTGTGCATTTCGCCGCCGTGCCGCGTATCCTGATCTGTCCCGACAATGAAACCTTCCGCGTCAATACCATCGGCACCTACAACGTGATCGAGGCTGCGGTAAAGCTGGGCATCCGCAAGGTGGTCTTTGCCTCGTCCGAGACGACCTATGGCGTCTGTTTCGCCGATGGCGTGATCGACCCGCATGTACTGCCCTTGGAGGAGGACTACGATGTGGACCCGATGGATAGCTACGGCCTGTCCAAGGTGGTCAACGAAAAGACGGCGCGCGCGTTCCAGCGGCGGTCCGGCTTCGACATCTACGGCTTGCGGATCGGCAATGTGATCGAACCGCATGAGTACGACCGCTTTCCCGATTTCTTTGCCAATCCGGCACAACGCAGGCGCAATGTCTTTTGCTACATAGATGCGCGCGATCTGGGCCAGATCGTTGATCTTTGCCTGAAAACCGACGGTCTGGGATTCCAGATGTTCAATGCCGGCAATGACGAGAATTCGGTGAACATGCCCAACGCGGACATTCTGGCGGACTTCTTTCCCGATGTCCCGTTGTCGCGAGACCTTGCCCCGCACGAGGCGCTTTTTTCCAATCGCAAAATCCGCGAGATGCTGGGGTTCAGGGAGCAGCACAGCTGGCGCAATGTCGTGCAGGACCCGCGACGGGACTAACCCCCTACTGCCTCTTCTTGGAAAAATATCCTCGCCGAAGGCGGGTGCCGCGCCACAATACTTGACCGGTTGATCAAAACCGCTGCTGCCACCACTTGCCGCATGCGTCCAACTGCCCTAATCGGGATGGATGAGCACGCCCATGACATATAAAGGCCACGCCCGCGCGACGCTGGCCTTGGGTCTGCCGCTGGTCGGCAGCCATGTCGCGCAATTCGCGGTGCATGTGACTGACACGATCATGCTGGGCTGGTATGGCATTGCAGAACTCGCAGCCGTCGTTCTGGGCGCGTCGAGCTTTTTTGTGATCTTCATCATGGGGTCCGGTTTCGCACTGGCCGTCATGCCGATGGTCGCGACCGCAGCCGGTGCCGACGACGACGTTCAGGTGCGTCGCGTGACGCGCATGGGGATCTGGCTGTCGTTGATTTACGGAGTGCTGGTGCTGCCGCTGTTCTGGTATTCGGGGTCTTTGCTGGTGGTTTTGGGGCAGAACCCCGACATCGCCGCGATCACACAGGATTACCTTCGCATTGCGGGCTTCGGGATTTTGCCGGCGCTTCTGGCGATGGTGATGAAAAGCTATCTGGCCGCGCTGGAACGGACGCAGGTCGTTCTTTGGGCGACGATTGCCAGCGTGGTCCTGAATGCGGGCCTGAACTGGATGCTGATCTTCGGCAACTGGGGCGCGCCGGAACTGGGTGTGCGCGGGGCGGCGATCGCCACGATCGGCACGCAGCTTCTGTCGTTGGTGATCATTCTGGCCTATTCGGCCCTGCTGCCCTCGCTGCGCCGCTATACGTTGTTCATCCGCTTCTGGCGGCCCGATTGGGGCGCCTTTGCAGATGTCTTTCGTCTTGGCTGGCCGATCGGGCTGACCAATCTGGCCGAATCCGCCCTGTTCGCCGCATCGGCCCTGATGATGGGATGGATCGGCACAAGGGAACTGGCGGCGCATGGCATCGCGCTGGAAATCGCATCGGCCACCTTCATGGTGCATCTGGGCCTGTCGAACGCGGCAACGGTGCGGGCGGGGCGGGCCTTTGGCGCGGGTGACCAGACGGGGCTGCGGCGGGGCGGGGTGATTGCCATTGCGCTGTCCGTCGGCGTTGCCTGCCTGACGATCCTGTTGTTTCTGGGCATACCAGAGGTGCTGATCGGCGCGTTTCTGAACGAGACCGATCCCGCCCGCCCACAAATCATCGCCATCGGCGTGTCGCTGCTGGCGGTCGCCGCGTTGTTCCAGCTTGCCGACGGGGCGCAGGTCATGGCCTTGGGTCTGTTGCGCGGGGTGCAGGATACGCGCGTGCCTCTGGTGATCGCCGCATGCAGCTATTGGCTGGTTGGGGTGCCGGCCAGCTATGTGCTTGGGTTCACCTTTGGTCTGGGCGGGCCGGGAATATGGCTGGGTCTGGTTATCGGGCTGGTTCTGGCCGCGGTGTTGCTGATGGTACGGTTCTGGACCGGCAAGGGACGCGCGGCGGTTATGGTGCCGCGCGCTGGCCTTATTCCGTAGTCGTCAATTCAACTGTGGCACTCTCTCCGGTTGCGACATCGACGTCGTAAACCGGTTCTTCCTCAGCGACCGAAACGTCCGTTGCGAGGGTGGGCAGATCCAGAAGGCGGTGCAGTTCGGCCAAAGCCTCGGGCGAAAGCGCGCGACCATTGGATGCGGCCAACAGGGCATCCGCCTGATCTGTTTCTGCCGTCGTTTCCGCGTCTTTCAACGTTTCAATCTGCCCCTCAAGCATTTTGCTGTCCATCTCGAAGGTTTCAGCAAGCGCCAGCTCGTCATTCAGCGCCAAAAGGGCGTCTTCGTTCTCGATGGCCAAAGGGTCCAGTTTCGCAATATCGTCATTGATCTCGGCAGTGGTCCGCCCGTCGTAGCCGCTCTGCAGGGCAAGCAGTGCGTCTTCGGCTGCGATCAATTCGTCCTGAGAAAGCGTGGCCTGATCCAGCAACGCGCGATAGGTCTCGATCCGGCCAACCTGACTGTTGGGCGCGGCGTTCGCGCGGGCCGTGGCGCTTGCGTGGGCCGCGTTCAGGCCCTTAAGCTCTGACGCCAGCGCGCCATGTCCCGAGGCGCCGCGTGGTCTGGGGGTCGGCGAGGCTTTGACGGCGGTTACGACGCTGCGCTGTTGCGCCTTGGCCTTTGCGGTTTGGCCTTTGGTTGCGGCGGATGATTTTTTCGGGCTGAAAATCGCTGCGATGTCACTGAAAATTTTCGGGGAGGCCTGACCGCCTGACGCGGCATGGCCGCCTTTGTTGGTTTTGGCATTGGCGTGGCTGTTGCCGCCGCCCTGATGGCCGTTGTTCGAGGCATCCGAATTGCCGCCACGGTTGCCATTTCCGCCGCCGTTGTGGCCGCCGTTTCCGTTGCCGCCATTGTTGTTGTCATTTTTGGCAACCGCCATGTCGGCTGTCACAACAAAAACGCCCGTGGCAACAGTGCCAAGGGTCAGCGAAGAAACCGCCAGCGCGGCAAGTGTCGAGGTCAATCGGCGCGTCATATGCTATCCTTTCGGTGCCCTATGAGGGCATTTGCCTGGACTGTATTGCCAAAACCTTGACGCGAAATTCAGGCAAAAGTCTGGCATAAGCAAGACGGCAATCGGGCGGCCAGCCGAATGGGCCGTATTCCGCCCGAAGTGCAGGAGCGCCCCGCAGGCGCAAAGCTGATGATCATCCGCGCATGGCGGCGACCGTCCTGCCGTCGCGGATCAGTCCCCGGTCTTGTCCATCAGCCGGTCTGCCTTTTTGCGGACCAGCACTGATCGCAGATCGTGCATCGCCAGCAAAAGCGCATCGGTGACGTTTTCCAGCTGCTCGTCCGTTGCCTTGGATTGCACCCATTGGGTGGTCAGGTTCATGTGGTCGACCGCGCGGTGGATATCGTCGATATCGCGCCGCGCCAGAAGGTCCGTGCGCTCTGCCATCCAGCTGCGGATTGCGGCCATGTCGCCTGCTGACAGTTCCCGGTCGCCTTGCGGTTTCACGTCGTTGTTTTTGATGTTGATCACGGCGATCTGATCCATGTCGATGCGGCGCTGGCGGTTTTCCGTGTCGATCCGGAAAACCACCGCGCCATTCTCGCGGATACGAAAGTAGTAATCGGGCAGGTCGCTTGACATCGGTTCCCTAGCTTAGTCCGGCGCAGAACGCCTGAATTCTGGTGCAGGCCTCTGTCAGGGCCTCGTCAGAAGTAGCGTAGCTGACGCGGAAGTTGGGCGATAGGCCAAAGGCCGCGCCAAAGACCACGGCGACGCCGGTTTCCTCCAGAAGAGCGGTCGCGAAGGCCTCGTCATCCGCTATTTTTGCACCCGCTGCAGTCGTCTTGCCGATGCATCCCGCAATCGAGGGGTAGACGTAGAACGCACCTTCGGGCGTCGGGCAGACGATGCCCTGCGCCTTGTTCAACATGGACACAACCAGATCGCGGCGCCGCTGGAACAGCTTTGCATTCTCGGGGATATAGTGCTGGGTGCCGTTCAGGGCCTCGACCGCCGCGTATTGGCTGACCGAGCAGGGGTTCGACGTTGACTGCGACTGGACCTTGCCCATCGCCTTGATCAGGGCCACCGGCCCCGCCGCATAGCCGATGCGCCAGCCGGTCATAGCATAGGCCTTGGATACACCGTTGACGGTCAGGGTGCGGTCGTAAAGGCCCGGTTCCACCTCTGCCGGGGTGCAGAATTTGAAGTCGTCGAACACAAGATGCTCGTACATATCGTCTGTCATCACCCAGACATGCGGGTGGCGCATCAGGACATCGGTCAGCGCCTTCAACTCGTCCCAGCTATAGCCTGCGCCGGTCGGGTTCGACGGAGAGTTGAACAGGAACCACTTGGTCCTGGGTGTGATCGCCGCCTCCAGCTGGTCGGCGGTGATCTTGTAACCGGTCTGCATCGGGCCTTCGACCACCACAGGTTCGCCGCCCGCCAGCAGCACCATGTCGGGGTAGCTGACCCAGTAGGGGGCGGGAATGATGACCTCGTCGCCGGGGTTCAGCGTCGCCATGAAGGCGTTATACAGAACCTGCTTGCCGCCGGTGCCGACGGTGACCTGCGCGGGGGTATAGTCCAGCGCATTGTCGCGCTTGAACTTGGCGCAGATCGCCTTTTTCAGCTCGGGAATACCGTCAACGGCGGTGTATTTCGTCTTGCCCTCGTGGATCGCCCGAATGGCGGCCTCTTTGATGTTTTCGGGGGTGTCGAAATCCGGCTCTCCGGCGCCAAGGCCGATAATGTCCTTGCCTGCGGCCTTCAGCTCCTGCGCTTTGGTTGTGACGGCAATGGTGGGCGATGGTTTGACGCGGTCAAGGGTCGCGGACAGGAAGGCCATGGTGAACTCCGGTTTGAATGTGCCGGCTTCATGTCTTAGGGTGGTCGCGGAACCCGTTCAAGGGATATCCGCACAGGAGGTATCTATGACCGACACAGAAATCGACACAGAAACCGAGACAGACATTGACTTGGAAACGCCTGGCCATTCTGGCTGGTATAGCGCGGAAAGTGCCACATTCGGCGACCGGATGGCCGGTGCGCGCGACGCGATGAACATGACACAGAACGAACTGTCCAAGCGGATCGGCGTCAAACTGAAGACGATCCGATCATGGGAGGACGACCTTGAAGAACCTCGCGCGAACAAGTTGCAGATGCTGGCGGGGCTTTTGAATGTCTCGATGATGTGGCTTTTGAACGGCGAGGGTGACGGGCTTGACGGGCCTACGGATGAGATGGCATTGGCTCCCGAAGTGACCGAGTTGTTGACCGAATTGCGGAATTTGAAAAGTCAGATGGCGCAGACGGCTAACCGCCTTGGGCTGTTGGAAAAACGTCTGCGGACAGTGTTGAAGGACCCCAACCGATGATCGAAACGGCAGAGCACCGGCTGAAGAAATTGCGTATGCGGTCATGGCGGCGCGGGATCAAAGAGATGGATTTGATTCTCGGGGCCTATGCCGACGCCAAACTGGCCGATCTGGATCCGACGACGCTGGACACCTATGATGCCATGTTGTCAGAGAACGATCATGATCTCTATCAATGGGTTACGGGGCAGGTTTCGACCCCGCCACAGTATTTGAACCTGATCACGGTGATCTCGCGGCACGCGGGTATCGGCGCCTAGCGCAGCTTTCCTGCGTATTTTTCTCGGTTTAACCGAATGTTCGGCTTTTCGTCGCAATCTCTGCAAAAGCAAGGAACGGCGGAGAGCGTAATGAGTGTTCATACCAAACTGGGGGCCCCCCAGACCCAAGGATTTTTGTCGGCCTATCTGGACGCGCTTGCGCTGGTCGAACGGCTGCACCGGCTGTTGCTGGATGTGATCAAGGACGAGTTCGAGCGTGTCGGCGTGTTGGAAATCAACGCGGTTCAGGCGTTGTTGCTGTTCAATATCGGCGAGAACGAGGTGACTGCCGGAGAACTGAAAAGCCGTGGATATTATCAGGGGTCTAATGTGTCCTATAACCTGAAAAAGCTGGTCGATATGGGGTATATGCACCATCAGAAATGCGAAATCGACCGCAGGTCGGTGCGGGTCAGGCTGACAGAGAAAGGCCGCTATGTGCGCGGCGTTGTCACCGGGCTTTTTGCCAGCCACGCCGAGGGTCTGGAACAGCGCGGTGTGCTGAATCCCGACGGCATTGACCAGATCAACACCTCTTTGCGCCGGATGGAGCGGTACTGGATGGACCAGATCCGCTATATTTACTGAGTCGGGCCGTGGGGCGGGGTAAGTTCGGTGAAGGATCGCCCCTGAAGCTCTTTTCGCAGCTTGCGCGTCATCGCCGCCTGAAAGTCCTGAAACCCAAGGGCGGTGATGATGAACGCGTCTGGCCCCTGAATGACCTCGGCGGTGAAATAGGCGGACAGTTCTGCGATAGTGCCCTGCCCTTGGTCGGTTGCCGTTCGGTTGTCGGCCCCGATCACAAGGGCATTCACAGTTGTGCCGGACAGAACTGCGGCACCTTTGACATCGCGGGGGCGGGGGCCGGCATTGGCTTTCCCGTCGCCTGACAGGTCAAGCGTCCGTTTCCAGCAGGTCGGTTGCCCCTGCAACAGGGTCGCGCCATATAGGGCCGCAGATCCAAGGGCTGTCACCGGGGCCATCGCGGCGCGGCGGGTGCTGCGAAGGCGGGCGGTCACGCGGGACAGTGCGGCGACGCTGTCGATCGCCGTCCAGTCCACCAACAGCCGCTGGTCGGTGGTGCCGCTCCACTCGAACACCGACAAAAGCACTGGCACTTCGGGTGCGGTAAACAAGGCCTCTGTCACCGAAGGATCATTCAGTGCGGCGGCCAAACCGTCAAGTTGCAGGCGGTATTCCGTCGCATCGACAGAGCCGGACACATCCAGCCCAAGCGCCAGCGCCTGACGGCAGGATGCCCCGGCATCCGTGCAAACGGCACCCGCGACAAGGGACATGACCCCTGCCGCAAGGATGCGCCGCTTTACCAATGGCCGATGTTCGGCATGCTGGTCCAGGGTTCTGCCGGGGCCAGCTTTTCACCCATCTGCAACAATTCGACCGAGATGTTGTCAGGAGAGCGGACAAACGCCATATGCCCGTCGCGCGGCGGGCGGTTCATCGTGACGCCATTGTCCATAAGATGCCGACACATCGCGTAAATATCGGAAACGCCATAGGCCAGATGGCCAAAATGACGACTGTCCGACGGCAGGCCCGCGTCGCCGTCCCAGTTATAGGTCAGTTCCAGCGGGCAATCCTCGTCGCCGGGGGCGGCCATGAAAACGTTGGTGAACCGACCGCCTTCGCTGTCCCAGCGCCGGGTTTCTTTCAGCCCGAGAAGTTCGTAAAAGGCCATGGATTTCTCCAGATCCTGAACGCGAACCATGGTGTGAAGATATTTGGTCTGCATGATGTGCTCCATTCCAGTGTCCCTCTTATCTAGGGCCTTGGGGGGAACAAGGAAATACGCAGCGCTAGAATGCCGATTGAAATCCGACGCGGACACCGTATTCACGGGTCTCGTACAGGCCGATGTTCGATCGGTTGGACGAGGCGTTCAGGCTTAGGGTCGGGGCAAATCCGTAGTAGTCGACCTTGTCGAAAATCAGGGTGATGCCGCCTTCGATGGTTGTGTCCTGCCGCCCTGCCGCCGAATACGCAGACAGCGGAAAGTCACGCGCCTGAAGGGCCGCAGACAGGACAATATGCGCCGTCAGAACCGGCTTGGGCAGCTGATATGTCGCCGAAACCCGGCGCAACGTGAAATTGTTGTTTTCCGCATCCGATGTGCTGTTCGCGATGTCCAGACCAAATTGCACACGCCCGCCGGTCTTGAAACGCCGCGCATAACTGGTGCCCGCAGACAGGCTATGCACATCCGGTTGATTGGTGTCGCTGATCTGTTTGTCCGCGCCAAGGGTGAAAGACAGGCTTTGATTGTTGGCAAGGGCCAGAGTTTTCGTGGCGCGGCCCTGGATGAAATGGGTATAGGGGCTGCCGCCATACCAGTTCTGACCGGCCCCGATGGACAGGTCCAGCGGGCTTTGCGGCGTGGAGCCAAAGACCCTGCGGGACAGCGAGACAGACGCGGTGCTGAAGGCATAATCGCTGCCCTTGGCCATGGGCGCCTTTGCCTTGGCGTCTTCGGACAAGACGTAGCCGCGCGAAAAATACCTGAGGTTGACAGCCGTCTGCCCCGAATCCGAGGCCGCGAATTTGTAGGTCGTGCTGATGCCGGCGGAAATCTCGGTGCCGGACAGCGCCTGCGCATCACCGCTCAGCTTGAACTCGAACGGCAGGTCGAACAGCCGCGTCGTAGTGTTCGCGCTGCCGTTATTCACGTTCGAGGTGGGCGAAATGTTGAACGACAATGACGTGGACCACGGGTTGCGCGACCGGACATAGGCGAAATCGCGGATCGCAAGCTGCCGCGCCTGATCGGTGGGGGCATGCTGCACTGCACGCCGCAACCAAAGCTGCGCCCGCGTCCGCGCCCCGGCCGAAGACAGGGCCTGCGCCATCAAAAGCGACGACTGGAATTTCTGGTCCGGCGTTTTGGCCAGACGCCAGGCCGCAAGGGCAGAGGCCTTTGACTGATCCACCAACCCCAGGTTGCGCGCCGCGCGGCTGTTGATCAGAAGAGCGAAAAAGTCGGTTCTGTCGCGTTGAAGCAGGGCGTTGGACAGGTCCAGCGCAATGCGGGGCTGGTTTTGCTCGATGGCTGTGACCGCCGTCATGCGCACCTGATCAGGGGTCAGGGTAAGCGTCTGTGCATTTGCGGTTCCAGCCCAAAGCACGACAAGACAGGCTAGGCCAAGATTGGTGGAAATACGCATCTTGTTATGGGGTAGGCTGGCGATATGCGATGAAACCGCCGGTCTCTCGGACGGTTACGCCTGAATAACGCAGATCAGCGCCTTCGACGACGATAACGCCCACCAACTCGTCAGGAGCCGCGCCAGAGAGGATGCCATAGTATTTTCCGGTTTCAAATGTCTGCGTGCCGCCATTCAGAGAGAAAATGCTGCTGTCGATGTTCCCTGCAAGTTCGCCGTTGGTGTCAAGCACACCGGGCCCGACCCTGAACACCAATGTCGGGATATTGCCACCTGCTGCCCGCAGTTCGGAATCTTCAATGCCGCCACCAGACACTGGGTTTGTCTCGATACCGATAATGATACTTGCCGTGATGTCATTTCCTGCCAGATCATAGACCTTACGATTGGTCACGTATCCTTTCACTCCGTCGCCCTCGTTGAAGTCAGCCAGATCGATATCAATATTCACGTCTCCTGTCGCGTATTCCAGATCGGAACGCCCGTTGAAGTCGCGCACAGCGGCGTAGTTTCCCGTGAATTTGGCTTGGCCAGTCGTGGGCAGCGGCAAAGTCACCCCGCTGTTATCCGCGCGTCGGTACACGAAACCGCCAAAGCCGTAGCCGACGTAGCTGCCTGTTCGCACGATGGCGAACTCTACACTGCCACTGGTGCTTTTTCCGTAGATTGCGCGGTTGACGAACTGAGTTATTGGTTGCCCGTTTACATCGTCGACGACCGTCTGCTCATTTTCATAAACCTTGAATGGCGACGCGAGTGTTTGCACCAACGCGGTCGTTGTTTCGGGATAGGCATTTTCACCGTCGAAGGCCAGGTTGTCGACCAGGAATCTGTCAGAGACGGCATCATAGCTGACGGACTGGGCGTAGCCATTGCCATTTCCGTCCTTTGCTTCGTAGCGTTCAATGGCCGACGATGGTGTCGGCGCAATCGTGCCCGGCGGCAGGTCCAGCCCGGTTGCCGGGGCTGTCGGGGTCGTCGTTCCCGTCCCTGCCGCCACGTCATTCCCGTTCAACGGGTTCGATCCCCCGCCGCATGCGGCAAGAAAAACGGTCAGCGGCAAGGCTGCGAGAAATCTGGACATGGCTGCTCAATTCTTTTTTTGTCGATTTGACGGTCACGCTGAACGCGCCCCCGCGAAAAGTCAACAATTCACGAATTTTTGACGGGATTTGATCGCAACCGTTGCGCCCGCGCCGCTTTGTATTCTGGCCGCCGGATGTCGCGGGCTTGGCGGCGTGCCGCGCCATTGTGCCTTGCAGTCTTGGTCCGCGCGGATAAACCATGAAAAACACACTGATTCCATGCGCCGGATCTGTCGGCGTTTGGTCAGCCAACGGGAGGATCCGATGCAACAATACTTGAACGCCCTGAAGACGGTGCGCGACCTGGGGGTGCCCTCGACGGATCGGACAGGCACCGGGACGATTTCGTATTTCGGGTTGCAGTGCCGCTATTCGCTGGCCGACGGCTTCCCGCTGGTCACCACAAAGAAGCTGCATCTGAAGTCCATCGTGCACGAACTTTTGTGGTTTCTGTCGGGCGATACGAACATCAGATACCTCAAGGACAACGGTGTGCGGATCTGGGACGAATGGGCCGATGAAAACGGCGATCTTGGTCCGGTCTACGGGCACCAGTGGCGGCATTTCCCGAAGGTTGACGTGGTCAAGTCCGACGACGCCGACACCCGCCTTCTTTTGGGCGAGGTCGACCAGATCGCAGAGCTGATGCAGACGATCCGCACAAAGCCGGACAGCCGGCGGATGATCGTGACCGCCTGGAACCCCGGAGATGTCGACAAGATGGCCCTGCCGCCCTGCCATACACTCTGGCAGGTCCGCATTCTGGGGGGCAAGCTGCACCTGCAACTGTATCAACGCTCTGCCGACATGTTTCTGGGGGTGCCGTTCAACATCGCGTCTTACGCGCTTTTGCTGGCGATGCTGGCCCATGTGACGGGGTATGAGGCGGGCGATTTCATCCATTCGATCGGCGACGCGCATATCTACAACAACCACGTCGATCAGGTCGCAACCCAGTTGGAACGCCCGATGCGGCCGCTGCCCGAACTGCGGATCGGGCGCAAGGTCGACTCGATCTTTGACTTCAAATTCGAGGATTTCGAATTCGCGGGCTACGACCCCCATCCCGCGATCAAAGCCCCGGTGGCGGTGTAATCATGATCACACTTATCGTTGCCCGCGCCCGCAATAACGCCATTGGCCGCAATGGCGACATCCCGTGGGACGTGCCCGAAGACCTGCGCATGTTCTGGCGCGAAACGACGCAAGGGGCGCTGATCATGGGGCGCCGCACCTGGGAAAGCCTGCCTGTCAAACCGCTGAAAGGGCGCTTTAACTGCGTCGTCACCCGCGGCGATGTGCCCGCCGATGCGGTCTGCCGCAGCGTCGATGAGGCGATCAACGCCTGCTATGCGGCGGGTTACAGCCGGATTTACGGCATCGGGGGGCAGGCGATCTATCAGGCGCTGCTGCCCAGGGCCCACCGCCTGTTGATCACAGAGGTCGATCTGGATGTCCCCGACGCCGACACATGGTTCCCTGACTTCAACGAGCAGGACTGGACCACGGTGCACACGCGAACGCTCCGCGAGGACGGGCCGCGGTGTGTGCTGAAAGAGCGGTTGGTGAAGGCGGGGTAGGGGGCGAGGGGATTTGGCTGGGTAATTTTTTAGGGAGTTTTTGGTGGATAAGATTTATAAAGGGCACCTCGATTTTTACGAGTTTTCAGCTCCACACCTCGGCGCTACCGGTTTGAAGGTGGCCGGAGACCACTGAC
>NZ_JBGQOJ010000010.1:0-133082 GCF_052119585.1 Pseudogemmobacter sp. W21_MBD1_M6 | reverse complement strand
CGGCAAAAGCACCACCGCGCTGGCTGACAAGATCAGCGACCAGCTCGACCTGCAAACCATCGTCAACTACCTGAACTAAGGAAACCAGATCATGAACTTCTTCAAACTCTATAAATCCTTCCAGAACGACGAAGATGGCGCAGTCACGGTTGACTGGGTTGTGTTGACAGCCGCCATCGTTGGCCTTGGCATCGCGGTTCTGACCTCGGTCGGCAAAAGCACCACCGCGCTGGCTGACAAGATCAGCGACCAGCTCGACCTGCAAACCATCGTCAACTACCTGAACTGATTATCGGCCCGCTGGCCTGTCTCGACGGGTCACCGGTTGGCTTAAAGCGAAAGGCCGCATTCCAGTCCGGATGCGGCCTTTTGCACGTCATACACTCTGGCTGATGCGGCCTTGCGGTGGCGTTCCGCCGCAAATGACGAGTGGCAAAAGTATCAAGTGATCAAACGGCCCGCAAACGCGCGGCGCTGGTATCAAGTGGAGGTCCGCAATGCCGGATACGGTCTACAGTTTTTGCCGGGACGAAGACGGCGCGATCACCATTGATTGGGTGGTTTTGACCGCGGCGCTTCTTGGCGTGACCTACCTGGCCTCGTCACTGATCGGCACCGGAACAATGTCTTTGCGAGACGAAATCAGCATCGCGATTGACAACCACACCGTTGGCGGAAATTTCTGATGTGAATAGTGCGGCCTGAACCGGTTGGCTCGATTGTCGGCACTGTCCACCTGTTTTCCTCGCCTTGTCCACGAAACCGCCGCAATTCGGCGGCACACTACGACAGCATTCAACAATTTTCGGGGGCCCTGCCGGGCCTGCCCGAAGTCGAAAGACGAAAGGAAACATCATGCGGATGGTTTTTGGTTTGGTCCTGGTTCTGGGGCTGGGTCTTGCGGGTTTTGCGGTCTATGTGGCGCAAGGCTACGTCGGCAACTATCAGGCGGAACTTGAGGCAGAGCGCGCCGCGCGGGATGCGATTGTGCCCACCGTCGAGGTCTTTGTGACCAATCACATGATGAAATACGGCGACCGGATCACGAAAAAAGACGTGCGCATCGTGAAATGGCCCAAAGACGCGATTCCCGCAGGCACGTTCACCTCTGCAGAGGAACTCTTCCCCAACGATGGCCGCGAATTGCGGACCGTGTTGCGGACCATGGAGAAAAGCGAGGCTGTTCTCGCCGTCAAAGTCAGCGCCCCCGGTGATGACGCCGGCGTGTCGTCACGCCTTGGTGCCGGAATGCGCGCCTTTGCGATCCGCGTTGACGTTGCAAGCGGCGTGTCCGGCTTTCTGCGCCCTGGTGACCGCGTCGATATCTACTGGAGCGGCCGAAACGCCGACGTCGGCGCAATCGGCGAGTTCACAAAGCTGATCCAGGCCAACGTCAGCCTGCTTGCCGTTGACCAGACCGCCGATGGCGACTCGTCCAACCCGAACATCGCTCGCACTGTCACCGTCGAAGTCACCCCGCAAGAGGTCGCCGCCCTTGCGCAAGCCCAGAACAGCGGTCAGCTGACTCTGGCCCTGGTCGGGAACAACGATCTGGTTGTCGCCGACACGGTTCAGGTCGACCAGCGCGGGCTGCTTGGCGTCGTCGAACAGGAAAAAGTCGAAGTCATCGCAGAAAAGGTTTGCTCGATCAAAACCCGCAAGGGCGCAGAAGTGGTCGAAATCCCGGTCGCCTGCACAAATTAAGCGCAAGACGTGGCGAAAACCAACGGGGCGGGCATCTTTGCAAAGGGGTGCCCACCTTCGTTTGCCCCACACGTCTGACGTGAACTGCGACTTATCCACATCAACGCGCCCCTCCAAGCGTTTGATTCTTGCATAAAAACTAGTTTTCCCGCATATTCCATTTCAAACGGGCGATATAGACCCGCATTCGGGCGTGATCAGAGAGGCAGGATCACATGAAAACGAACACTTTTGTTACGGCAGTCCTTTTGGGCTTTGCCTCGATTGTAACGGCCCCCGCCCCGGTGGCGGCCGAGACCCTGCGCGTGATGCAAGGGTCTGCATCCAGTTCTTTGAATGTAGCGATGAACCGCGCCGTCGTTGTCGAAAGCGACGTTCCCTTCGCAGAACTTTCAATCGCCAATCCGGGCATCGCCGATATTTCCACCCTGTCGGACCGCACGATCTATGTGCTGGGCAAGGAACCGGGCCGCACCACGCTGACCCTTTTGGGCGGCGACGGGCGCCTGATCACCAACGTCGAGGTTCAGGTCACCCCTGACATCGCCGAATTCAAAGAGCGTCTTCGCCAGATCCTGCCGAACGAGCAGATCGAGGTCCGCACCGCAAACGATGGCATCGTGCTGTCGGGCACCGTTTCAAGCGCCGCCAAACTGGACCGCGCGCTGGATCTTGCGTCCCGGTATGCGGGCGACCGCATTTCCAACCTGATGTCCGTCGGTGGCAGCCAGCAGGTGATGCTCAAGGTGCGCTTTGCCGAAATGCAGCGCTCTGTCGCGAAAAGCCTCAGCACCAGCCTTGCGATCAACGGCAGCGCCTTCGGCAACAATCTGGGGATCAACGGCGGCTCGAACAATTACGCCGGTTCAACGGCGGCGGGTGGCGCGTTCAGCACCGGTGCCGCCCCTGCAAGCAACTCGAACAACGGCGCCATGCTGTTCGGTTTCAACGCGGGCAGCCTTCAGTTCGGCGTCCTTCTCGAAGCCCTCGAGGCCAAAGGCGTCGTGCGGACACTGGCAGAGCCGAACCTGACCGCCCTGTCGGGACAAGAGGCCAAGTTTCTGGCGGGTGGCGAATATCCCGTCCCGATGTCGTCGGATGGAACCTCGATTTCCGTAACCTACAAACCTTTCGGCATCGAACTGAACTTCACCCCCCGTGTTGTCGACGGTGACCTGATCAACCTGACCCTGGCAGCGGCTGTCAGCTCTATCGACTCGACCAACGGATACAGCGTGAACGGCTTTTCCATCGACGCCTTCAAACGACGTGAAACATCGACCACGGTCGAAGTGCGCGACGGCGAAAGCTTTGCGATCGCAGGCCTTCTTCAGGACGATTTCCGCAACCTGAACGGTCAGGTTCCATGGCTGGGTGACGTGCCGATTCTGGGTGCCCTGTTCCGCAGTGCCGATTATGCCCGCCAGCAATCCGAACTGGTCATCATCGTAACGCCGCATCTTGTGACCCCGACCAGAGGAGAGGCGCTGTCCCTTCCGACGGATCGTGTGCGCATTCCAACCGAATCTGAACTGTTTCTGTTTGGCAAAGTGGCTGGTGGCAAAGGCCCCAAGGGTGCCGCAGGCGAGGTCGCGAAACAGGACTTTGGCGGCTCTTACGGCTACGTGATGGAGTAAGGCGATGCAGACCCGAATGATAAAGACACTCTTTCTCGCCGGACTTGTCGCGGTTGCCGGATGCGCACCGGAAACCCAGTTCATGCGCACCTTCAACTCCGAAGCGGGCAGCGAAATCGACGAGGGCGGATTTGGCAATCCGACAATGAACAACATCCAGCTTCAGACCGGACAAAAGTCATTCGCGATTGATCTGTCGAACAGATTCGCGTCCGAAGTCCCATCAACCGTCAATTTCGCCTTCAACAGCGCGCAACTGGACGGCACCGCACAGGCCGCCCTGCGGCGCCAGGCCGACTGGATAAGACAATTCCCCGAGGTGCGCTTTCGCGTCTACGGGCATACCGATCTTGTCGGAAACCAAAGCTACAACAAATCGCTTGGCCTGCGCCGCGCGAATGCCGTTGTCAGCTTCCTTTCGGCTCAGGGCATCAGCCGCAGCCGTCTGGAGGCGCTTGTGTCTTACGGCGAAACACAACCCTTGGTCGTCACCGCGCAACCCGAACTGCGCAACCGCCGCACCGTGACCGAAGTGTCCGGTTTCGTGCAGAGCCACCCCCAGGTTCTGAACGGAAAATACGCCGCGATCATCTTCCGCGACTATGTGGCAAGCGCGGGCGAGACGACGTCCGTGACCGGGACACAATAAGCGAACAATCACGCCACCGTGTCTAAATACCAAATAATGACGGCTTTTTAGCCGCAATGTTGCCCAGATTTCCCGCCAATGTCCTTGTTATAGGAATTTTTCGCCCCGACTCGATGGGTGCGGGGATGACCGCGGGCAATGGCCGGAGCCAAGCAGACCTCCGACCTCGTTAGAGAACCCGCTGTCGTCCATAATGGAAGGACGTAGGGTAAATGACGAGTAACAGCGCCGCATTGCAGCCGGAAACGGCACCAATTGTCGCCTGCACCATCTCTCGGGATGTCCAGAAATTCGATCTTTTGATCGAAGACATGGAAACAGAGCTGGGCGAGACTTGGGGGGATCTGGGGTTCGAGGACGCCATTGCATTCCTAGATCAACCCGAATCCGACGACCTGGAATTTGTCGCGATCGCCATCGACGATCAGGACGAAGAGGATCTGTCGCTGATCAGCTCTTTGATCAAACTGGCCAAATCCAAAGGCATCAAGGTGATCCTGATCGCCGAGGATGTCAGCCCGATCGCGCTGCATCAACTGCTTCGTATCGGCGCGGATGACTTCGTGCCCTACCCGCTGCCCGAAAACGAATTGCATCAGGCGATAGAACGCCTGCGCATGCCCCCCCCCGAGGCAAAGCAACAGCATTTCCCCGACATGGCGCCAACCCTGAAACCCAAAGGCGACCGCGAAGGCGTGGTTTTGTCCGTTCACGGGTTTGCTGGCGGCGTCGGGGCCACGACATTCGCGGTCAATCTGGCCTGGGAACTGGCCACGATCAAAAAAGACGGCGGACCGCGCGTTTGCCTGCTTGATCTCGACGTGCAGTTCGGTGCCGTTTCGACCTATCTGGACCTGCCCCGGCGCGAGGCAGTCTATCAGCTTCTAACCGATACGGCGTCGATGGATGGCGAAAGTTTTATGCAGGCTTTGCTGACCTTCAACGACAAGCTGCATGTTCTGACGGCGCCTGTTGATATGCTGCCTTTGGACATCATCACCAGTGAAGACGTCCAAAAGCTGATCGAAGTCGCGCGCGCCAATTTCGATTTTGTCGTCATTGACATGCCCTCGACGCTGGTGTCCTGGACCGAGGCGGTCCTGTCCGAGGCGCAAATTTATTTCGGGATGATCGAACTGGATATGCGGTCGGCGCAAAACACATTGCGCCTGATCCGGGCGCTGAAATCCGAAGAACTGCCGATCGAGAAACTGCGCTACGTCCTTAATCGCGGGCCGAAATTTACCGACCTGAACGGCAAGTCGCGGGTGAAACGCCTTGCGGAAAGCCTGGACATCGCCATCGAGCTGCAATTGCCCGACGGTGCCAAGGCGGTCACTCAGGCCTGCGATCACGGGCTTCCGCTGGCAGAATCCGCACCAAGACTTCCGCTCCGCAAAGAAATTCAGAAACTTGCAAAGTCTCTGCACGACCTCAGCCTGTCGACAGCAGAAGCTGCAAAATAATCCATTTAGGGGCAACACCATGTTTTCAAGATACAAAAAAGAGTCTGCGGCCAAATCCGGCTTGGCCAATATGCCAAAAGTCGTCGCCGAAACCGCGGCCCCCGCCTCCACCTCCCAACGCAGACCGGCGCAGGCCTCTGCGACGGCCATTCCGGCCCAACCTGTGGCGGTCGACAAAGAAAAAAAGCGCAAAGAGCGCATGGGTAACATCAAAGTCCAGCTGCACAAGGTGTTGCTGGAAAACCTGAACCTTGCCGCGCTGGAAACCGCATCTGAATCCGACCTGCGGGCAGAGATCATCGCGATCAGCGGCGAAGCGCTGGAAGATATGGGTGTGGTGCTGAATCGTGACGAACGGCAGACCCTGAACCAGGATCTTTACGACGAGGTGACGGGTCTTGGGCCGTTGGAAACCCTGCTGAAAGACGACACTGTCAACGATATTCTGGTGAACGGCCCGCAGCAGATCTTTGTGGAACGTGACGGCAAACTGACCCTGACCGATGTGACCTTCAAAGACGAAAAGCACCTGATGCGGATCATCGACAAGATCGTGTCGGCCGTGGGTCGCCGTGTCGACGAAAGCAATCCCTACGTCGATGCCCGCCTTGCCGACGGGTCGCGGTTCAACGCCATGGTTCCGCCGATTGCCGTCGACGGCAGCCTTGTCTCCATTCGTAAATTCAAGAAAGAAAAGCTGGCGATCGACGATCTCGTCAAATTCGGCGCCTTCTCCGAGGAAATGGCGGCCTATCTTCAGGCGGCCGTGTCCTGCCGGTTGAACGTCATCGTATCGGGCGGAACGGGTTCGGGCAAAACGACCACCCTGAACGCGCTCTCCTCCTTCATCGACAACTCCGAACGCATCCTGACCATCGAGGATACGGCCGAACTTCAGCTACAACAGACCCATGTGGGCCGGATGGAAAGCCGCCCGGCCAACGTCGAGGGCAAAGGCGCCGTCAGCCAGCGCGACTGTCTTAAAAACGCGCTGCGGATGCGGCCAGACCGGATCATCGTGGGGGAAACCCGCGGCGACGAGGTGATCGATATGCTTCAGGCAATGAACACCGGTCACGACGGGTCAATGACCACGATCCACGCCAACTCTGCCCGCGACGGTGTGTCCCGTCTGGAAAACATGATCGCCATGTGCGGCATCGAAATGCCACTCAAGGCTGTGCGCAGCCAAATTTCCTCGGCTGTGAACCTGATCGTGCAGGCCAGTCGCTTGCAGGACGGATCGCGCCGTATGGTCTCGATCACCGAAATCACCGGCATGGAAGGCGACGTGATCTCGATGCAGGAGGTGTTCCGCTTCCAGCGCGTCGGCCTTGCGCCCGATGGCAAGATCATCGGCCATTTCACCGCGACCGGCGTGCGGTCGCATTATTCCGAACGGTTCCGCCAGTGGGGCTATGACCTGCCTGCAAGCCTGTTCGAACCTATGGCAGCGGAGTAATCCCGGATGACAATCAGTGCTGCTCCGCTTATCTACGGCCTGATTTTTGTGGCCGTTCTTTTGCTGGTCGAAGGGATCTACCTGACGGTGTTCGGCAAATCCATCAGCCTGAACAGCAAGGTGAACCGTCGCCTGGACATGCTCGAAAAGGGTGCGGGCCGCGAACAGGTTCTGGAACAGCTTCGCAAGGAGATGAGCCAACACCTGAAATCAAGCGGTATCCCGCTTTATTCGATCCTTTCGGCAAAGGCGCAAAAGGCCAACATCGCGTTCAGCCCCAGTCAGCTTTTGATGATTATGGCAGGCCTTAGCGTTGTGGCCTTTTTCGGACTGACCATCGGAACAGAGGCAAGCACCCCGATCCGTGCCGTGATCTCTGTCGTGATGGGCATCGGGGGCGTCTATGTCTGGATCAACAACAAGGCCAAGAAACGCCTGTCGATGATGGAAGAACAGTTGCCCGATGCGGTGGAACTGATGGTGCGATCCCTGCGCGTCGGTCACCCGTTCACCAGCGCGATCGCCATCGTCGCCAAAGAGGTGCCAGACCCGCTGGGAACCGAAATGGGCGTTATTTCCGACGAAAGCGCCTATGGCCGCGATGTTGGTGAGGCGCTGAAATACATGGCCGAACGGATGGACATGCAGGATTTGCGCTTTCTCGCGGTTGCCGTGACGATCCAGCAAACCTCTGGTGGGAACCTGGCCGAAATCCTTGACGGTCTGGCCAAGGTGATCCGCTCGCGGTTCAAACTGTTCCGCCGCGTCAAGGCCATCACCGCCGAGGCGAAATGGTCGGGGATGTTCCTGTCGGTCTTTCCGCTTCTGGCGCTTGTCGGCATCAACGTCATGCAACCGAATTACTACGCCGAGGTCATGGAAACGGAATTCTTCATTCCCGCCTGTCTCGTTGTGGGGGCATTCCTGACGGTAAACGTCTTTGTCATGCGCGCCCTCGTGAACATCAAAGTCTAAGGATAGAACCGGTATGGAAACGCTCGTCGCACTCAATATCATGCTGACCGATACGCTCGGCCCGTTCGGGCCATTCATCGCCGTCGGCGTCATCGGCGGCTTTCTGGTCCTTCTGACCATGTTGTTCTTCATGCAGGGCGATAAGGATCCGCTCGCCAAACTGAAGGCGTCAAAAAACGACTTCGACAAAAAGGGCCAGGCACAATCGCTGCGGTTTGACACCGGCAAGGACAAGCTCCAGAAATACTCGACCTTTCTGGAACCGCAGGACGAGGCGGAATACTCTGCCGTGAAGCTGAAGCTGTTGCAGGCTGGCTATCGCGGGAAAACCGCTGTGCGAACCTATCACTTTGCGCAATTCGCCCTTGGGATGGGGTTGTTGGTTGTGGGGTGTATTCTTGCCCTGATCAAAAGCGGTGCAGACCCCGAACCATCGACCCAGAACCTGATCCTGACCGTTCTGGTGCCGGGCGTCGCGGGCTACATGTTGCCGAAATACTGGGTGACACGCCGTCAGGCAGAGCGGCAGGAGGAAATCACCAACGGCTTTCCCGATGCGCTGGACATGATGCTGGTCTGCGTCGAAGCAGGCCAATCGCTGGACCAGTCGATCATCCGCGTGGCTGCGGAAATTCGCGCGGGCTATCCCTCGCTTGCCGATGAATTCCAGATGGTCAGCCACGAAATGAAGGCCGGTAAGGACCGGATCAGTGTGCTGCGGGACATGGCAGAACGCTGCGGCGTGATGGATGTGTCGTCTTTCGTGACCGTTTTGATCCAGTCCGCCAGCTTTGGTACCTCTATCGCCGAGGCATTGCGTGTCTTCTCTGCCGAAATGCGTGATAAACGCGTGATGCGGGCCGAAGAAAAGGCAAATACCTTGCCGACCAAGATGACACTTGCCACAATGATGCTGACGGTGCCGCCGCTTTTGATCATTCTGATCGGCCCATCAATTTACGGAATTTACAAAACCCTGAATGGCGCAGCATTTTGACGGAATGAAAAAACAGCGGGTGGTCTTATGTCTGGCCCTCGGCCTTTTGGCCGCCTGTCAGCAGACAGGCGGCTTTCCGTCTGATGGCGCCAGCCCCTATGCACCTGCGGGCATCTCGTCGCTGCGGGATTCGGTTGACGGGTTGACGGTCGGGCACCGGTTGATGGCTGCGGGCGAATACGAGCTGGCAGTCAAAGCCTATCTTCGGGCTGCGGGCGAACAGGGCATCAACGTCGACGTCCTTAGCGCGCTCGGCTCTGCCAACCTGAAACTCGGGCGCCTTGGGCAGGCCGAAAAGCTGCTGCGCGACGCCATCAAGGAAGACGGCACCTTCGTTCCTGCATGGAATAATCTGGGCGTTGTCCTGATGGAAACCGGCAAGACCGGAGAGGCAGAGCGCGTGTTTCGGACCGCCTATGCCCTCGATAGTGGCGAAAGTGACGAGATCAGGGATAATTTGCGCTTGGCACTCGCAAAAATCGAAAATCCTGCGTATGTTGATCCGCAAGACGAATATAATTTCGCATTGGTAAGACGAGGCTTCGGAGAATACCTGCTTTTGTCGACGCCATAGAGGTTCGAGCAGCAAAAGGACGCAGAAATATGCGCCATCCAGTCTTTCTATCCCTGTGCCTGTCGGGCGCAATGGTTTTGACGGCCTGTCAGGACTCTGGCAAAGCCGATGTCGAACGCGCCGTAAAAAGCGTCAATGTCATCGACGAAAGTAATCTGAACGATATCATGCTGACCGCCGGCGACCCGAACGAGGCAGTCACCTATTTCAACCGCTCTCTGGCAGAGAACCCGGATCGCACGGACCTGCAACGGGGCCTTGCGATTTCGTTCATCCGCGCGAAACGCCCCGCCGAAGGCACCGCCGCCTGGGCAAAGGTCGTCGCGGCCAAGGACAGCACCGATGATGACAAGGTCAGCTTTGCCGACGCGCTGATTCGCAACGGCGACTGGACCCGCGCCGAGGAACAGCTGAACAGTGTTCCCCCCACCGTCGAGACCTACAAACGCTACCGCCTCGAGGCGATGGTTGCCGACAGCAAGAAGGATTGGAAGAAGGCCGACAGTTTCTATGAAACCGCCGTTGGCCTGACAACAACGCCCGGCAGTGTGCTGAACAACTGGGGCTTCTCGAAACTGACGCGCGGCGATTACACCGGCGCGGAAAAGCTGTTCGGGCAGGCGCTGAACTATGACAAGGATCTGTTCACCGCAAAGAACAACCTTGTGCTGTCCCGTGCGGCGCAGCGCAAATACGATATGCCGATCCTGCCGATGACCCAGATAGAGCGCGCGCAACTGCTGCACACAATGGCCCTCTCCGCGATAAAGCAAGGCGATGTCGCGACCGGCAAAAGCCTGCTGCAACAAGCCATCGATACCCACCCCCAGTATTTCGAGGCCGCCGTTCGCAGCCTGAATGCCCTTGATGCGAATGTGACGAACTAGCCATGGCAATCACCGCGTATTCTGCATGGTGGTTCCTGCCATTCGCCGTTCCGATTTCGATCTGGGTGTCATGGAACGACATGAAGTTCATGAAGATCCCCAATATGGCGGTCTATGCGCTGACGATTGTGTTCGTGTTGATCGGGCTGATCGCCCTGCCGCTGGCCGAATACCCGTGGCGGCTGCTGCATCTGGTGGTTGTGCTGATCGCAGGTTTCGTCGCCAATATGTTGCGGATGGTTGGTGCGGGCGACGCCAAGTTCGCCGCCGCCATGGCGCCATTCATTGCATTCTCTGATGCCACTACGCTGATGTTCCTGTTCGCGGCCATCCTTTTGGGGGCCTTTGCCACCCACCGGATTTTCCGCATGATCCCCGCCGTCCGCAGGCTGACCCCCGAATGGGAATCGTGGGGCCGTGGGGATTTCCCGATGGGGCTGGCGCTTGGCGGAACGCTGATCATCTACCTTGTTCTGGGTGCGTTTTTCGGCGCCTAGTTCGCGGTTTTTTCCAGCAGGATATAGACCGGCGTGCGCCGGACCTCGGTCAGGGTGACATCCTCGCGTTCTGCCACTTCCTCCAGTATCTTGGCGCGGATGCTGGGCGAGATCGGGCAGAATGGCACCAGCAGATAGTCGGCACTGTCAAAGCCGGAAAGCCCGCCATAATACCAGGGCGCCCCACCGATCAGGCGCTTGGTTTCTCCGAACAGCCAGAAACTGGAAAACAGATCCGCCGCCATGATGCGCTTGTCCTTGACCAGGCCTGTCGCCTCCAGATCTGCGGTGATCGTCTCGAACCACGCGGGCAGGCCCAGTTCGATCTCGCACTGCGGCAGGACCTCGCCCAGCAACATCGCGGGTTCGCTGCGCTCGCCTTTGTCGGCATAGGCCTCGAACCCCGACCCCGGCACATCCATCGGAACACGCGCGTCGATCCGCATCGCCCGTATGGTCAGCATCTTCAGATCGGCGTTCAATTCCGACCGTGGCAGCATCGGTGTGTATTTTTCGTCGTCCGCGCTCATGTGGCGGATCGACGAGAACGACAGGTTCAGGAACGACGGCATCGCAAAGGCAAAAGCCGCGATCGCAGTCATCGACAACGCAAAGCGCATATCCCAGCCGAACCCGTTCAGCACGCCCGCAGCAGGTCGCATCGTCCACAACAAAACACCCAGCAACAGCAGCCACTGCGGATCGTTGGCAAAGTTCTGATAGGTCACATAGAAAAACGCGGGCAACAGGAACAGCAGAACCAGACCGCCGACCTTCGCACCCGCCTGCCGCAGAAAAATCACCCCCAGCACTGCCGCGATGCTGCCCCCAAGATAGGGCGGCGCCGCGATCACCGCATCAAAGCCCTCGCCGGGGTTCGGGCGGATACTGGACCCGGAAACGGTCAGGATGTCCTTGAGATAGGCAAACCAGAACGCAGGCCCCATCATCAGCGTCACCATCACGGTCACGGCCAGACCGGCCAGCACCGCAAAACCGATCGCGCGGGTGTTGCCGCGCTGCACCAGACCGATGGTCACCGGCAGGATGAAGGCCGCGAAATACGTTACCTTCAGCAAAACCAGAACCGCCATGGCAAGCCCGATGATGATGCCATCCACAGCGCTGTTCGGTTTCTCCTGCGATGGCAAAATCGCCAGCGTGATCGCCACAAAGGCAATCGCCCAGGCCCAGCGGTTGTAATGCATGGAAAAGGAAATCGCCCTCTGGCTTTCGCCGTGGACCAATGCGGTGACAAGCACCAGAACGATCAGACCGAACAGATAGGGCATGACACCGCGGAGCCGCGTCTGCGCCGTCCACCAGACCGCAGGCAGCAACAGCAGCGCGACAAAAATCTGCGAATAGACCGCCGCATGGCCGATGCCGAACCCCATCTTCGCAAACAGCGCGATAGGCCAGAACGCAAACAGCCCGATCGGCGTCATGAAGTCCCGATGCGGAACCTCGCCATCGACAAGCTGGAACACGATCTGCATCATATGCATCATGTCCCCTTCGTGCCGCCCGACGTACAGGCCGCCCTTCAAGGCCGCCGCCCCGCCCATGACCATAATCACCGCACACAGGAATCCGAACAAAGCGGTTGGGTTGGGTCTGCTCATTCTGCTCTCTTTCATTTTTTGAACACATTAGCGGTGCAAAATCGCAAGCGCAAAAGCCTATCGCGGTTTTTGTTGTTCAATTGAGGTGAGAGAGGTAGAATCACCACAAAAACAAAGAGCAGTTCGCAGTCACAAGGCACCCCAATGAATATGCAAGCTACGGGCGTTATCGCCCCCCCTGCCCCGCGCACGCTGGAAGAGATGCAGCTTCCGCCTGTCATGATGCGGGATATTCTACTGAAAACCATGTTCCGGCAGAACCTCGATCAGGTCTCGACCTTGTCGCGGGCCATCTGCCTGCCATTGACGGTGACGCAGGAACTGGTTGATGTGGCGCGCAACCAGAAACTGGTCGAGGCGACAGGCACCCTGCATGCCAACTCCGGCGGCGAGATGGGGTTCCAGCTGACCGACAGCGGCAAGGCCCGCGCGCTGGATGCACTGTCACAATCCGAATATTACGGCGCGATGCCGGTGCCGCTCGATGTCTACAAAGAGCAGGTAAAGCGCCAGTCGATCCGCAATATCCAGATCAGCCGCGACCAGCTGACCGGCGCCATGGGTCACCTGATCCTGCCGCCCGACCTGCTGGACCAGTTGGGGCCTGCGGTCAGTTCCGGCCGCTCTATCCTGATGTATGGCCCGCCGGGCAATGGTAAATCCTCGATCTCGAACGGCATCCGCGACGCGCTTGGCGACAAGATCTTCGTGCCCCGCGCCATCGAATACGCCGGTCAGGTCATCACCGTCTATGACCCCATCGTCCACAGCGCCGCCGAAACACAAGAGGACGACCCGAACAGCCTGCGCCGTGCCTCGGGACGCTATGACACCCGCTATGTCCGATGCGAACGCCCCACCGTGATCACCGGCGGCGAATTGTCCCTGTCGATGCTCGACCTTGTCTACAACCCCACCGCGCGCACCTATCAGGCCCCCTTGCAGCTGAAATCGACCGGTGGCGTGTTCATCGTCGACGACCTTGGCCGACAGGAGGAACCGCCGCAGGCGCTGGTCAACCGCTGGATTGTGCCGCTGGAGGAAAGCAAGGACATCCTCGCCCTGCAATCGGGCGAGAAATTCACCGTGCCCTTTGACACGCTGGTCATCTTTTCCACCAACTTCCACCCCAACGACATCTTTGACAAGGCGGCCCTGCGGCGGATCTTTTTCAAGATCAAGATCGACGGTCCGACGCAGGAGGATTTCCTGAAAATCTTTGCCATGGTCGCGCGGAAAAAGAAAATGCCGCTGAATGAAAAGGCCCTGGTCCACCTGTTGAAAAAGAAATACCCGACGATCGACAACGTCTACGCCAACTATCAGCCGGTGTTCCTGATCGACCAGATCATCGCCATCTGCGAGTTCGAGGGTATTCCCTATCAGATGTCCCCCGAACTGATCGACCGCGCCTGGTCCAATATGTTCGTCAAAGAAGAAAAGATTGTCCATTGATGACCGGTAAAATCGGGTTGGCCGGTGTTGGCCGTATGGGCCGACCGATGCTGATGGCCCTGCGCGAGGCGGGATTCGAGGCGCAGGGCTTCGACATCAAACCGCGCGACAGCTATCAGGATTTCGCCCATGCCGTCACCGACGATCCGGCGGAATTCGCCGACGGCCTGACCACCCTGCTGACCGTCGTGCGCGACATTCCCCAGACAGAGGACGTGCTGTTCGGTGCGCAAAACCTGCTGGACCGCGCCCCCGCGCTCAAGACCGTGATCATCTGCTCGACTCTTTCGCCCCGCTATGCGCTGGCCCTGAAGGACCGCGTGCCCTCGCGGATCCGGCTGGTCGACGCGCCGATGTCGGGGGCCGTTGTCGCCGCGCAGCGCAAGCAACTGTCGTTCATGCTGGGCGGCTCTATCGGCGACCTTGACAACCTGCACCCACTGTTCAACGCGATGGGCACCCATTTTCACCGCATGGGCCCTTTCGGCGCGGGTATGTCTGCAAAGGTGTTGAACAACCTTCTGGCCGCCTCCAGCACCGCGATGACGCGGATGGTGCTGGACTGGGCCGATGCTGCGGGCATTCCCGAAAAGCAGTTGCTGGAGCTGATCAAAACGTCTTCGGGGCAGAACTGGCTTGCCAGCGGCTTCAATGACATCGAATTCGCCCGCGATGGCTATGGCGACGACAATTCAATCGGCATTCTGGTGAAAGACGTCGAAAGCGCGCTGGACGCGGCCCCCGCAGGGGCCGACACCGCCCTGCCCCGCGCGGTGCAAGATGTGATCCGAAACCTGCGCCCCCGCCTTTAGGCAAAGGCGCGCCCGACTGGTTTCTGGAGCCCTACGGTATCAGGCCGTCAGCCCCTCTGGCTCGGCCAGACCGTTGGCGCGGCAACAGGCGGTCAACGTATTGGCCAGCAGGCAGGCGATGGTCATCGGCCCGACGCCGCCCGGCACCGGCGTGATCGCCCCCGCCACCGCAGCGCAGCTGGCGAAATCGACATCGCCGACCAGCCGGGTTTTCCCGTCCGGCAGTTCAATCCGGTTGATGCCCACGTCGATCACGGTCGCCCCCGCCTTGATCCAGTCGCCCGGCACCATTTCGGCGCGGCCCACTGCGGCAACCACGATATCGGCTCGGCGCACGACATCGGCCAGATCCCTGGTCCGCGAATGCGCAATCGTCACCGTGCAACTATCGCCCAGCAGCAATTGCGCCATCGGCTTGCCCACGATGTTCGACCGGCCAATCACCACCGCATCCATGCCCAACAGCGACCCGTGATAATCACGCAGCATCATCAAACAGCCCAGCGGTGTGCAGGGCACCATGGATTTCTGCCCGGTCCCCAGCAGCCCGACGTTCGAGATGTGGAACCCGTCCACATCTTTCGCCGGATCAATCGCGTTGATCACAAGGTCTTCGTTCAGGTGCTTGGGCAAGGGCAGCTGCACCAGAATACCGTGGATTGTCTTGTCACGGTTCAACTGCTCGATCAGCGCCAGAAGATCGGCCTCGGGCGTTGCAGCGTCCAGCTTGTGCTCGACCGACTTCATCCCGACCTCGGTCGTCATCTTGCCTTTCGATCGGACATAGACCTGACTGGCCGGGTCTTCACCCACCAGAACCACGGCCAGACCGGGGGTCAATCCGTGCTCTTCTTTCAGGCGGGCGACGTGTTCGCCCACCTGTCCACGCACCCGCGCCGCAAAGGCTTTTCCGTCTATGATATCGGCTGTCATATGTCGTTTACCCCTGCGTCGCTCTGTGTGTGATTTGTGCACCCTTAGTGCATCCCTTGTGGCTAGAACAGACCCTCGATTTGCCCCGCTTCGTTCAGCATGATCATCTCGGCCGATGGCACGCGCGGCAGGCCGGGCATTGTCATGATCTCGCCGCAGATCACGACGATGAAACCGGCCCCCGCCGACAGGCGCACTTCGCGCACCGGAATGGTGAATCCGGTTGGCGCGCCGCGGCGGTTCGGGTCGGTCGTGAACGAATACTGGGTCTTCGCCATACACACCGGCAGGTGGCCATAGCCCTGATCTTCCCATGTCTTCAGCTGGTCGCGGATAGATTTATCCGCCAGAACCTCGTCAGCGCGGTAGATACGCTTGGCGACGGTCTCGATCTTCTCGAACAGCGACATCTCGTCGGGGTAAATCGGGGCAAAATTGGACACGCCGCTTTCCGCGATCTCGACCACGCGGTGCGCCAGATCCTCGATCCCTTCAGAGCCTTTGGCCCAATGCTTGCACAGGATCGCCTCGGAGCCCTGGCTTTTCACATAGGCCTTCACCGCCTCGACCTCGGCGTCCGTGTCGGTGACAAAGTGGTTGATCGCCACGACCACCGGCACGCCAAAGGATTTGATATTCTCGATGTGGCGGCCAAGGTTGGCGCAACCGTTCTGCACCGCCTCGACGTTCTCGGCGCCCAGATCGGCCTTGGCCACGCCGCCGTTCATCTTCATCGCGCGCACCGTGGCCACCAGAACCACCGCGTCGGGGGCCAGACCGGCCTTGCGGCACTTGATGTTCATAAACTTCTCGGCCCCCAGATCGGCACCGAAACCCGCCTCTGTCACCACGTAGTCGGCAACGCGCAGCGCGGTCGTCGTGGCGATGACCGAATTGCAGCCATGGGCGATATTGGCAAAAGGCCCGCCATGCACGAAGGCCGGATTGTTTTCCAGCGTCTGCACAAGGTTCGGCTGCATCGCGTCTTTCAACAGCACGGTCATCGCGCCGTCTGCCTTGATATCGCGGCAATAAACCGGGGTTTTGTCACGGCGGTAGGCGACGATGATATCGCCCAGACGCTTTTGCAGATCCTCAAGGTTCAGCGAGAGGCACAAGATCGCCATGACCTCGGACGCGACGGTGATGTCGAACCCGGTCTGGCGCGGAAAGCCGTTGGCAACGCCGCCAAGGCTGGCCACGATGTCGCGCAATGCGCGGTCGTTCATGTCCATCACCCGGCGCCAGACAACGCGGCGGATGTCGATTTCCAGCTCGTTGCCCCAATAGATGTGGTTGTCGATCATC
Organism: Pseudogemmobacter sp. W21_MBD1_M6; assembly: GCF_052119585.1. Taxonomy (NCBI): domain Bacteria; kingdom Pseudomonadati; phylum Pseudomonadota; class Alphaproteobacteria; order Rhodobacterales; family Paracoccaceae; genus Pseudogemmobacter; species Pseudogemmobacter sp. W21_MBD1_M6. The sequence goes on along the minus strand of NZ_JBGQOJ010000010.1, from coordinate 116,101 downwards.
GCCGACAATAGGTTGTGCGCAGAGGTGATCGCGTGAAAATCGCCGGTGAAATGCAGGTTCATCTCTTCCATCGGAACGACCTGCGCGTAGCCGCCGCCGGCAGCCCCGCCCTTCATCCCGAAACACGGCCCAAGCGAGGCCTCGCGGATACAAACCGCAGCCTTCTTGCCGATCCGGTTCAGCCCGTCCCCCAGACCAACGGTCGTGGTCGTCTTGCCCTCGCCCGCAGGCGTCGGATTGATCGCGGTCACAAGGATCAGCTTGCCGTTCTTGCGGCCACTCAGGCCCTCGATGAACGCCTGACTGACCTTTGCCTTGTCGTGGCCATAGGGCAAAAGATGTTCGGTGGGGATGCCAAGCCGCAACCCAATCTCTTGAATCGGCTTTTTCTTTGCTTCGCGGGCGATCTCGATGTCGGACTTAAAGCTCATGTTGTTTCCCTGTTCCGGCGCGTTGGCCACGTTCGTATGCATTGCATATACGGTGCGCCGTTTGCGACACGAGTGGTATTTCCGACATTTCCCCCACTGGAATCGTCTAAACCGCAGTTTGCGTTTCGGATCGGAAACGGGAATGACGTAGGGGCAACGGGTGAACCATTTTGGCGTCCGGCACGTTGGTTCTGCATACGACCCGTGAAATTACGAATGGAGGCCACTATGTCAGCAGCCACACTCATTTTCCACACGACCTTTGCCGTGACGATCCTTGGCGCATCCTGCCTTTTGTCGATGCTGGCCTGATCTAGGTCTGCCGCGCCTCGGCGTAGTAATCCCACGCGCGCTGATCGGGCACATGCAGCGTAACAGTGTCACCAATACGCAGCATCCCTTCCCGCTCGACCCAGGCCAGCACGCCGCGCCGCCCGTTTGCCGCCGTCTTGAACGCCTTGCCGTGACCTGGCGCATCCTCGTCGATCACAGGCGCGGGAAGATGGCAGGGGCGGTTGTGGATATCCACCGTCAGTGTCGTTCCGTCCTGCGTCTGAAGTCGTGATGCAGGCGGAATATGGGTGAAATCGGGTATCCCGCGAATAACAATCGACGCACTGACCCACGCGGGATCAACCGCGTCAACGCCCATGGCGGCGGCGATCAGGTCCAGTTCCTCTGCCGACACCACCGAAAACTGGCGCACGTTGCGGATCGTTGTACCCTTTTTATGCTGCGCGACCACGCGGCTGCACGATGGGCGCGTCAGGCCGGCACGGCTCTCCCCTTCGAAACCGGCAAATGTTGCCATCGCCTCGGTCAGGGGTTCGTTGCGCAAAGTTGCGCTGCGGTCGGTGTTGCGGCCAAGCCAGACGATCTGGCCGGTGAAAGACGTGGGCATCAATGCGGGCATCGCGATCTCCTGTGCTGAGCTCAAATTGACCAAAACCGGCGGGCTGTGCAAGCCACGTTAGGCACAAAGAAAAACCGCCGCAGGGGGACCTACGGCGGTTTATGTTCAAATCTGGTCTGCGATCAGGCTGACGGTTCTGGATCGACCTTGGTAGACTTTGCCTTCGGCTTGGTCTTGGGAATCGACATGATCGAGGTCGTTTCGCCCTTGTCCGGCGTGTCGTCGCTATCGTCGCCACGGTTCAGCGGCTCGCCGGCGATGACCTTGGCGATCTCGATGCCAGTCAGCGTCTCGTATTCCAGCAGTCCCTCTGCAAGGCGCTTCAGGTCGTCGGCCTTTTCGGTCAGAATCCGCTTTGCGGTTTCATAGCCGGTGTCCACGATCTTGCGCACTTCGGCGTCGATCAACTGCTGGGTTTCAGGAGAGTTGCTGGACCCGCCGGAATAGTTGCCCAGATACGACTGCTGTTCGTTCGCATAGTCGATGTTGCCCAGCTTTTCCGACATGCCGAACTGCGTGACCATCGCGCGGGCGATCTTGCTGACCTGCTGGATGTCCGAAGACGCGCCAGATGTCACCTGCTCGGGGCCAAAGATCAGCTCCTCCGCCACTTTGCCACCCATCGCCATCGCGATCTTGGAGGTGTATTTGGTCTTGGTGACCGACAACTGATCCCGTTCGGGCAATGACAACACCAGACCCAGCGCACGACCGCGCGGGATGATGGTGGCCTTGTGGATCGGGTCGTGCTGCGGCACGTTCAGGCCAACGATGGCGTGACCGGCTTCGTGATAGGCGGTCAGCTTTTTCTCGTCCTCGGACATGACCATGCTGCGGCGCTCTGCGCCCATCATGACTTTGTCCTTGGCGTTCTCGAAGTCTTCCATCGTCACGAATCGTCTGCCGATTCGCGCAGCGGCCAGCGCCGCCTCGTTCACAAGGTTCGCAAGGTCCGCGCCAGAAAAGCCGGGTGTGCCGCGGGCGATGATCCGCAGGTCCACATCGGGGCCAAGCGGGGTCTTGCGGGCGTGCACGCCAAGGATCTTCTCGCGGCCCTTGATGTCGGGATTTGGCACCTGCACCTGACGGTCGAAACGACCGGGGCGCAACAATGCGGGGTCCAGAACATCGGGGCGGTTGGTCGCGGCGACGATGATGATGCCTTCGTTCGCCTCGAAACCGTCCATTTCAACCAGCAACTGGTTCAAGGTCTGCTCGCGCTCGTCGTTGCCACCGCCATAGCCCACGCCGCGGCTGCGACCGACGGCGTCGATCTCGTCGATAAACACGATGCAGGGGGCGTTCTTTTTCGCCTGTTCGAACATGTCACGGACGCGGGACGCGCCCACACCAACGAACATTTCCACGAAATCCGAACCGGAAATCGTAAAGAACGGCACGCCGGCCTCGCCCGCAATGGCGCGCGCCAGCAGGGTTTTACCCGTGCCCGGAGGGCCCACAAGCAAGGCACCCTTTGGAATTTTACCACCCAAACGGCTGAATTTCTGAGGGTTTCTCAGGAATTCAACGATTTCTTCCAATTCGTCCTTGGCCTCGTCGATGCCGGCGACATCGTCAAAGGTCACGCGGCCATGCTTTTCAGTCAGCAGTTTTGCCCGCGACTTGCCAAAACCCATCGCGCCGCCTTTGCCGCCGCCCTGCATCCGGTTCATGAAGTAGATCCAGACACCGATCAAAATCACGAATGGCAGGAAGGTCATCAGGATTGCCGAGAACCCCGACTGCTCCTGCGGCTTGGCCGATACGGGAATGTCTTTTGCCAACAGCAGCTCTGTCACCTCGGTGCCTTGCGGCTTGATGGTGACAAAGTCCTGCCCGTCCGCCCCGCGGAACAGAACTTTTTCTCCGTCCAGCGTCACATTGGTGACGGTGCCGCCATCAACGGCAGAGATAAAGTCGGAATAGCTTATCGTGCGGGATGAAATCGTTGACTGTCCGCCGCTGAACAGGTTGAACAATGCCAACACCAGCAGAAACAGTACGACCCAGAATGCGATGTTTCTCGCGTTGCCCAAGGGAGTTCTCCTCAAATCCTTTTGACCGCCCGGAATCCGATCGGCCACGTACCTAAAATAGAGATGAACCGCCCCAGTTCAATGCGATAAAATGCTTAAGAAGAAATGAGTGGGCCCAAGGGCCAATTCTGCGGTCCATTTTTCCGCATTTCCGGCCAAAGGCGCCGCGATCAGATCCGCGCCGTTCCAGATCGACGGAGAGGCCAGAAGGCTGATCCGCTTGCGTCCCGTTTGCCGCCAGTCCGGGCATTGCGCCAACCCCGCCTCGCCCAGAGCGCGCACCGTTTCGCCGGGGCGCTGTGGCCCCGACAGGGTCCAGCGGCCATCCCAGACCTGATCGGGGGCCGACGCCATATCCCTGACCGCGTTCCATTCGCGGGTGATGCGGACGTCTGTCGCGCTGACAACACATAGGCACCCGTGCAGCGCAAAGCTGCGCCCTTCGGCGATGGCCCTGCGCAGGTTGGTTAATCCGGCCTCGCGCGGGCCATAATCCGCCGTCGCGACCCAGCACAGGGCATGGGACAAAAGGCGGCGGTTGATCTCTGCGGGCAGCGCAAGGAATGGCACGCGGTGCAGCACGACATCACCGTCCTCGAGCCGGGCAATGCCGGTTGCCGCCTGATGCGTCTGATGATCCAGCGCCTGACGCGCGGTGCCCATGCGGGCGGCGGTCTGTGTCAGGCCCTGAACGGTGATGCCAAGGGCATCCAGAACCACCAGCGCCTGACGCACCTTGATCCGGTCGAACCGTGTATCCTCGTTCGACGGGTCATCGACCCAGGTCGCCCCGCACTGCGCCAATGCGTCGCGCAAGGGCTGTCGTTCGATCGACAAAAACGGGCGTATCCAGTCGACACCGCCGCGCCGGACCCGCGGCGCCATGCCCGACAACCCGTCAACACCCGCCCCGCGGCCAAGGCGCATCAGCACCGTTTCCGCCTGATCGGTCGCCGTGTGACCAAGGGCGATACAGGGAATACCCCGGTCTTTGGCCCAATCGGTCATCAGCGCATAGCGCGCCCGCCGCGCCTGATCTTGCAGGTTGCCTGTGGGGTCGCGGTCGGTCCAGCGCAGGATCGTGTGATCCACACCCAGCGCGGCGCACAGCCCCGCAACGCCTGCCGCCTCGGTCGCCGAAGCATCGCGCAGCCCGTGATCGACCGTCACCGCCGACACGCGCAGCCCGGACCGCGCCGCCCAGCCGACAGCCGCATGCAACAGCGCGACAGAGTCCCCCCCGCCCGAGACGGCAATCCCGATATGAGACAGGCGAAGCGGCGCGACCGCAGCCCCGAAGGCCTGCGTCAGGTTTTCGATCCCGACGCTCAATTGCAGCTGAGGTTGCGCATCGCCGTTTGCGCCAGCGCGGTCGCGGGCGAGGTCGGGAACCGGACCCCGACTTCTCCCAATGTCACGCAGGCCTCTTTGGTTTGGCCAAGCGCACCCAGCGATGTGCCAAGTTTATATAGCGCATCCGCCGATTTCGGGCCGGACGGCGAGCCACTGAAACTTTCGAGATAGGCGCGCGCCGCCCCCGATGTTTCGCCAAGCTGTTCCAATGCGTCGCCGCGCAGGTAATGCGCCTCGCCGCTTAGCGGACCACCCGGGTAGGTTTCGGTAAAGGCCGCAAACTGGTCAGCGGCGGTGCGAAAGTCACCCGAGGCGAGCGACCCCTGCGCCCGCTCGAAATCGGCTTTCTCTCCGACGGCCAGTTCCGGGCCTGACCCAGCGGGGGCGGCAGGCGGTGGCAAGGCGGCCCCCGCAACAGCTTCGCCGCCCAAAGGCAGTGTTTGCCCGATCGCCCCCAGATCGCCGCCCTCAAGCTCGACCAGCCGGAACTCCAGATCGCCCAGACGGTTGGTGCCGTCGGTGACAACGCGGTTGATCCGGTTTTCAAGCTCTTCGGTCTTGGACGTCAGGCGCTGCAATTCCGCCTCGATCGCATCGACGCGTTGCAAAGGCGTGTTGGGCCCCAAGTTGGCAGAGACGGCCCCCGTCGTGGACAGCTCTGTTTTCAGGCGTTGAACGTCAACGAACAGGATCGAAAGCTCTTGCCGGATGTCGGCAAGGGTTTCGGGCGAGGCTTGCGCATGGGCAGGTGCGGACATAGCCACACCCGCACCGATTGCTGCACTCAGGAATAGCGCCTTCAGGCGGGTCATCGCAGTCTCCGTTAGCTGCCAATACCGGCAGAAATGACCGTGACAGCACGGCGGTTTTTGGAATAGCAGGCCTCGGTCGAACACACCTCCAGCGGGCGCTCCTTGCCGTAGCTGACAACACGCATACGGCTGTTGGCGATGCCCTGGCTTGCAAGATATTCACGCACCGCATTGGCGCGCTTTTCGCCAAGTGCAAGGTTGTATTCGCGTGTGCCCTGCTCGTCGGCGTGGCCTTCGATGATGGCGGCAAATTCAGGGTTGTTCTGCAACCACAACGCCTGACCGTCCAGCGTATTGCGCCCCAGATCGGACACGGTGCTTTGGTCAACCGCGAACAGAACGCGGTCGCCCACTGTCTGCTGGAAATAGGCAACCGAACGCGGATCGTTCGCGCCGCCCAGCATGCTGCTGTCGATACCGGCGGCATTCGCGCCATTCAGGCCGGCGGCATCGCTGCCACCTGCGCCAAAGCGATCAGCGTTCGTGCAGGCCGTGACGGCCAGCGTTGCGATCAGAAAGACCGCCTTGGTCATATGTTTCATCTGCTCTATCCTGCGTTTGTTTCTTGGCTCGATTGCCGAAACCTTACCATTCCCGCCCCCGTTTGAAAACGAGGGTTTTCCCTATTTCAACAAAGGTGACCACGCCGGATCCGACGCGAAGCCTTCGGTTTTGACCTTGTTCAGAACCCGCCCCGAAATATCGACAGAGTAAAGCGCGGGTGCGCCGCCCTCGCCCTGCGTTTCGCGGGTGAACATGATGACGCGGCCGTTGGGTGACCATGACGGCCCCTCGTCAAGGAACGACGCGGTCAACAGCCGCTCTTCGCTGCCGTCGGTCCGCATCACCCCGATATGGAACCGGCCCGCGTTTTGCTTGGTGAAGGCAACGTAATCACCACGCGGCGACCAGACGGGCGTGCCGTAACGCCCCTCGCCAAAGCTGATGCGCCGCGCTTCGCCGCCGCCTGCGGGCATGATGTACAGCTGCTGCGTGCCGCTGCGGTCGGATTCAAACACGATCTGGCTGCCGTCGGGCGAATAGCTGGGCGCGGTCTCGATCGAGGGCGCATTGGTCAGGCGCGTTGGCGTGCCGCCTATGTTCTGGCTGTAAAGATCGGTATTGCCACCAGCGGACAGCGAATAAACCACCGTCTGGCCATTGGGCGCAAAGCGGGGCGCAAAGGTCATTGTGCCCGGTTGTTCGCCAAGCGCGGTGCGACCAACAGTGGCCACATCCAGCAAATAGATCTGCGGAAATCCCGACACATAGGAGGTATAAAGCACCCGGTCGCCATTCGGCGAAAAGCGCGGCGCAAGCACGATAGACGAGCTATCGGTCAGATACTGCACATTCGCCCCGTCATAATCCATGATCGCCAGACGCTTTTCGCGGGCGTTCTTCGGGCCTTTTTCCGATACGTAAACAACGCGGCTGTCGAAATACCCACCCTCGCCGGTGATCCGGCTGTAGACCTGGTCGGCGACCTTATGCGCAATCCGCCGCCAACTGCCCGTGGTCCCGCCCAACTGCATCCCGTCGCCAAGTTCGGTGCCCGAGAACACGTCATACAGGCGGAACTTTACCGTCACGCGCCCGTCGGACCCTGCGCTGACCGCGCCGGTGATCAGCGCTTGCGCATTGATCGCCTTCCAGTCCGCATATTGGACGGGGCTGTCAAAGCTGGTGACGTTCGAGATGAAGGCAGAGGCGGGCAGTTCCCGGAACAAACCGGTCCCCGACAGATCGGCGGCGATCACCCGTGCGATGTCCTGCGCATATTGCGCCGCCGCAGCGTTTTCCGCTATGAAAGCAGGCACCGCAAAGGGCAAGGGCTCGATCACGCCCTCGGTGATCTCGATCCGAAGCGGGCCATTCTGGGCCGCCGCGATTGTAGCACAGCCCAGACAGGCCAGCACGAGGGTCAGGATACGCAACATGTTATTTGATCCTCATTTTTTCGGGGTTAAACGTCATTTCAATATCTTGCCACTCTGCATATTTCTCGCCCGGCAGGTTAAAACCGCTGGCACCGCACCGGATGATCGCACGGCGCGCCGCCTCGAAGGCCTGCCGTGCCGCCCCATCTGATCCGCCATCGTACGAAGCCATCTTGATGCTCGATGCCTCTGGCTTTGCATCCTGCGTCATCGAGACCGTAACGACAACCGTTGTGCCCAATGCCTCTGTCGACAACGAACCGACGTTCCAGCACGCCTGAACCGCCACACGCAGCGCGTCTTTCTCTCCGCTGGTCATCGGCGGACCGGCGGGGGCGGAACTTGCGGCGGGTTTTGCCGCAGCAGCGGGCGTTGCTGTCGCCTCGGACACGGCGGCGGCCACAGCATCCGAGACCGCATCGGCCAACGGATCGGCGGCTGGCGTGGCGGGGGGCACCGGTTTCACAGGTGTCTCTGCCGCCGCGACCTGCGGTTTGGGGGGCGTTGGGCGCGACTTCGGGCGCGACGATGTGCTGGGTGCCAAAGGTGGCGCGGGGACTGCTGCCGCAGGTTTTTCCGCCTCGGTCACAATCTCGGTCGCGGCCTCTTCGGGGGCTGTTGCCTCCTGCGCGGGCTTCGGCTTTTCGGCGGCCGCATCCGGCACGGCCTCTTCCTGCACCGTCTCCGCAACCTTTGCGTCAGGGGCCGGGGCCTCTGCCGCCTTGGGCGCGATCCGGGGGGCCGGCTTTTCCTTCGGGGGGGCGGTGACCTTCGGCAAGGGCGCCACGCTTTGCTCGACCGGGGGCGGAGCGGGCGATGCCGGCGCGGGCTCGACCACCTGCTCTTGTGGCAAAGGCTCTATCTGGCTGGTGTCGGGGGCGGCGTCGGGCTCCGGCTGTGGCTCTGGTTCCGGCGCGGGCTGCGGCGCGGGCCTGGGCGCAGGCGCAGGCGCAGGCGGCGGCGTTTCCTCGGCCAAAGGGGCCTCTTGCACGGGAACGTCATCAGTCGCCTCGGGCGATGGATTGGGTGTGCTGAGCGCGGCAAACTGCTCTCCGGTGATAATCGACACCTCGGCCACGTCCAAAGGACGATCAGGGCGGGGATTGAACAACAATCCACCCATCAGGATCCAGGCAATCAGGGCGCCATGCCCGATCCCAGAGATATAGTTGCCGGTATTCATCAGTCGGATGCCTTATCCGTCGCTGCCATCAAGACGCGGCCCGCCGGTATCGGTCACCAGTCCGATGTTGCGGAACCCGCCCGCATTCAACGCCCCCATGACCTGCACCACTTGTTCGTAAGGAATTGCGCCGTCGGCCCGCAGGAACACTTTGTCGTCCTGACGTTCAGCCGCTATCGCGCGCAGCTTGGCGATCATTTCGGATGGCTGGATCTCGGTGTTCTGGATCATCATGATCCCGTCCAGCGTCAACGTGACCGTCAGCGGCTCTTCTTGTTCTGTCGGCAAACTTGACGCCGCCGTTTTCGGCAGTTCCACCGGAACCCCGACCGTCATCAAGGGTGCCGCGACCATAAAGATGATCAACAGCACCAGCATCACGTCGACAAAAGGCGTGACGTTGATTTCGGCCATGACGGCGGATTTCCCGCGGCGGCGGCCCCTGCGGCCACCCCCGCCCCCTGATTTGATGACACCTGCGCCCATGGCTCAGCTATCCAACTGACGCGACAGGATCGTCGCGAATTCATCGGCGAACGCCTCGTATCCATTGACGATACGGTCACTGTCAGCCGACAGTTTGTTGTAGAAAATGACGGCAGGAATAGCGGCCAGCAGGCCAAGCCCCGTTGCCAGCAACGCCTCGGCGATACCGGGGGCCACAACCGCAAGGTCGGTGTTCTTCGCGATCGCGATTTCCTCGAAAGCGTGCTTGATGCCCCAGACCGTGCCGAACAGACCCACAAACGGGCCGGTCGACCCGACCGTCGCCAGAAACGCCAGCCCGCCGGTCAGCGTCTCGGCTTCCTTGGCGATCGCCACATCCATGGACCGGTCGATCCGCGCCTGCGCACCCGCGATCAATCCACCGTCCTGGCGGTGGCTGCGACGCCATTCCATCATGCCGGACGCAAATATCTTTTCCGATGGTCCGCTTGGTTGCGGCCCGATCTTGTCGAACAGCTCGTCCAACGGCTCTCCCGACCAGAACGCGCGATCAAAGATGCTCGCCTCGCCGCGGGCCTTGCGGAAGGCGATGTGTTTCTGGATGATGATCGACCACGACCAGAAAGACGCGACGATCAACATGATCATCACGAGCTTCACGATAAGGGTAGCACGCATAAAAAGCGCCAGAAGGGAGAAATCAATCTCCTGCGCCATCGCAAGGGTTTCCGTATTCATGTGCCTGCTCGTTTAGGGGGCTGCATTGTCGCAGCTCTGATTACAGGCAGAAATACAGGAAGTTCAGAGGGATTGCCAACACATGCGCGTCATCGGCATCAAAATTCACATATTAGTGTAAGATTAGGCGAATATTCGCTGGTAATCTGGCCGCATGACCCGTTTCCGTCAGACAAACAAGGGTCACGAGCGCCGAAAACAGCACTGTGCCCGCGCGCGTCACCTCCTGCTTCATGACAATGCGGGCACCGGTGACCGCATCCAGCGTCGTCAGCACCACCAGTTCGTCGTCGAATTTGGCAGGCGCCAGATAATCCGCCTCGACACGGCGCACCGCAAACACCAGCCCCTCGTCCCGTTTCAGCGCGGTCTGGTCAATGCCAAGACCCCGCACATATTCCGTTCGCGCCCGTTCGATGAACTTCAGGTAATTGGCATAATAGACGATACCCGCAAGGTCGGTATCCTCATAGTAGACACGCAGCGGAAAACTATGGGTCATCGGGCTTTCTCCATTCTCGCAAACAATCGCAGCGCATGGGACGCATCCCCCGCCGCGACAGGCATAAGCGGATCATAGGCCGCGCGTATGACATTTGCGATATCGGGCCGCAAGATCGCACCCTCCCCCGCCGCAAGCAAGGGAGAGGCACCGGAAAACGCCGTATCGCTCCAAAGCACAATAGCCTGAACCGCCTGCCCCAGCGCGATGGTTTCCGCCGGCACGTCCTGCAAATGCGCGTCCATCCGCACAAAGACAAAGGCCGCCTTGATGCTGCCATCCGGGTCAAACCGGAACACGCGATACTGGTTCGCATCCCCGCTCTGCAACCGCTCGACAAGCGGCCCCAGGTCCGGCACGAGGCGGTCAAGGTTCGGCGTCTCGGTCAGTTCCCGCCAGTCACTGACGAAGAACACCATCAGGTTCGCGCCCAGCTCCGGGTCGGTCTCTGCCATCTTGTGACCGGCCAGCGTCACGACAGCCTCTATCGCGCCTTTCAGCACCGATAGCGTCGCGTCGTCGACCCCGAACACCATAGGCACAATCGGCCTGCCCCAGCGGGCAAACACATAATCCTTGCCCGACCGCGTAAATAGCGCCTGAACCGCCTCTGGCGTCATGCCCGCCCCCCACTTTGTTCCATAAATACTCTCTTACTTGCCGAACAAATCAGATTGTCCGACAGGTTTGGGCGCATCAAGCCCCAGATGTGTCCATGCCTTTTGCGCCAGCATCCGGCCACGCGGTGTGCGCTGGATCAATCCCTGTTGCAACAGGAACGGCTCTATCACCTCTTCCAGCGCATCGCGGCTTTCCGACAGGGCGGCCGACATCGTCTCGATCCCGACGGGCCCGCCGGCATAGTTTTCCGCGATCAGCGTCAGATAGCGCCGGTCGGCACCATCCAGCCCCAGATGATCCACCCCCAGCCGCGTCAGCGCGCTGTCAGCGATCGCCTGCGTGATCCGTCCGTCGCCCTCGACCAGCGCGAAATCCACGACGCGGCGCAACAGCCGCCCCGCGATCCGCGGCGTGCCACGCCCGCGCTTGGCAATCTCGCGTGCGCCTTCGGGGTCGGCGGGAATGCCAAGCATCCGCGCACCACGGGTAACGATCTCGTTCAATTCCTCGACGGTGTAGAACTGCAACCGCGTCGGGATGCCGAAACGGTCACGAAGCGGCGTCGTCAACAGGCCAAGCCGCGTTGTCGCGCCCACCAGCGTGAAGGGCTGCAATTCGATGCGCACCGTCCGCGCGGCAGGCCCCTCGCCGATCACAAGGTCCAGCTCGAAGTCTTCCAGCGCGGGATACAGGATCTCCTCGACCACCGGATTAAGCCGGTGGATCTCGTCGATAAACAGCACATCGCGGGCTTCAAGGTTGGTCAGGATCGCCGCCAGATCGCCCGCCTTGGCCAGAACCGGGCCCGATGTCATCCGGAAATTCACCCCCAACTCTCGCGCCATGATCTGCGCAAGCGTCGTCTTTCCCAACCCCGGCGGGCCGTGAAACAAGGTGTGGTCCATCGCCTCGCCGCGCATCTTGGCGGATTCGATGAAGATTTTCAGGTTTCCGCGCGCCTCTTGCTGGCCGATGAAGTCGTCCAGCACCTTGGGCCGCATCGCGCGGTCGTGGTCCTCTGGCTGGCGCACACCGCGCAGGGTCGGGTCGGGGGTTTCCATGCCCTAGCCCTTTGGTGCCAGCAGCTTCAGCGCTGCGCGGATCAGGGTGGATGTGTCGGACCCGGGGGCATCGCCAGCGGCCTGGGCCACGGCCCCTGCGGCCTCGCCCGGCGCATAGCCAAGGTTGGACAGCGCCGACAGCGCCTCTGCCTGCGCCGAGGCATTGGGGTTCGGGGCGGGGGCGGGCCGGGCCTTGGGCGGGTCGCTTTCGATCACGTCTGCCTGTTCCGTTCCCTGCGCCTGCGCCACGGTGCCGCCCATCGCCATGACGCCGGGCGCTTTGGCTTTCAGTTCCAGCACCACACGCTGGGCAATCTTGGGGCCGACGCCGGGGGCCGCCTTGACCGCGTTCCAGTCGCCAAGGGCAATCGCGCGGCCAACGCCATCGGGGCCAAGCGTGCCCAGTATGGCCATCGCGGCCTTCGCCCCGATCCCCTGAACCGAAATCAGCAAGCGGTGCCATTCCTTTTCGACCAGCGTGGTAAAGCCGAACAACTGCAACAGATCCTCGCGCACCAACAGTTCGGTATAAAGCGCCACCGCCTCGCCCGCCGGGGGCAGGCCGGCCAGCGTCCGGTCAGAGCAATAGACGATATACCCGACCCCGCGCACATCGATCAGAACGTGATCGGTCCCGCGATAGTCGATCCTGCCACTTAGTTTCCCGATCATGCCCCGGCTTTCATCTGTGACCTGTTTTCAGCCTGCAAAAGGGCCGCTGCCAGCCGCCCTGCCGACTTTGCATGATGCGCATGACAAAGCGCAATAGCCAGCGCATCGGTCGCATCGGGCCCCATCAGCACGACACCCGGCAATTGCAGCTTTACCATATGGGCAACCTGCGCCTTGTCCGCGTGCCCGACGCCAACGACCGTCTTCTTGATCGCGTTGGGTGCATATTCACCAACGGTCAGCCCCGCCTGCGCCGGAACCAGCAGCGCAATCGCCCGCGCCTGCCCCAGTTTCAGCGTGCCAGCCCCGTCCTTGTTCACGAATGTCAGTTCCACAGCGGCAGTGTCGGGCGCATAGCGCTGGACCACCTCGGTCATCTGCGTGTGAAGGCTAAGAAGTCGCTGCGCCAGATCATCCCCGACAGAGTGGCAGACCCCGTTCGCCACATGACTGAGTCGCGACCCGTCGACATCGATCAGGCCCCAACCCATGTTCCGAAGCCCCGGATCAATCCCCAAAACCCGCATGCCCTGTCCTGACTCAATAAAGTTGTTTCTTTTTTGACGCAGTAGCACGAAACGCGAACATCCGCCAGTCTTAAGACTTTCTGCAGGATGTTTACTCCATTTTCGCGGCAATCCATAAAATGCGGATGCAATACGTCGCGCGCCTGCCTGAAAACGACATTTGTCGCCTTTGAAGCATGCCCCGGAAACCGACCTTTTTCATCCGAAAGATGCCATGCATAAAACGCATAGTTATTATGCAATCGCACCGTATTGCTGTGCAGAATATTAGCTCCTAGATGACGGTCATCAAGGCAACAGCATAAGGCGTGTTGCGCATTCAAGGACCGCTGAAATGGCAGCTTTTGACACCACCCGCCCTCTGGCCACCGGCTCTTCTTTCGGAAGCCGCCTGTCCAAATTCGTGATGAACACTTTTGCGGCCGTTGCAACCTGGAACGATGCCCGCGTCACACGGTCGTCGCTGTCCAAGCTGACCGACCGCGAGCTGGACGATATCGGCCTGTGCCGTGGCGATATCGAGGCGATCGCAGGCAGCAAGTAGTCGCTGTCGGCATTCCTGTCGTTTTCGACATTGGCAAAAGGCCGCGACCGGATAAAACCGGCGCGGCCTTTCTCGTATGAAATGAATTTTCTTTGAATACCTTTTTAAAATTCACTTAAGAACATTGTGAATTTGATCCGCAACCCAAAGCGTTACAGGGTCGGCCTGCATGACATAGGCGCCGAACTGTTCGACGACAGTGCCGCTTTGCAGCTTTCCAACGCGTTCGGTGTAGGTGATTGCGCCAAGGTTCACATACAGGAACCCTTTCAGACCGAACAAGGCAATCAGCGTCAGCACCAAACCCTTTACGGGAACTCGCGGGCCGCTGCGTCTTGGTCGTGCAATGATAAGGCCGTCATGATTTACAGAGGTAATATACCCCTGCGCCATCTTTCGATGTTTACTGTTCAATCTGGTCAACCGTTTACCGAAATCCTGGAGATTGGCATCAGCCATAACAGCCTCCGAAGGTTCAGGCCCCCGCCCGCATGCCTTTATTAAGACACATTGTGGCAATACTAAGGCAACCCCGTGGATTCAGCCATATAAACAAGGGTTTTCGTTAAAGCTTGCCAAGCGTCAGGGTCGTCCAGTCAACAATCTCTTCACGATGGACCACATTAAATCCATTGCGTGCATAAACGCCCGCAACCTCATCCGCCTGTTCATTCAGAATTCCCGAAAGAATCGCATAGCCACCCGGAACAATGGCCTTGGCCATATCGGGCGACAGCATAATCAGCGGGCCTTTCAGGATATTGGCAAAGACCAGATCGAATGGCGCGGCGCCTGACAGCACAGGGTGGTCGAACCCTGCGGCCTCGACACATGTCACCCGGCCCTCCAGCGCGTTGCAGGCCACATTGGCAACCGCCACATCGACGGCGACCATGTCGATGTCGCTTGCCAGAACCGGATTTGGCCAGATCTTGGCCGCAGCCATCGCCAGAACAGCCGTTCCGCAGCCGATGTCGGCCACGTTCGACCCGACAAACCCAGCCGTTGCCAGACGGTCCAATGCGCGCAAGCAGCCCAGCGTCGTGCCGTGGTGGCCGGTGCCAAAGGCCATCGCGGCCTCGATCAGCAGGGGGATGCTATCCGCGGGGACCTTGTCGGCATCATGGCTGCCATATACGAAAAACCGCCCGGCGACGACCGGGGCCAGATCGCGGCGGACTTTGGCGACCCAATCGGTTTCGGGCAGTTCGGACACCGCGAACGGCGCGGCGTCATAGGCCGCGGCAAGCAAGGCCAGATCGGCGCTGTCCGGTGCCTCGACGAAATAGCCGCCGACCTCCCACAAGCCGCTGCCATCCTCGATCTCGAACACGCCGACGCCGGTGGGTTCCGGTGTCATCATCTCCATCGCCTCGCCCATCGCTTCGGCGGCGTCTTTGTCGGCAAGGGTTGTCAGGGCGGTGTAGGTTGGCATGTCAGCGACCTTTCAAACGGGTTAGGGCGCGGATAGACCGCGCCCCTGCCCCCGTCAAGCCATGCGTCAGGCGTTTGTGCCGATCGGGCAGGTCACGCCTGTGCCGCCGATGCCGCAATATCCCGCCGGATTTTTCGCCAGATACTGCTGATGATACTCTTCGGCAAAGTAGAAGGTCGGCGCATCGGCAATCTCTGTGGTAATCGCGCCAAAGCCCGCCGTGGCCAGACGCGGCGCGTAGCCGGCGCGCGACGCCTCTGCCGCTGTCTTTTGCGCGGCGGTATAGGTGTAGATACCCGAACGGTACTGCGTGCCGCTGTCGTTGCCCTGTCGCATACCTTGGGTCGGGTTGTGCCCCTGCCAGAAAACGCGCAACAGGTCGTCGTAGCCGATGACCGCAGGGTCATAGACCACGCGCACCACCTCGTTATGGCCGGTCTGGCCTGTGCAGACCTCCTGATAGGTCGCATTGGGGGTATATCCGCCCGCATAGCCGACCATGGTGGAATAGACGCCGTCCAGTTGCCAGAAGATACGCTCTACCCCCCAGAAACAGCCCATGCCGAACATCGCCTCCTCCATCCCATGGGGAACATCCAGCGACAAAGGCGCGCCGTTCACAAAATGGGTTTTGGCGGTGGGGATGGCGGTTGCGCGACCGGCAAGGGCGTCCTTGGCGGTGATCATATCGGTTTTCTTGCGGGAAAGGCCGAACATTGCAGGTCTCCTGTTTACGGGGTGCCTTTGTATATAAGCGGGTCCGCGCGATTTTCCACTCTGCGTTCTACTCTGCCGGCAGGGGCAGCGCGCGTGAAAACACCGTCTCGTGACCCTTGACCGGGTGGCGCGGGATCAACATTGCCAGCGCCAGCGACGTTGCCGCCATCCCTGCCGCAAGAAAAAACACGGCCCCCGGCGATGTCACCCAAAGATAGCCCAGGAAGGCCGGCAAAAACACCGCCGCGATGTGGTTGATGGTAAAGGCCACGGCGGCTGTCGGCGCGATGTCTTGCGGGTCGGCGATTTTCTGAAAATAGGTCTTTAGCGCGAAGGCCAGCGAAAAGAACAGATGGTCGATGACATACAGCGTTGCCGCCAGCAGGACACCCCAACCGGCATAGTAGATCCCGCCATAGGCCAGGAACACGCAGATCAGCCCGGCATATTCGAACATCAGCATCCGGCGCTCGCCAAAGAACGCAACGGCGCGGCCCATCAGGGGTGCAAAGATCATATTCGCCAAAAAGTTGATCAGGAACAATGCCGTGACCTCGTGCACCTCAAAGCCGAACTTTTCGACCATCATGAAGGCGGCAAAGACGGTGAAGATCTGGCGCCGCGCACCGGACATGAATTGCAGCGCATAATACAGCCAGTAACGGCGGCGCAGGACAAATGTTTTCAACTGCGGATGTGGCGATTCAAACTGTGGGTAGGCGATAAAGCAGAACAGCGCGATCAGCGCGGTGGTGCCGCCCGCGATCATGTAAACCGTATTGTAAGACAGATCGAACGTCTTCCACGTGGCGACCAGCAGCCCGTAGGACACCAGCGAAGCGGCCGACCCCATGGCGACGATCCAGCCCAAAGTCTGCGGCGCGCGGTCTTTGGGGATCCACTGCAACTGTAGCGACTGGTTGACCGTTTCAAAGTAGTGAAACCCGATAGAGCTGAGCAGGGTCAGCGTCAGAATCCCGTAAAGGCCGGGAAACCACGCGGTCAGCGCCGTGGCACAGCCCAGCAGCGCCAGCGCGATCAACCCCAGCACCTGCTCGCGGATGACCATGATCAGGGCGATTACCCCGATCGCCAGAAATCCCGGAACCTCGCGGACGGTATGAAGCCACCCGATGTGGACCCCGTCGAAATGCGCCACCTCGATGACAAAGTTGTTCAGCAGCGCCGACCATGTGGCAAAGGCGATCGGCATGGCAAAGGCCATGAGGAACAACAGCGTCTGCGGTCGTCGCCACCGCGGAAGATGCCGCGCTTCGGCAAGGGGGAAGGGTGCGAAATGTGAAGCCATCCCTCGCAGATATGCGGAAACCCGAACCTTGGCGAGTGAAACTTGACCCTATGATCTGAATCAATGTCGCCCCTTTGCCATTCTGGCATCAAGCAGCAAACATACGAAAAGGGCAGACGAATGGACATTCTTGGCATTGTAAATCGCATCGGCGAGGCCCCCACCGCCGCTCTGTTCGGGTTGATCACCGGCCTGATCTTTGGCGTCGCGGCGCAGCGGTCCAAATTCTGCCTGCGAGCGGCCACGGTGGAATTCGCGCGTGGCCAGATGGGCCCTCGCGTATCGGTCTGGTTGCTAACGTTTTCCACCGCTTTGGTCTGGGTTCAGGCCGCAGCGCTTGCGGGGCTGATGCGCCCTGCCGATGCCCGCATGATGGCCGTCACCGGATCGTGGTCGGGGGCCGTGATCGGCGGGCTTGTCTTTGGCGTTGGCATGGTTCTGGCGCGCGGGTGCTCTGGCCGGTTGCTGGTGCTGGCGGCATCTGGCAACCTGCGGTCGCTGGTTTCGGGCCTGATATTCGCCGTTGTCGCCCAGATGAGCCTTCAGGGCATGCTGTCGCCCTTGCGTGACCGGTTGGCGGCGCTTTGGATGACCGAAGGCGGCAAGAACGTGAACCTGCTCGACGCTTCGGGTTTGCCTGCGGCCTCGGGGCTGGTGCTTGGCCTGATGATCGCCGCGCTGGCCCTTGTGATATCGCGGCGCAACCGGATCGGGTTGTCGCGGCTGGTCTTTGCCTCTGGTGTCGGGTTTTCTGTTGCCGTGGGCTGGGTGCTGACCTTTGGGCTGGCACAGATAGCCTTTGACCCCGTCCAGATCGAAAGTGCGACATTCACCGGCCCGTCGGCGCATAGCCTGATGTTTTTCCTTAGCCGGAACGCGGTTCTGGAATTCGATGTGGGGCTGGTGCCCGGCGTTGTTCTGGGCGCTTTTCTGGCGGCTGTCGCAACGCGGGAATTCAAGTTCGAAGGGTTCGAGACAGAAGCCAACATGCGGCGCGCGATGCTGGGCGCGGCCTTGATGGGTTTTGGCGGGATGCTGGCAGGCGGCTGCGCCATCGGGGCGGGCGTGACCGGGGGGTCTATCTTTGTGGGCACCGCCTGGCTGGCGCTGGCCTCTATGTGGGCGGGGGCTATGGCAACCGACCTCATGGTCGATCAGCGCGCGGGCCGGTTGCAGGCAGGGTAGGTCCTATCTGCCAGACAGGTGCATGGATTTGAAGCAATGTTCGATCCAGTCCGCAACCCGCCGCAGGGTCGGATCCTTGCGCCGGGTTTCATGAAAGACCAACCAGATTTCACGCGTCACACTACACTGTCCTTCGCCCTGTGCCCCAAGCAAGGGGCGCAGGTTCGCCCCCTCGGGCACCTGAAATCCGGGCGCGACGCATCCCAGTCCGGTTATATCCGCCGCCGATACGATCGCTTGAAATGTCTGAAGCCGGATCTTGGGTGGGCGCCCGAAAAACGCCTCTGCCGCTTGCATCTCCGCTGTCCAGTCCAGTTCCCTTGGCAACCCGACCCAATCGGGGTTCGTTGACCCTTCATTGCGGAAAAACCCGATCGGGACTTCGCCGATCTGCTTTCCGATCAGCCGCCCTTCTGTCGGACGGCCAAGACGGACCGACAGATCGGCCTCGCCATAGGCAAGACTGACCGTCTTGTCGCTGGTGATGATATCAAGTTCGACATTCGGGCAGGTTTCCTGAAACAGGGGCAGGAACGGAATCAGGCATTCGTGCATCAGAAACTCGATTGTGCTGATGCTGATCCGGCGCAACGCCGTGTCTTCCTGAAGGACGCCCGCGTTCAATTCCGCCAGACGGCTGTCGAACTCTTCCGCAAGCTCCACCAGCGCGGCCCCGTGCCCCGTCAGCGCCCAACCGGTCTTCGTGCGGGTGACGATCTGCTCGTTCGTGCCTTCGGACAGCCGCTGGATCCGCCGCGAGACAGTCGTCACATTGGTGCCGATATTCCGCGCGGCATCGCTCATTGATCCAAAGCGGGCCAGTGCCATCACAATCCGGTAGTCGTCCCAGTTTTCCACACGCTCTCCCTGATTACAGACATTTTCTCGATATTTACCGAACCGACGCCCCTGATCACATATTGAAACGGCACGCGACAACCTGCCCATTTGGACAGGCGGCAGATCGCAAATATCCGAAGGCGGGCCACCCCTGTCCGGCCAGCCTACTGTAAATCCGCGAAAACCTTAGAAGAAATTCTGGGGATCAATATCAATCTGCAAACGGATGCTGTTCGGGATCTTGAACTGGGCCACCCATTTCTGCAGCGCCGATTGCAAAGGTGCCGCCTTTTCGGCTTTCACCAGCAACCGCACACGGTGCCGCCCCCTGATCCGCGCGATGGGGGCCGGTGCGGGTCCGTAGACCTGCGCCCCGATTGCCCGCAAAGGGCCGTCATGCCGCGCCATCTGTGCCCCCAGATCGAAGACCTGCGCAACATCGGGCGACGACAGGATGATCCCCGCCATCCGCCCGTAAGGGGGAACCCCCGCAGCCTTGCGCTCTTCCGCCTCGGCCTTCCAGAACCCCTCCTCGTCGCCGGACAGAATCGCGCGGATCACGGGGTGTTCGGGCTGGTAGGTCTGCAAAAGGGCCATGCCGGGTTTGTCCATCCGCCCCGCCCGCCCCGCAACCTGACGCATCAGCTGGAATGTCCGTTCGGCGGCCCGTAGGTCCGATCCCTGCAAACCCAGATCGGCGTCGATCACCCCCACAAGGGTCAGCAAAGGAAAGTTGTGCCCCTTGGCCACCAATTGCGTTCCGATGATGATATCGGCCTCGCCATCCGCGATTGCCTTGATCTGCGCCTTCAGCGCCCGCGCCGATCCGAACAGATCCGACGACAAGACCGCGACGCGGGCATCGGGGAACAGCGCCGCGGTTTCCTCGCCCAACCGCTCTACCCCCGGACCAACAGGGGCCAGCCGGTCTTCGGCACCGCAACCGGGGCAGATCGTGGGCATCGGTTTCGTCTCGCCGCACTGGTGGCACACAAGGCGGTTCTGGAACCTGTGTTCGACCATGCGCGCGTCGCAATGGTCACAGCCGATCTGATGCCCGCACGCGCGGCACAGCGTAATCGGGGCATAGCCGCGGCGGTTGATGAACAACAACGACTGTTCGCCCTTCGCCAACCGCTTGCGCACCTCGCCCGCCAGAACATCCGAGATCCAGCGGGTCGACGGCAACGCCTCTGGCCGCATGTCGATCGCCTTCATGTCCGGCATCACCGCCGCTCCGAACCGCGAGGTCAACGTCAGGCGAGTGTATTTGCCCGCGTCTGCATTGACCCAGCTTTCAAGACTGGGCGTTGCAGAGGCCAGAACCACCTGCGCCCCGCAGATGGCAGCCCGCAGAACGGCCATGTCGCGGGCGTTGTACATCACACCCTCTTCCTGCTTGTAGGATGTGTCGTGTTCTTCATCGACCACAATCAGGCCAAGGTCGCGGTAGGGCAGGAACAGCGCCGACCGTGCGCCCACAATCAGTTGCGCCTCCCCCTCGCCCACCATGCGCCAGCAGCGGCGGCGCTCGGTCGTGGTGACGCCGGAATGCCATTCGGCGGGGCGTGCGCCGAACCGCGCCTCGACCCGCGTCAGGAATTCCGATGTCAGTGCGATTTCCGGCAACAGCACCAGCGCCTGACGGCCCTTGCGCAGGCATTCGGCGACCGCCTCCAGATAGACCTCTGTCTTGCCCGATCCGGTAACGCCTTTCAGCAAGGTCGTGCCGTATTTGCCAGAGGCGACAGCGGCGCATAATCTGGCCGATCCTTCGGCCTGCTCGGGTGTCAGGTCCACCGCACTGTGACCCGCATCAAGGCGCGGATAGGGCAGATCACGCGGCGTGTCCTCTTCGACAATGACCCCTTGCTTGACCAATCCCTTGATCACGCCCGTGCCAACACCCGCGTATTCCGCAAGTTCGGCAGGGGTGAACGCCAGCCCGCCGTATTCCTGCATCACCCCGATCACCCGCCGCCGCGCGTCGGTGGCGCGATCGGGGTCGGCATTCGCCAATCGCAGAACCTTGCGCATCGAGGGCGGATCACCCAAGCCCGGCGACCGGGTGGCCAGCCGCAACATCGCGGTCAGCGGCGTCAGCGTGTAATCCGCCGCCCGGATCAGAAAGCTCCGCATTTCATGGCGCATCGGGACGGCATCCAGCACACGGATAACGGCCCGCACCTTGGCAAGGTCATATCCGCCCTGCCCTTCGCCCCAGACAACCCCCAGCACCTTGCGCGGGCCCAGCGGCACCTCGACAAAGGCCCCCAGCATACATCCGCCTTCGGGTGCCTTGTAATCCAGCACACGGTCCAGCGGTTGCGCGGTCAGAACACCGATCAGGGCGCCTTCGTGAAAAAATTGCAGGTCAGACAAACGGCAGGTTCCCTAAAGGGCTTTCAGCAAGCCCGTGCATAGGCTAGAACACAGCCGAACCAAAGACCAACCCAAGCAGGACAAAAACCATGAAATTCTTTGTCGATACAGCCGAGATCAACGAAATCGCCGAACTCAACGATCTGGGAATGGTTGATGGAGTCACGACCAACCCCTCCCTGATCATGAAGTCCGGTCGCAACATTCTTGAAGTGACCAAGGAAATCTGCGGGATCGTGTCCGGCCCCGTCAGCGCCGAAGTGGTTGCCACCGAAGCCGACGACATGATCGCCGAGGGCCGCAAGCTGGCCAAGATCGCCGATAACATCGCCGTAAAGGTGCCGCTGACATGGGCCGGCCTGAAGGCGTGCAAGGTTCTGTCGGGCGAAGGCAACATGGTCAACGTGACGCTGTGTTTTTCGGCCAATCAGGCGCTGCTGGCGGCCAAAGCCGGCGCAACCTTCATCTCTCCGTTCATCGGTCGCCTTGACGACGTGAACATCGACGGCATGGAACTGATCGCGGATATCCGCCAGATCTATGACAACTACGGCTTTGAAACGCAGATCCTTGCGGCCTCGATCCGCACTGTGAACCACATCACCGACGCCGCGCGCATCGGTGCCGATGTGAT
Organism: Pseudogemmobacter sp. W21_MBD1_M6; assembly: GCF_052119585.1. Taxonomy (NCBI): domain Bacteria; kingdom Pseudomonadati; phylum Pseudomonadota; class Alphaproteobacteria; order Rhodobacterales; family Paracoccaceae; genus Pseudogemmobacter; species Pseudogemmobacter sp. W21_MBD1_M6. Next base: position 93,819 of record NZ_JBGQOJ010000010.1, on the reverse strand, counting down.
CACCGCACCGCCATCGGTCATCAAAAAGCTGGCCGATCACCCGCTGACAGACGCCGGTCTTGCGCAGTTTTTGAAAGACTGGGAAAAAACCGGTCAGAAAATCCTGTAACCTGCGCTATAGTTCGCGAAACAAGACGAGGCAGGCATGACAAACAGCGCCCTGATACAGGACGACCTTCGCGAAAAGATCATCGCGGACCCGGATGTGATTCTGGAAGATCATGACCTGATGCGTGCCTTGATCGCCGCGAACGAAAAGCAACTTGGCGGGAATATCGTCGATCTGCGCGGCATTGCCATGGAACGGCTCGAGGCGCGTCTTGACCGCCTCGAGGATACCCATCGCAGCGTGATCGCCGCCGCATATGAAAACCTCGCGGGCACAAATCAGGTTCACCGCGCGGTTCTGAAAATGCTCGATCCCGTCGAATTCGAAGCCTTCCTGAAGAACCTTGGCGTTGAAGTGGCCGAAATTCTGCGGGTGGATTGCGTCAAGCTGGTGCTGGAAACGGTGCAAAAGGGCGACGATCCGGCGATCCGGAAACTGGGGGCGGTCCTGCATTCCGCCGAACCGGGTTTCATCGACGCCTATCTGACCGGCGGGCGCAATATCCCCGTGCGACAGGTCACATTGCGCCAGCTGAAACCGAACGACAACGTGATCTACGGCGAAGCCTCTGACTGGATCAGGTCCGAGGCCGCGCTGAAGCTGGACTTTGGCGCAGGCCGCCTGCCCGGCATGCTGGTTCTGGGCGCCGAAGACCCGCACCAATTCAAACCACAGCAGGGCACCGACCTTCTGGCCTTCTTTGCGGGCGTCTTTGAAAGAGCCATGCGCCGCTGGCTGTCGTGATGATTTCCCCCGCCGCGCGGGATGCGATGGAGGGGTGGCTTTCCCACCTCAAATCGCTTGACGGCGCGGCGGCGAACACGATTTCAGCCTACCGGACCGATGTTCTGGGCTTTCTGGCGTTCATCACCCAACATTTTGGCGACAGCACCGGAATCGCCCCGCTAAAGACGCTTGCCCTGTCCGACATGCGCGCCTGGATGGCGCACGAGCGTGCGCGCGGTGTGGGCGCGCGGTCGCTGGCGCGGTCGTTGTCGGCGGTCAAGACCTTTTTCCGCTGGCTGGCAGAGCGCGAGGATTTCGACCCGACCGCCGTTCTGGCCACCCGCAGCCCGAAGTTCCAGAAAAAGCTGCCGCGCCCTCTGGCCGAAGACGCCGCCCGCGCGATGATCGAAACCGTCGAACTGCAATCGCGCACCGACTGGATCGCGCTGCGCGATGTCGCCGCCGTTACCCTGCTTTATGGCTGCGGATTGCGGATATCAGAGGCGCTGGGGCTGACCGGCGCCGACGCGCCCCTGCCAGAGGTTTTGCGCATCATCGGCAAGGGCGGCAAGGAACGCATCGTGCCCGTGATCGACGTCGCACGCGATGCCGTCGCCCGTTACACCCGCGCCTGTCCCTATCCGGTCGAGCGGGACCAGCCGCTGTTTCGTGGCGCACGCGGCGGGCCATTGTCGCCGCGTCTGATCCAAAAGGCGATGGAGCAGGCCCGCATGCAGCTTGGCCTACCCGCCACTGCGACGCCCCATGCCATGCGCCATTCCTTTGCGACGCATCTCTTAAGCGCGGGGGGCGACCTTCGGACCATTCAGGAATTGCTGGGCCATGCGTCCCTGTCAACCACGCAGGCCTATACCGCAGTCGACACCGCGCGCCTGATGGAAGTCTACGAAAAATCCCATCCCAAGGCCTGAGCCGTTGCACATTCGGCTATTTTCGGCCATGAGGCGATCCATGACACCACAAATCCGCGCCCTTGCCGTTCATCTGTTCACCGCCACCGGCGCGGTCTTTGCCATGCTTGCGATGCTGGCGGCCGTCGACCAGAAATGGAGCCTGATGTTCCTCTGGCTGGTCGTCGCCTTTGCGGTGGATGGCGTCGACGGCCCATTGGCCCGCAAATATGATGTGAAAACCCACGCGGCGCAGTTCGATGGCGTCCTTCTGGACCTGATCATCGACTACCTGACCTATGTGTTCATTCCGGCCTACGCCCTGTTCAAGTCCGGCCTGTTGCCCGGATGGACCGGCTGGATCGTCATCATTGTCATCACCTTTGCCAGCGCGATGTATTTCGCCGACACCCGGATGAAGACCAAAGACAACAGCTTTTCGGGCTTTCCGGGGTGCTGGAACATGCTGGTCATCGTATTGTTCGCGCTGGAGCCGAATTTCTGGATCATACTGGCACTGGTCAGCCTGTTGGCAGGGGCAATGTTCGTTCCGCTGAAATTCATCCACCCCGTGCGGACAGAGCGTTGGCGCAGCCTCTCTTTGCCGGTCGCGCTGGCGTGGACGGGTTTTGCCGGATGGTCGGCGTGGATTGATTTTGGCGCGGGCAGCTATTCCCATTGGGGGCTGGTTGTGACCAGCATCTATCTGCTGTTCGCCGGTATCGCCCAGCAGATTTTCCCGAAGCGCTGACAACAGCAGCCTAAAGGGTAAGCGCCATGTCGCGGTGCGTTATCCCCGCATCCAGATAGATGTCGCCAAAGGGTTCGAACCCCAGCTTTTGATAAAACCCGACCGCATGGATCTGCGCCCCCAGAACCACGCGCCCGACGGTGCCGCCGGTGCGGATATGCGCGATCACCTCGCGCATGATCGTCGCGCCAAGGCCCGTTCCCCGTGCGAACGGCAGGACTGCGACGCGTTGGATTTTGGCATAGCCATCGACCATGGCCAGACGCGCCGTGCCCGACACCTCGCCCTGATGGACCGCAAGGAAATGGGTGCAAGCGGCGTCCTGATCATCCCACTCGTCTTCGGCGGGAACCTTCTGTTCCTCGACAAAGACCTTGCGCCGGATCGCCAGGCAAAGGTCAAGGTCCGCCTGTGTTTCGACAACGCGGACCTTTGCACCGGTCATGACAACGCCGCGTCGCAGCGGGCGCAAACGCCTGCATGGGCATGGCGGCCCACGTCCGGCAGGATCTTCCAGCAGCGTTGGCACTTGTCGCCATCCGCCCGCGCGAACACCGCCGCAACGCCGACCACATCGTCCAGCGTGAACGCGCCATCGGGTGCCGCGTCGGTCGACACATGAATACCAGAGGTGATGCAAATGTCGTCGAAGGTGACGGTTTTCAGCACCTCTGCGGTCGCCGCATCGACATAGACGGTCGGGGCCGCTTCCAGACTTGCGCCGATCTCTTTTGCGGTGCGCTGGACCTCCAGCGCACCGGTCACAACGCGGCGCACACGGCGCACGGTGGACCATTTCGCGGCCAGGGCCTCGTCGCGCCACCGGGCAGGCGTTTCGGGGATATCGGTCAGGTGAACAGAGCTGTCATCGCCGGGGAACCGCTCCAGCCAGACCTCTTCCATGGTGAATACCAGAATCGGGGCCAGCCAGGTTGTCAGGCGGTGATACAGGATATCAAGAACCGTCAGCGCCGCATCACGGCGGGCAGAGGCACCGTCGCAATACAAGACATCCTTGCGCACGTCGAAATAGAACGCCGACAGATCGACCGTCGCGAAGGTGAAAATCGCCTGGAACACGCCCTGGAAATCGTATTTCGCATAGCCCTCGCGCACGGTCACATCCAGTTCGGCCAGACGGTGCAGCACCCAACGCTCCATTTCTGGCATCGCCTCTGGGGCCACGCGCTTGTCCTCTGAAAAATCGTTCAGCGACCCCAAAAGGAAACGCATGGTGTTGCGCAACCGGCGATAGCTGTCTGCAACGCCCTTCAGGATCTCGTCGCCGATCCGCAGGTCGGTCGTATAGTCGGACTGCGCCACCCAAAGCCGCAGGATATCGGCGCCGTATTGCTGGATCACCTTTTCGGGGGCGACGGTATTGCCGACCGACTTGGACATCTTGTTGCCCTTGGCGTCCAAGGTAAAGCCATGGGTCAGCACCCCGCGATAAGGCGCGCGGCCAATGGTGCCGCAGGCCTGCAACATCGACGAATGGAACCAGCCGCGATGCTGGTCGGTGCCTTCCAGATAGAGGTCGGCCAAACCATCGGCAGAACCATCCTTGCGGTCGCGCAACACGAACGCATGGGTCGAGCCACTGTCGAACCAGACGTCCAGAATGTCGAACACCTGTGTATAGGCGTCGGTGTCATGCAGCCCGCCAAGGAACCGCTCTTTCGCGCCATCCATATACCACGCGTCGGCGCCCTCGGCCTCGAACGCGTCAACGATGCGGGCATTGACCGCAGGGTCGCGCAGCAGAAAGTCGGGGTCTGTCGGCAGCGCATCTTTTTTGGTAAAACAGGTCAGCGGCACACCCCAGGCCCGCTGACGCGACAGAACCCAGTCGGGCCGCGCCTCGATCATGGAATACAGGCGGTTGCGGCCGGTCTGCGGCGTCCACGTCACCAGCTGGTCGATGCTGGTCAGCGCCCGCTGGCGGATCGTGGTGCCATAGGTGTCCTGCCCGTCGCCGACGGGGCGGTCGATGGCGGCAAACCACTGCGGCGTGTTGCGGAAGATGATCGGTGCCTTTGACCGCCAGCTGTGCGGATAGCTGTGGTTGACCGTGCCGCGCGCGATGATCGCACCGGCCTCGACCAGCTTCTGGATCACGGTGGTGTTGGCCTTGCCTTCCTTGCCCTTGCGGTCAAAGACCTGCAGCCCCGCAAAGAACGGCACATGCGGCAGGAATTCGGATTCCTCGCCGACGTTGTGGGTCATCCGGTCGGTCCAGCCGCGCTTCACGAACGCCTCGTAGTCGTCGGCGCCGTGGCTGGGTGCTGTATGGACAAAGCCCGTGCCCGCGTCATCGGTCACATGATCGCCGTCGATCATCGGAACCGGGTAGTCCCAGAAGCCGTTCGCACCGTCGAGACCGGCAAGCGGGTGGGCAAGGGTCAAACCGCCCAGTTCCTCTGCGCTGACATCGCGCAGGCGGGTGTGCTCTGTCACGCGGGATTTGGTCAAAACCTCTTCGGCCAGCGCGTCCGACAGCAGATAGAGATCGCCGGCGGCAGTCCAGCTTTCCTCTGCCGTCGCATCGACGCGGTACAGGCCGTAGGCGATGGACGGGTTGAACGCGACGGCCTTGTTCGACGGGATCGTCCAGGGGGTTGTCGTCCAGATCACGACGCGCGCGGATGCCAGATCACCGAAGCCGCCCGCAATGCGGAACGGCACCCAGATCGTGTGGCTCTTGTGGTCGTGATACTCGATCTCGGCCTCGGCCAGCGCGGTCTTTTCGACCGGCGACCACATCACGGGTTTCGATCCCTGATACAGCGTGCCTGTCATCAGGAACTTCTGGAATTCCTCGGCGATCACGCGTTCGGCGTGGAAGTTCATCGTCAGATAGGGGTTGTCCCATTTGCCGGTGACGCCCAGACGCTTGAATTCCTCGCGCTGGATATCCACCCAGCCTTCGGCGAATTTGCGGCATTCCTGACGGAAATCCACAACCGGCACTTCGTCCTTGTTCTTGCCCTTGGCGCGGTATTGTTCCTCGATCTTCCATTCGATCGGCAGACCGTGACAATCCCAGCCGGGGATATAGCGGGCGTCCTTGCCCATCATCTGCTGACTGCGCACGACCATATCCTTCAGGATCTTGTTCAGCGCGTGGCCGATGTGCAGGTGCCCGTTCGCATAGGGGGGGCCGTCGTGCAGCGTAAAGGGCGCGCGGCCGGTCTTTTCACGCAGGCGGTCGTAGACGCCGATCTTCGCCCAGCGGTCCAGCCATTCGGGCTCTCGCTTGGGCAGTCCCGCCCGCATCGGAAAGTCGGTTTCGGGCAGGTTGAGCGTGGCTTTATAGTCGGGAAGGTCGGGCGTATCGGCGCACATGGGGCGGTCCTGTCAGGGTATTCGGAATGGGGATCAGGGGCGGCGCGGAGGGATCATACGCCTTGTCCCGGCGGCTTGACTTGTCAAAGCGCCGGGCACGTAATTCGAATGATAATCGCGAATATACGGGTCATAGGCCGCGTTATAGGCCCGCCCGCGCGCCCCGTCCAGTGCCCGCGCTATGTTGGTGCGGGCGGCTCTGCCCCGCTGCCCCCCGCCCTGCCCGCCGCCCAGCGGTTCAGCCATGCCAGACCGGCCAGCGACAGGCCAAGCGCCAGCAACGAGAAGACCCGCGTCAGCCCCGAAAGCCCCGCAATGTCGATCAGGAACACTTTGGCCACGGTCAGCCCGATCACCCCCATTCCGGCCTTGCGCAACAAGGGCGCGCGCCGCGCGATGGCCTGATACAGCAACCCCGCCCCCGCGATCAGCAGCGCGACGGTATAGCTGTAGAGTTCGGGCGAGGTGACACCGGACGCGGCAATATCCGCGCCGCGCCAGAAATGCCGGATGGCAAGGCCGGTATAAAGCACCACAAGCGCCACCGCCAAGCCGCCCAACCCCTGCCGGACGCGCCGGTTCAGATGCGTCAACCGCTGCACGATCAGGCCCAGTGCCACCGCCGGAAACAGATAGGCAACCGCCAGCGTATTGGCAAAGACAGGACCAAGCACCGCATCCCTGCCGAACAAGAAGTTGCCCCCCGACAGCGGATTCAGCAAAACAGCCGCAAAGACCACCGCGACCAGCGCGATGGCCCAGAACACACCGCCCAACACCTTGCGCACCCCCGCCAAAGGCCCGCCCGCGCGGATCCGGTCGATCTGCGCAAAGCCTGCGGCAAGCCAGATGACGGCTGCAATACCCATGCCCCAATGGCTGAAAAACCCGCTTTCGCTGCCGGTCGAGGCCTTGATGGCGCGGAACAGCATGACAGAGGCAAACACCCCGATATAGCCGAACATCGCCGATTCCAGCACGACCTTTGTCGCGGGCCGGTGCCGGCTGCCCAACGCAAAGGACGCCCCCACAACCGCGCCGATCGCCCCGAGAAAGGACAACAGAACCGCGCCAAGCGGGCCATAAAAGCCGAAATCTATGCCCGGGTCCGCGACCAGCCGATACCCCAGAACGACCGCGCCCAGCTGAATGAAGGCCGACAGCGGCGGCAGGTCGAACCGCCGGTCCAGTGCCGCCGCCGCCAGAACCGTAATCGCCAGCGCCACAGTCAGCGCGGCAGAGCTGAGCACCAGAACAAAGGCAAGGGCGATCATCACCAAAGCGCCCAGCACGGCAAAGGATGTGCGCATCCTGTCCGCCCCGTCGCGCCGCGAAAAGCGTTCGGCCAGAACGGTCATCACTGCGGCGATCACCACCGCATGAAGCGCCCATGGGTAGGCCCCGATCACCCGCGCGGGATGCCACAGCGCCTCTAGCAGGATCGCGGTCAAAGGCGCGAATGTCGCCGACGCCCCCGCCCATTGGCGCGGCCAGTGCGTTTCGACCAGACTGCGCCAGCCGGCCATCAGGCTGCCCAGCAGCCCAAGGCCCGCAATCACGCTGGCCGCTATGGCAAAGGGCGCGTTGGTGTTCGGTTCGGGCAGCGTGCTGAACGCCCGGTAGACCGCGCCGTAATCCATCGCCTCGAATGCGACCACGGCAAGAAATCCGGCGGCGGGCAGGACCGCCAGATCGCCAAGCGCGGGCGCGTTGCGGCACCAAAGCGCCAGCGCCGCGATCAGCACAGTGAACAGCATCAGCGCCAGCCAGACCTCTGCCTGCCCTGCCTGCACAGCCTGCGCGGTCACGAACAGGATCGCACAGGCGGACATCAAGGTGCCCGCCACCAGCCGCGTCGGAAACTCGGGGAACACAGCCTTGCGTCGGGTGATCAGCGACGACAGCGCACTGCCGGACTGCGCGGGAGCAAGCGACAGGGGCGGGATTGCGATACTGGCCAGGGTCAGGGCGACCGCGAAGGTCATGTAATACTCTGCCCCGCCCGATCCCGCGTACAGCAGCCACGCCGCGCCAAATGCCAGCACAAGCGACAGCACCGACACCCAGGCCCAGCGTCTGACCGCATCCACCGCCAGCCCCGCGCCCGCAATCAGCGCGAAATACCCATACAGCCAATAGGGCGTGGTGCTGTCACCGCCGACGACGAATGGCGCGCCCATCGCGCCGGCAATCCCGATCGCCGCCAGTAACGGGCCATAGAACCAGCCCAGAACGATGCCCGAAGCGGCGGTCAACACCAATCCCGCCAAGGCCAGTTCGGGGCCGATCAGGCCATAAAGCTGACGCGCTGAGATGATAGCCGCGAACAGAACGACGATGCCCGCGCCGGAAAAGGTCGAGGGCAGATAGGCCGCGCTGCTGTCCTCTGTATCGCCGAACCGGCGGCGGATCACCTCTCCCGACGCGACCAGCGCGGCCCCGAAAAGCAGCGCAAAACCCACGCGTGCAACGGGGGGCAACAGGCCCCGCTCCATCCCGTATTGCACAAGGAATATCCCCGCCAACGCCAGCGACACTGCGGAAATTGCATAGAACCAGTTCTCGCGCAGCCATTTGGCCAAGGCGGTCAACCGGTCCCGACGCAAGACAATGGCGCGGGGCGGGGTCTGATGTTCGGCTGGGACAACCGGTTCAGCTGGCAAAGTTGCCGCCAACCCCTTGTCCCACGGGCCGGGCTGCGCCGGATCGGGCAGGCCCGTGGTCTTGGGAACAGCCGCGGACCGCAGGGTCGCAAGCTGGAGTTGCAGTGCGTCCACCCGCTGCCGCAGCCGGGTGTGACTGATCAAAAGATATAGCACCGCGACCGGAATACCGATCAAGACCACAACGCCCAGCAAGATAAGTCCGTCCACCGCCAAAATCCTTTTCCCACGACATTAGCACAGCGCACAGGCTTGGAAAGCCACGTTAGGGGGTTTGGCTGGGTAGCTGCGCTGCGGCCGGAATGAGCATTTGAAAGTTACGTAAAATACATCTATTAGTATTATACCTTAATCGCAGATCAAAGGAGAAACCGGCTATGGTGAAGAAAATCGCAGATGCGTTTTTGTGGCCTGGAACTAAGGTCTGCCTTTATCTGGGGGTAAACCCGGAGGACGACATGGGACTGATCCGTTCGATGTTCAACATGCTGTTCTATCTGACGCTCAGCCTGATCGTCGTCTGGATCGTCCTATGACCGCCAGCGCCCTGCCCCCCCGCCTGCCGCTCAATGCCACAGAGATCGACAGCGTCGTTGCGCTATTCTACGCCCGTATCCGCAATGACGCGGTTCTGGGGCCGGTCTTTTTCAACGCCATAGGCGATGACGCCGACATCTGGGCAACGCACGAGGCCAAGATCGCCGCCTTCTGGCGCAACAGCATCCTGCGCGAACGCAGCTATAGCGGCAACCCGATGCAGGTGCACATGGGCGTCAAAGGTATCGAGCCGGAACATTTCGACCGCTGGCTGGCACTGTTTTCTGCCACCTGTGCCGATGTCCTGCCCACAACCAAGGCCGAGGGGTTTGCCGGTCTTGCAACGCGGATCGGGGCGGGCCTGAAAATGGGTGTCGCGCAATCCCGGCGGGCGCCGACGGATGTGCCGATCCTGCGCTAAGCCCGTTAACGGCTGAACAAACCGGTCAGCGCCCTTTGCACCAATCCGGTGACCGAGGGCCGTTTGACGGTGTGAAACGGCATCGGGCGGCACACTTCCATCGCGGCAACACCCACGCGGGCGGTCAGGGCGCCATTGACCACGCCCTCGCCAAAGCGGCGCGATATCTTTGACAAAAGCCCGCCGCCGGCGATGGACTGGATCAGGTCATCCCCGACCGCAACGGCCCCCGTCGCCACCAGATGTGTCAGCACGGTGCGGGTCAGGCGCCAACTGCCCAGCGTTCCGGCGCGGCCTCCGTATACTTCGGCGACGCGGCGGATCATCCGCAGGTTTCCGGTTAGTGCGGCGGCCACATCCGCGAGCGCCAAGGGCACAATCGCAGTCACCGTGGCGACCTGCCGCGCGGCCGCCTCGACCTCTCGCATGGCACGCAGGTCCAGCGGCGCGATCACCTCGCGCTCTGCCAGACCAAGCAAGGCGTCGGCATCGAACATGTCGCCCTTGTGTTCTGCCAGCCGGTCCAGCCCCCACCGCACATCCGCGCGCCCCGCATAAAGCGCAGCAATCTGGTCGGTGACCTTTCGCGCCGCGCCAAGATCCTGCGCCGCCAGCGCCGCCACCGCAGCACGGTGCACCGCATCCAGTCGTTTCAGCCGCGCGAAAGAGGCCAGTTCCTTGACCGCAATCGCCAGCAGAACGGCAACGAACAGGCCCGTCAGAACCAGCGCCGTATAGCCAAGAACCGGGTTGCGGGCGATCATTCCGTTAACGAAATCCCACGCGGCGATTGAAACCACAAAGGCCAGAAGCGCCGACAAAAGCGTCCAGAACCACCGCGCCAGCCGCGATGGCTTGCGTGCGGCCAATGTCGCCAGCATTTCCATCGCCTTGCCGGTGGGGGCCTCTGTCATAAGGTCAGGCACGGCAGGAGCGGCATCAGGCGTTGCCGCCGGTGCATCGGCATCAAATTCGATCAGAACCGGACCAACGGGCTTTTTCATCTTAGGCGATCTCCGATCAGGAACTCTGTGGCCTTGTCCAGGCGGATATGCGGCGGACCATCGCCCGGCCTAAGGGTCAGGCTGGCAGGGGCGAAGTTCATGATCTGGTAATCGGCATCCAGCCAGTCCATTGCCCCCGCCCGCGCCGGGTTCAACAGATGCGCCGGATCATCCGGCAGTTCACCGGGATATAACGCCGCCTGCTTGCCCGTGGTCAGCAAGGCGCCACGCACGCAATCAAGTTTTGCACCGTTATGGTCCAGCGTTTCCTCGACCGTGGCGCGCAGCGATGCGATGGACATCGCCGATGTCACAGCGCCGGCAAAGTCGGCACGGTCACGGGCGTCACGCACAAGCGCCTCCATTATAGCGGTCAGCCGCGGATGCTGCCGGTGGTGCAGATGATCGGCTTTCGTTGCGCAGAACAGGATTTTTTCAACGCGCTTGCCCATGAACAGCTGGGTCAGGAACGCGTTGCGACCGGGGCGAAACGCCCCCAGAATGTCGGACATGGCATGGCGCAGATCCTCGACCGCCTGCGGGCCCTTGTGAATGGCCCCCAGCGCGTCGACCAGCACAACCTGACGATCAATCCGCGAGAAATGATCGCGGAAAAACGGCTGGACCACCTGTTTCTTATAGGCCTCGAACCGGCGATCCATCTCTCGATACATCGTGCCCCGTCCTGATTTGGCGGGCTTTGCCATCGGCGCAAAAGTCAGCACGGGCGACCCTGCCAACTCCCCCGGCAAGATAAAGCGCCCCGGCGTGCAATCCGAGAACCCCGCCTCGCGGGCGGCATTCAGGTAGGCCGTGAACGACGCCGAAAGGGACTTTGCCGCCGGTTCCTCGAATTTTGCGGTGGCATCGGTGGCCGCCACATCTGCCAGAAACGCCGCTGCGACGGGGCGCGCGCTGATGCGCGACAGGGTCTCGGCGGACCAGCTTTCATAGGTCTTGTCCATCAAAGCCAGATCCAGCAACCATTCGCCGGGATAATCCACAATATCCAGATGCACCGTGCGCGGCCCCTGCAACGCGCCGAACAGACCCGAGGGCTGCACCCGCAATGACAACCGCAACTCGCTGACCGTGCGGGTGCTTTCGGGCCAGTGCGGGGCCTTTGCCGTCAGCGCGGCGAGATGCGCCTCGTAGTCAAAGCGCGGGACGGTATCATCGGGTTGCGGCTGTAAATAGGCGGTCTTGATTGCACCGTTCGCGGCGGCCACCAGTTGCGGCATCCGGCCACGATCCATCAGATTGGCCACCAAAGACGTGATAAACACCGTCTTTCCCGCGCGACTAAGCCCTGTCACGCCCAACCGGATCACCGGCTCGAAAAAGGCGCCGGAGACCGCCTGGGTTACCCCCTCAACGCTGCGGGTCACCCCGTCGGCAATCGTTCCCAGCACCAAATCCGCAACTCCTGTTCACTTGCCATGCAACATAGGCGCACCGCGCCCCCCGCGCTAGGGGATGCCCGCAGGTATTGTCCCCGCTATTGTCACCACTATTGTCCCTGTGCAATTCCCGCGTTACCTAGCGCTTATGCCTCGTTATGCCCTCAAGATCGAATACAACGGCGCGCCCTTCTTTGGATGGCAGCGCCAAAAAGAGCACGTCAGCGTGCAGGGTGCGATTGAACACGCCCTGACGAAGATCACCCCCGAGGCCCCGCTGGTGCAGGGCGCGGGCCGCACCGACGCGGGCGTTCACGCCACGGGGCAGGTCGCGCATCTGGATCTGGCGCGCGACTGGGACCCGTTCCGCCTGTCCGAAGCACTGAATTATCACCTGCGCAACGATCCGGTGGCCATTCTGACCGCCGCCCGCGTAGACGACATGTTTCACGCAAGGTTCGGCGCGGTAGAGCGGGAATATCTGTTTCGCGTGATCAGCCGCCGCGCCCCCATGACCCATGAGGCGGGGCTAGTCTGGTGCGTGAAATACCCGCTTAATCTGGACGCAATGCGGCAGGCCACCAGCCACCTGATCGGCAAGCATGATTTCACCACGTTCCGGTCCACCATTTGTCAGGCGCAATCGCCGGTCAAAACGCTGGACGAATTGCGGATCGAGGCGGTCGACATTCCATATGGCACGGAATTCCGGTTCCATATCCGCGCGCGCAGTTTCCTGCACAATCAGGTGCGCAGCTTTGTCGGATCGCTGGTGCAGGTCGGGTCGGGGTCCTGGGCCCCCATTGACATGAAGACCGCGCTGGCGGCCCGCGAGCGCCCCGCCTGCGGCCCGGTCGCCCCGCCGCACGGGCTATACCTTGCCCATGTGCGCTATCCGGTGGACCCCTTCGCGGGGAAAACGCCGGTTTGATCCGTGACGGCGGAAAATCCGACCGGCCCACATGCTGATCCGTTGGATTTTTGGATATTTAAACCAAGAAGAACGCAAAGCGGTGTCTGCCTGACCGGGCAGGGCTGATCAGGCGTTGAACGTTATCTGGCCCAGACCGGACACATCGTAGCCATGCCAGTCCAGCGCGCGGGCCCGGAAACGGTCGCTGCGGCAGAAGGTCAGAAAAGTCTGCATGGGGGGATCGAACCACGCCTTGCGGTCCACCATCAGATCAAAGCGTTCGGTCAGGATCGGCACAAAAGCCAGCTTGTGCACTTTGGCCAGGGCGGACAGGCCAAGCGTCGCATCTGCCCGCCCCTCTGACACGATCTGCACGGCGTCGGCTTCGGTTCGGGCCGGATCGGTAAAGGTGACGTCGCCGGGGGTCAGCCCCGCTTGCGCCAGAAGCGACAGCAGCAGTGTCTGTGCGCCGGCCTCGGTTTGGCGGGTGGCGATGGTCAGCCCGCGCAGATCCGCCACCGTGCGCGGCTTTTGGGTGACATGGTCGGCGACAATCAGGCCGCGTTGGCGTTTGGCCCATTCGATCAGCACGATGTTGTCGTTGCTGAACCGCGCCGTCACCGCCGCCACGTTCCATGTGCCCGATGCCGCGTCGAACAGATGCAGCCCCGTTGCAATCCCCTCGTCTTCCGCGAAACGGTCCAGCCCGTCATCGCTGCCGTCAAAGAACGTCGCAAGACCGCAGCGGGATTCGCGCAAGGCCCAGTCAAGCAGGGGATCATGGCTGCCCAGCACCACGTTGGGCCGATTGCGCGGCACAGGTGCCATGGCACCACCGCCCCCCGCGATGAACCGGTTCACCGCATCGGCGGGAAATAACAGCTTTCCGGTGGCACGCGAACAGGGCAATGCACCGGAATTGGCAAGGTCATAGACCTTGCGTGTCTTGAGGCGCAAAAGCGCGGCAACTTCGCCCGTCGTCAGGTAATCAGGCATCACACCGTCACATCCAATGGAACACCAACATTCCCGATTGTTATGGCCGAGATCGGCACCAAGCGCAAAGCAAAGCTGCGACCCTATACTAGAGTGCCGCGAAAACTGTGCCCACCGCCACCCGCCTGAACCCTGCGCCATCGCGCAAGACGAACAGCGCGTCCAGCCCGTGTTTGCCTGCCAGCGCCGCTCCTCGCGCCTCGCCCGCGACCAAAAGTGCCGTGGCCCATGCATCCGCCATCATGCAGCTTTGCGCGATGACAGACACGGAGGCGACCCCGCCAAGCGCTGGCCCGCCGCGCGTCCCGTCCATGTTGTGTGACAGCCGCGCGCCCCCCACATCGACCCAATGCCGGTAGTCCCCCGATGTGGCGATGGCCGCATCCTGAAGGGTGATGACCGCCATCGGGCTGCGGGCCTCGTAATCCGGTTCTTCCAATGCGATGGCCCAAGGCGTCTGATCAGGCTTCAGCCCGATCGCCTTCAATTCGCCGTCCAGCCCGACAAGGGCGTTTTCGATGCCCGCCTCTTGCAACACGCGGATCATTTCGTCCACCGCGAAACCTTTGGCGATACCGGACAAATCGAACGTCAGGGGCGCAAGTTTGCAGGCGCGGGAACCGGCGGCATCCAGATCAAGCACATCATAGGTTGCGGGCCGCACCCTATGCAGCGCCGCCTGAACGGCAAGACCGTCGGGGTCCGCCCCCGTCGGGCCAAACCCCCAGGCGTTCACCATATCGCCCAGACCGATGTCGAAACATTCCCCCGACGCATGGCCAACCTCCAGCCCGGCCGCCAAAACAAAGGCCAGCTCTGGCGGCAGGTCCACCCATTGATCAACGCGGGCCGCGTTCAGGCGCATCAGGTCGCTGTCGGGCTTCCATGTCGACATCTGTTGGTCGACACGGGCCACCGCAGATGCCAATGCCGCATCGACCGGCGCAACATCAAAGCCCTGCGGCGCATGGAACAGCGCCGACCAGCGGGTTCCCATCGTCGCGCCGCTCAACGCATGGCGACAAAGATCAGTAGACATCTTCTGCATAGCGCCCCGCAGCCTTGAGGGTGACAGGATCAAGGCCGACCGGCAACAGCACCTCTGCCAGCGCATCCCTGACACCCTGCGCCATATCGCGGCCACCGCACACCATGATCTGCGCCCCGCCCGCGATCAGATCCCGCAGGTGCGGCGCATCCCGGCGCAAGCTGTCCTGCACATAGGCGCGACCGGCCACGCGAGAGAATGCCGTGGTCAGCGTGGTCAGGTTCTTGTCCGCCAGCCAGCGATAGAGTTCGGACCGATAGAGGAAATCCGACGCCGGATCACGGCCCCCGAAATACAGATGCATCGGGCGCGCCTTATGGTTATTTCGGATGAACCCGGCCAGCGGCCCCACACCGGTGCCCGCACCGATCAGGATCACCGGCGACCGGCCCTTTGCGGGGCGGAAATCGGGGTTGGACTTTATAAAGCACTCGATCCGGTCGCCCTGTTGCAGCCCGTGCAAATGGCCGGAACACAGCCCGCCGGGGTGCTTGCGCACGCAGATTTCCAGCACCCCGTCGCAGGACGAGGAGGCCAGAGAATAGTAGCGCGGCATCGTGCTGTCGGGTGCCATGATCCCCACCAGATCACCGGCGGCAAAGCGCGGAAAGGCGCGGCCTGTCAGGCGGGCGAACAGCCCGTGGCCGGGCAGGGCAAAGCGGAAGATGCTTGTCGGTGCCTGCACCTCTGCCCCGTAGTCGCTGCGCGAAAGCAGGGTCAGGGACCGGCTGCGTGGCAGGACGGGCACATGCACCAGATCAACCGGCTGCGGCAGATGGACCGACAGCGCCTGCCCCCACCGCGCAAACTCCTGCGCGGATTGCCGGTCGATCCTGTGCGACGGCATCAGTGCGGCCCAGCCCTTTTGCGCCAGCGCCTCCTCTATATCTGTGGCGAATTGGCAGAACTTCGGGAATTGCCTGTCGCCGAACCCCAGAACCGCCACCGGAAAGGCGGGTGCGGTCATCCCATCCAGCCGCGCCATAAAGTCCCTGGCACTGGCCGGAGCCGCGCCATCGCCGTAGGTTGCCGCCAGAATGAACATGCGCTGCGCTGCGGCATAGTCTGGCGCGATGTTGCCCATGGCACCGGTATGCACCTTGTGCCCCAAGGCTGTCAGCGCGTCATGCAGGGTGCGCGCAAACCCCCATGTGCTGCCGCCCTCGCTGCCGACAAGGATGATGGTATCTGCCGAATGCGCCGCGACATTGGCGGCGATGCGGGGGCGCGCGCGCCTGCGGGCCCACCAGACGAGTGCGCCGGTCGCGGCCATGACGGGCACGCCCAGCGCCATCACGCCAAGGATCAGGCCCAGCCACCACAGCCCCTGCCCCGTGTGCAGCATATAGATGAATTCATAGACCCGCTGTGCGGTGTTGAACTCCTGCCAGACCAGCATCTGCCCCGTGGCCTGATCTATAAAGCCCTCGCCAGTAGCGGTGGTCAGGGTGAACACATCTGTCGGATCACCGGCATAGGGAAAGCTCAGCTCGCGGAACTCGGCCAAGGCCACGTTTTGCAGCGCTGCGATCTGTTCCACCGGACGCGTCGCACCGCCGTTCAGTTCGGTTGGAAATGCGGGGGATGACGACATACCGTCGGGTATGATCGCGAATGTGGTCATCACCATGTAAAACGCCGTGACCGACGACAGCAGCAACCCCGCGACCGCAATCCGGCCCAGATCAACGTGCAGGCGCTGTGCCCCTGTGCCACGCGCAGGCCGCAGCAGAAACCGCCAACCGCCCATCCGCCGCGCGGTCATCTGCAACCCCGACACCGCCAGCAGTATCATCGCCAGCGCGCCCGCCCCCGCGACCATCCGCCCGCCATCATCCAGAAACAACGAGCGGTGCAGGTCTGTCACCCAACGCTCCACCCGCGACGACTGAACCGGCCCAAGCCCCGCGCCCGTCGCCGGATCGACCACCACCGCGCCGGGCACGTCTTTGTCAAAGTAATAGGCGACGATCTTGCCCGAGGCGCTGCGCTTTATCTGCTCTACACCGGGATAATGCGCCACCACCCGCCCCGCCAGTTCCGCCACATCCGGCGGGCTGGCTGGCTGGGCCACGGTTTGCACCCTTTCCAGTGCGGGGAAAACCGACAGAACAGAGCCGCTTGATGCCAGAACGGTGACAAGCACACCCGCAATCAGACCCGGAAACTTATGAAGCTGGCGCAGCATGGCTGTCGTCCCTTTCCGCTGTTGCGCTTACATGTCGTATTGGAAGGACTGGATATAGCGGCGGCCCTTGGCGGGTTTTCCGCCCCCCGCAGCAGTCAGCGGCACGACGATCTCGGAGGGGCTGTCGCGCATGTCCTCGACCGCGGCGTCGATGTGCAGTTCATAGCCTGCGTCGATCAGCGCGTCGGCCACATCAACCGAGATTTTCAGCGACCGTCCCTGACCGACGCTGGCCCCCGTGATCCCGTCGACCCGGGAAAGATCAGCCCCTGCGACGCGCGACCAGTCAGACAAGTGCTTGTAATATTTCGTTTTACCACCCGCCACCCAAAGCGTTTCAACATAGGCACCCTTTGCGTCGGTGACATAAAGGGCAAGATACGCGCCCTGCCCGCCGTATTGGCTTAACGTGGCGGTCAGTGTCACGGGGCGGGCAAACGCCATCCCCGGAAGGGTCAGCGCCGTCGTCATCGCAAGGGCGGTCAAAAGGGATTTCATCGGGGGTACTCCGGTCATTTATTTCACTATGTATCGGGTCTACGGGCGGGGCCTGACGGCATCCTGAACGGCGGGGGGAACCTGCTTCAGGTCGGCGTCAGCTTTTATTCCTTGTCGGGGAAAAAGAAGCGCCCCGCAGGGGAGGTGCGGGGCGCTTCATGGTCGGGCCTTTGGTGCCGATCAACACCGGCAGGACCCGACGCATGCGATTATTTCACGGGTAGCCTGCGATTGTCGCTGTCGTCGTCGCTGTCGTCGCTGTCGTCGCCACCCGATTGTTTGCAGTGATGTTCGCGTTCCAGCTTGATGATCTTCAGCGTCGCAGGGTCGACCTTGGCTTCGATCTCGCACCCGGTTTCATCGCGGGCTTTGATTTCATAGCAGCCGTCATCGGTCTTTATCCTGCGCACGGTCCAACCATTGGCCTCGGCCATGTCCTGCACCGCGCCGCGCGGCTGCCAGTTGGCCATCGGCACATAGCAGTCGTCACTGTCGGCATGGGCGACACCAGCCCAGAGAGGCAGCATCAACGCCGCCGCGAAAATCATTTTGTAGGTCATCATTCTGGCTCCCGTTCGGGGTGGATGCTGCCTTTTCGCATGCTTGCCTGACGCCAACCTTAAGGCGGGGAAATTTGAACTTAAGGTGGCCGTCAGCTTTGCAGCGCAATAAGCTGTAGGAAAAGACAGAAGGATAACGGAATGCGCGTGCTGCTGATCGAGGATGATACCGTTCTGGGGGCCGCTGTGCGCGACCAGATCGACGCCGACGGTCATTCGGTTGATTGGGTCACGCGGCTGGACGATGCCAGCGACCATGTCGACAGCGCCACCTATGACCTTGTGCTGCTGGACCTGATGCTGCCCGACGGGCGCGGCCTGCCGTTCTTGCGTGCGCGCAGGGCCAGCGGCGATGTCACGCCGGTGATCATCCTGACCGCGCTTGACCAGATATCCGACCGTATCGAGGGGCTGAACGCGGGCGCCGACGACTATATGGTCAAGCCATTCAACCTGTCGGAACTTTCCGCACGGCTGAACGCGGTCGCGCGGCGCTATTCCGGCAATCCAAACCCATTGGTCGAGATCGGCGCCTTGCAGATAGATCTGGCCGCCCGCGCCATTCGCCGCGCCGGAAAACCTGTCGCGCTGACCGCCCGCGAATGGGTCCTGTTCGAGGCGTTCGTGCAGCGGCCTGGCCAGATCATGTCGAAGGCGCAACTGGAGGAACGGCTGTATTCCTTTAGCGCAGAGGTCGAAAGCAACACGATCGAGGTGCATGTCAGCCGCTTGCGCAAAAAGCTGGGGCATGACGCGATCGAAACCCAGCGTGGCGTCGGTTACCGGCTTGGCGGTTGCGCCTGATGTGGCCGCGCAGCCTGCAATGGCGGTTGTCGATAAGCCTTGTTCTGGGGATCAGCCTGTTGTGGGTGGCGGCCAGCGTCGTGACCGCCCGCAACATGCGCCACGAAATGGACGAGGTGTTCGACAGCGCACTTGAGGAAACAGCGCAGCGCATCCTGCCCTTGGCGGTTCTCGACATCATCAACCGCGAGGAAGAAGGCCTGTCGCAGCGCGTCGCCACGCTGCGCGCCCATGACGAATATTTCACCTATCTGGTGCGCGATGCCGAGGGTCGCGTTTTGCTGCGGTCGCATGATGCACAGGATGACGTATTTCCGCCCTTCACGCAGAACGGCTTTGCCAATAGCGCGACCCACCGCCTTTATTTCGACAGCGCCCTGCAAGGCACCGTGAGCATCGCCGTTGCCGAACCGCTGTCCCATCGCCGGTCCGTCGCAAAAGAGGCGCTGACGGGTCTGGCCTATCCGCTTGGCGTTCTTGTTCCGCTTAGCCTGTTGGGTATCTGGGCGCTGGTTCGCGTTTCCATGCGACAGGTCCGCGCCCTCCGCTCCGAGATCGAGGCGCGCGGCAGCGGCGATCTGGCCCCTGTCGCGACGGGCAACCTGCCGTCGGAAATCGAGCCCCTTGCGGGGGCCGTGAACACCTTGTTAACGCGGGTGCGCCGCACATTGGAGGCAGAGCGCAGTTTCACCGCCAATTCCGCGCATGAGTTACGCACGCCGGTTGCCGCGGCTTTGGCCCAGACGCAAAGACTGATCGCCGAGACCAATGACAAAACCGCCCGCGATCGCGCAATCCTGATCGAGGGATCGCTGCAACGGCTGTCGCGACTGTCCGAGAAACTGATGCAACTGGCACGGGCCGAAGGCGGACAGTTGCGGTCGGAAACGCCCGTCGATGTGGCACCCGCGCTGGCGCTGGTGGTGGCCGAGCTTGGCCCGGATGCCGCGCGGGTAAGGGTGACGCGGCCCAAGGGGCCTGCCCTGTCGAGCGTCGATCTGGATGCCTTTGCCATTCTGGCGCGAAACCTGATCGAGAATGCCCTGAAACATGGCGAGCCCGCCCAACCCGTCCTTGTCGCCCTGACGGACGATGGCGGGCTGACCGTGACCAATGCGGGGCCGTTCGTTCCCCCCGATCTGTTGGCGCAGCTTTCGCGCCCCTTCACCCGTGGAACGACAGGGGCAGATGGCACCGGGCTTGGCCTTGCCATCGCTGCCGCGATTGCCACGGGGTCGGGCGGAACGCTTGCCCTTGCATCCCCGGCGACGGGGCACTCGGCCGGGTTCGAGGCGCGCTACCGCCCCGCGTGATTCGCCGCCTTTTGGTGTTCCACAATCAGCGCCGCCATCCGGTAAAACCCGTGGATCATCTTGGTGTAGGGCAGCAACAGAAAGAACGCCAGAACCGCGCCCAGATGCACCGCCAGCAATGCGGGCACCGCCGCCGTTCCCGTCGCCGCATAAAGCACCAGACCGGTCAGTGCGACGGCGAACAGCAGGGCCACGAACCCCATCTCTCCGCCCCAGACCCGCACGGCCCCCAGCGCCGGATCGGCCTTTGTTTTCAGATAGGCCAACCCGACAGTGCCTATACACAACAGAATCCCGCCCGGCACGCCCAGCAGTTTCGGCAGGCTGAAAAATCCATAGGGCGCCTCTATCCCCGCAAGATAGTGCAGCAGGGTCGCGGACCCCGTCGAGGCAAAGCACAAAAGAAAGCCATACATCACTGCCTGATGCAAATAGCGCCGCGCGTTGGAATAGCGGTCTTCCTGTTCAAAGTTGCACCCCTGCCCCTGCCCGCCGTCCAGATTGCGCATCGTCCCTGCGGATTTTGACGCGGCCAGAACCTCTGCCCACCTGATGCCGCGCCCGCCCACCTCGCGCCAGTAGGCGCGCAGTGACAGGGCGACAGTCAACAGCGGCAGCAAAAACGCAGGGGCGAAAATGGCGACCATCGCGGTATGAGCCAGGGACGCATAGAACCCCTCGCCGCTTGCGGGTGTAAGCCACTGGATCGCGGCGAACAGCGCCGCCAGCGTCACGACCAACACGCCCGCAATCGCAACGCCGCTGGACTGGTACGCAGTCGCAAAGGGTTTCGGCCATGCGTGCCGTTCCCAGCTGTCCTGCCGCACCTCGGCCAGCGCCGCGGGCAGGTTCAGGGCAAATTCATGCGGTTCGGTGTATTGGCACGAATAGTAGCAGCCCCGGCAGTTGTGGCACAGGTTCGCCAGATGGGTGATGTCGCCATCGGCAAACGCCTTGTCCCGCGTCATGGCGGGAAACACCGAACAGAACCCCTCGCAATAGCGGCAGGCGTTGCAAATCTCGATCTGGCGGCGCGCCTCGTCTATCAGTTCAATTGACATAGGCAGCGGCCTCTTTTCCTGCGATGCGTCCAAAGACGGTTCCGATTGTCATGCCAAATCCCGCCAGATACCCCTGACCAAGGATCGAGCCTGCCATGATTTCCCCAGCGGCCCAGACGTTCTGCAACGGGCCTGCGGGGGTATGGACCTGCGCGGTGTTCGACACCTTCAGCCCCAGATAGGTGAAGGTCACACCGGGGCGCAGCTGATAGCCATAGAACGGCGGCGTATCTATGGGCCGCGCCCAGTTGGTTTTGGGGATATTGATGCCCTTGGTCGCAACTCCGTCCAGTTCCGTCGGGTGAAAGTCCCCCGGCTGGCAGGCCGCGTTGAAGCTGGCGACGGTCTTGGCAAGGGCCGCGCCGGAAATGCCCAGTTGCTCGCCCAGCTCCTCGATCGTGTCGGCCTTGACCGGTTTGAACACCGAAGGCATGAACAGGTCGATCGACTTGCTGTCGATGATGGAATAGCCCACCTGTTCGGGCTGCCCCGCCACCAGCCGCCCCCAGATCGCATAGCGTTTGGGCCAGACATCCTCGCCCTCGTCATAGAAACGGTCGCCGTCCTTGTTGACCACGATCGAGAACGGCACACAGTCCAGCCGCGTGACGATCCCGCCGTCGTATTTCGGTGCGCGCCCGTCGATGGCAACGGCGTGGCACTGGGTGGGATCGCCGACGCTGTCACAGCCCTGATCCAGCATATCCTTCAGCACGACACCGCGGTTGTAGGGCGTGCCGCGAATAAGAAAGTTCCGCGCCGCCGGCCCCCATGCCCGCGCAAGCCAGTCCAGATCGGCCTGAAACCCGCCCGATGCAATGACAATTGCCCGCCCGTCTATCTTCAGCTCCTGCCCGCCGATGGTGGCGTAAAGATGGGTGAACCGGTCGTGATCCAGATGCACATGGGTCACCTCGGCGTCATAGGCGACGGTGACGCCCAGATCCTGCGCCGTGTTGTAATAGGCATTCACCAGCGCCTTCCCCCCGCCCAGAAAGAACGCATTGGTGCGCGACAGCGACAATGTGCCGGACAGCGACGGCTGGAACCGGACGCCATGCGCCTCCATCCATGGCAGACATTCCTCGGACGAGCGGATCGTCATCCTCGCCAGCGCCTCGTCGGTCTTGCCCTTGGTGACCAGCATCAGGTCGTCGAAATACTCGTCTTCCTCGTAGCGGTCCGTCAGCACCGACAACGGCCCCTGATGCATGCAGCGAAAGTTGCGGGTGTGGCGCGAGTTTCCACCGCGATAGGATTTGGGCGCGGATTCAAGGATCAGCACCTTCGCGCCGGTCTCTGCCGCTGTGATCGCGGCACAAAGGGCGGCGTTCCCCCCGCCCACGACGATGATGTCCCACAGGCCGCGATAGGCGTGGTGTTCGGTGTTTGGCATCTGGATCAGCTTTCCTCAATCGGGCGTTCACGGGTGCGAAGCCCACGCAGGCGAACCCGGTGCGCGGCCTCGATATGGGCGCGCATCTGCACCTCGGCGGCGGCCCCGTCGCGGGCTCGCATCGCGTCCAGCACGCGGGCATGTTCGACGACGGCCAGCTCTGCACGTTCCGGTTCGATCAGCGTGGTCGGGCCAAGGATAAGCAGCGTCTTTTGCAGGGCGTTCATGGATTTCACCAGATAGCGGTTCTTGGCGGCATCCAGCAGCGTCAGGTGGAACTGGCGGTTCAGATCAAAGGCGGTGCCGGCATCGCCTGCCTCTGCCAGCTCGGTGTTCAGCGCCTCCAGCTCTCCCAGTTCGATCTCGCTTGCGGCGCGGGCGGCCATGCGCGCGGCGGTGCCTTCCAGCACGGCGCGCATCTCGTACAGCTCCATCACCTCGGCGTAATCCAGACTGCGGATCGTGGCACCCTGACGGGCGATATGAACGACAAGCCCGTCCGCCTCAAGCTGGCGGATCGCCTCGCGCACGGGGGTGCGGCTGATCCCCAGACGGTCGGCAAGCTCGACCTCGCGCAGGCGGGCACCGGGGGCAAGGACGCCACTGCGGATGTCGTCCAGCAGACGTCTGTAGGCCGACTGGCCCTGCGGCGCGTCGCCCGTATCTTCGACAAGTTCAAGGCGAGTCATGGGAACCTCATTGCATATTGCATCCAAATGTATACAGATGAATTCATTCACACGTCAAGACCGACTCGAACACCCGGTTCCAAGGAACATCATGCGCCGATTTTTCACCAAAGCCCGCCTTTTGACGATTGCC
The DNA here is from genome assembly GCF_052119585.1 of Pseudogemmobacter sp. W21_MBD1_M6. Lineage (NCBI taxonomy): Bacteria > Pseudomonadati > Pseudomonadota > Alphaproteobacteria > Rhodobacterales > Paracoccaceae > Pseudogemmobacter > Pseudogemmobacter sp. W21_MBD1_M6. The sequence goes on along the minus strand of NZ_JBGQOJ010000010.1, from coordinate 70,353 downwards.
GCCGCCGCTCTCGGGACCGCCGCGTTCAGCCTTGCCCAACTGCCGCTGCCCTTTCTGTTCGGCCCTATGTGCGCGTGCCTTCTGGCGGCTTTGGCAGGCGCGAAACTTCAGGGGCTTGGGCAGGTCTCGGTCGGTGCGCGCACCATTCTGGGCGTCGCGGTCGGGGCCTCTATCACGCCTGCGCTGCTGCACCAGTTGCCGCTGATGGCCGCCTCTGTCGCCCTGATCCCGCTTTATATTGCGGTGATCGGCCTGATCGGGGTGCCGTTCTTTCGCAAGGTCTGCGGCTTTGATCCGGTCACCGCCTATTACGCGGCCATGCCGGGCGGCCTGCAGGACATGGTGATCTTCGGCGAGGCGGCAGGCGCGAATGTGCGCATTCTGTCGCTGGTCCATGCGACCCGCGTTCTGATCATCGTCACCATCGCACCGATCCTGCTGACCACGCTTTACGGTGTCACGCTGAGCAACCCGATCGGCGCCCCTATCGCCGACATTCCTCTGACCGAGCTTTTGATCATGGCCGCCGCCGCCCTGATCGGCTGGAAGGGAGGAGAGCGGATCGGCCTGTTCGGGGCCTCGATCCTTGGCCCGATGATTGTCACGGCGATCCTGTCGCTGATGGGGCTGATTCACATGCGCCCCCCGAAAGAGGCCATTCTGGCGGCGCAGTTCCTTATCGGGATGGGGATCGGTATTTACTACGTCGGCGTCACCCTGCGCGAATTGCGGCAGGTCGTCGCCTCTGGCGTGGCTTTTGTGCTGGTGCTGGCGGTATTGGCGGCAGGGTTCACTGAACTGGTGACGCTGACGGGCCTTGCAAAACCGGTCGAGGCGTTCCTGGCCTTTGCCCCCGGCGGGCAGGCCGAAATGACCGTTCTTGCGATTGTTGCGGGGGCCGATCTTGGATTTGTGATCACCCACCACCTGACCCGGATCATATTGGTGATCACAGGCGCGCCGATCGTGGCGCGCCTGATGGGTGTTCGAAAAGCTTAAAGCGTGCCGTCCCAGACAGAGGCCGGCACAAAGACCTCGCCCCGCGCCAGAAGACGGGCGGTGCGCAGCAATCCGGCCGAGTGCAGCTTGAACCCGTCGGGGCCATTCTCGTAATCCACCGTCACGTCGATGCTGCCTGCGGGATGTTCGATAACCACAAGCGCGGGGTTGCCCGTCGTCGGTGCGGGCAGGCCGTCGGCCACGGTGCCGGGCGCAAGAACGCAGGACGCGATACACTGCGCGCCGGTCACGGCCATCGTCGGATGACAGGCCTTGGGCATGAAATATCGTGCGGTGATGGTGCCGCCGTCACGCGCGGGGGCAAGCATGGCGAACTTGGGCGTGACAGAATTGGACACATCGCCCATGCCCATCAGGCGGCCCGCCTCGCGGCGTAGCGGTTCCATCCGGTCGTAAAACGCGCGGTTCTCGTCCAGCTCTGCGGCGCTTTCGTATCCGCTCAGACCAAAGGCGTCGGCGCGGGCGATGACCACGGGCATGGCCACATCCATGCAGGTCACCTCGATCCCGTCGATCACATCGCGCAGGTTCCCCGTGGGCAAAAGCGACCCGCAATTCGATCCGACAACATCCATGAAGTTCAGGTAGATCGGCGCGGCGGTGCCCGGAACGCCGTCGATCGCGGCCTCTCCTTCGTAGGCGACCCTGCCGTTCGGCGTTTCCACGATTGCCTCGATCATCGCACCGGTGTTGGTGCTGTGAATACGGACGCGGGTGCGGTCGCCGGTCGGGGCAATCAGGCCCATCTCGAGTGCGGCGGGGCCGACACCGGACAGGATATTGCCACAGGTCGGTTTGAAATCGACGCTGCGGTCAAGCACCGAAACCTGAGCAAAGAAGTAATCGATATCGGCATCGGGATGATCCGATTTCGACAGCATGGCAACCTTTGTCGTCACCGCCGCCCCGCCACCGATCCCGTCGATGTTCAGCGCCTGCCCCGACCCGACAACACTGATCAGGATCTGGGCCAGCAGATCGCGGTCCTCTGGCAGGTCCGTGCGATTGAAATACGGACCGCGCGACGTGCCCCCGCGAAAGAAATGGTAGGGAATGCCTGTTTGGGTCATCGTGTGTATCCTCAGCGAATGGGCCAGGGCAGGTCGTATGTGTTCTGCAACCAGCCGGATGGAAAGTTCAACGAAAGCATATACGCCAAACCGAGGATGAAACCAGCGGCACACGCCGTCATGGTGATGGTCCTGAGCCACGACGCCTGTGCCCGAACCCGCAGGAAGGCAATGAAGAACACGATCATCGCGATGTAAAAGCCCACCAGCGACGTCGCGACCACCAGCCCGCCCAGCCACGCAGGGCCGGTCCAGAACCAGCCGTTGCTGTCTGCGCCGACATGGTCGCCGACGATTTCATAGTCGAAAAAGGCGGGGTGGTCTTCGTGCCCGCGCACCAAATGGATCAGCAGCATCACGCCGAACACCATGCCGACGACGCCAACGCCAATCGGAAAGACCCCGCCAAGGAACGAATGCCCCGACGCATCCCACAGCGCCATCCCGAAGAAGCCAAGCATGGCGATCGCAAAGGCGATCTGAACATTGCGGCTGGTGTGCGAGGTCAGTGTGACCTCTCCCGTCGGGCCGGTGTCGTCAACACGGTTCTTCAGGCCAAAGTAGATCGAGGTCAGCGTCAGCGCACCGATGATCAGCACACCGGGCCGGATCAGGAATTCCCAGCCGTTGAATTGCAGCGCCTGATAAAAGAACGTCTCGGCCTGCGGTGCCAGAACATACCCGATCAGCAGCGCGGGGCGCGGCCAGCCGAAGCGTTTCATCAAGATGCCCAGAAGGCCGATCGACAAAAGCGCCACAAGGTCGGCCAGATCGCGCGTTGCCTGAAACGCGGCAAAGCAGATCAGCGCGATCATGAAGGGCGCAAGATAGTGGAACGGAATGGTCGTCAGGCGCGAAATAGGTTGCGCCAGCATGATGCAGATACCGGCCCCCATGATATTGGCAAGCGCCAGGGACCAGATGATCGAATAGGTGATGTGCAGATCGGCACCGACCATGGACGGGCCGGGCTCTATCCCCAAAAGGACCATACCGCCAAGGAACACCGCCATAGAGCCGGACCCGGGAATGCCGAACAGCATCGTCGGCAACAACGCCCCGCCCTGCATCGCGTTGTTGGCGCTTTCGGGTGCGACCACACCGCGGATGTCGCCCCTGCCGAATTTGGAACTGTCCTTGGCGGTTTGCACGGCATGGCCGTAGGCGATCCAGTCCACGACAGACCCGCCAAGACCGGGAATCGCCCCGATCATGCAGCCCAGACCCGCACAGCGGATCGACAGGAACAGGTTTGACCACCAGTCGCGCACGCCCTGGAACCAGCCGGACCCCAGCGCGTTGCCCTCGGCAATGGTGCTGTTCTTGCGCAACAGATCCGAGATTTCGGGAATGGCAAAAAGGCCCAGACCGATGATGACCAGCGGGATACCGTCATACAGATACTCGAACCCGTAAATCATGCGGAATTCGCCCGTCGCAGGCGCCCCGCCGATAGAACCGATCAACAGACCCACCGCACAGGCGGCAAGCCCCTTGGGCAGGCTGCGCCCGGCCAGAACGGCGACCATCGACAGGCCGAACAGCGCCAGCATAAACAGTTCCGCCGAACCGAACAGCAGGATCAGCGGCCGCGCGATCAGCACGAAACCGGTCAGGATCACCGCACCGACGATCCCGCCGAACAGCGACGATATGAACGCCGCCGACAACGCGCGCGCGGCTTGCCCCTGCTTGGCCAGCGGAAAACCGTCAAGCACGGTGGCCTGACTGGCGCTGGAGCCGGGAATGCCCATCAGGACAGAGGAAAACGTATCAGACGTCGGGATAACCGCCACAAGACCGATCAACATGCCAAGCGCGGAAATTGAATCCATCCCGTAAAGAAAAGGCACCAGCAAAGACAGCCCGGCGATACCGCCCAGACCGGGGATCACCCCGATCACAAGGCCGACAGAAACACCAAGCAACATATAGGCAAGATGCTGAACCGTCAGCAACGCCGCAAAAGCGGTTAGTAAGGTATCAATCATTGGGGGCCCCTCCGACGGGTGGTCTTGGCAAGCGGGGCGGCCCGAACACGCAGGCCGCCCCGAAACATATCAGCGCAGGCTTATTCGCCCAGCTTCACGCCATAGTCGGCGGCCAGCATGTCAACGACCAGCTTGCGCAGCTCCGGCGAAATGCGGGTGCCTTTTGCGAACAACGCGTCGGCGGCTTTGCCGGTCACCTGCTCGTAGGTGCCCAGAACGGCGACTTTGTTCGCCTGATAGTCGGGGTCCGCCTTCATGGCCTCGAACGCGGCCTGATAGGCATCGACGATTTCTTGCGACGTGTCCTTCGGCAGGAACACCATCTTCTGCGCGGGGAAACCTGCGGTAAAGAAGGCAAAGTAGGCGTCATATTCCGCACCGGTCGGCGCGGCCCCTGTCATCGTCTTGAACGCCTCGCCGAAGTCGGGAAGATCGGGGAAGGTCGGGTCACGCATCAGGTTGCCGTCGGCATCCAGAACACCCCAGGAAAACAGCGGGATCGCCGTGCCGGCATCGACCAGCGGCTGCACATTCTTGAGGTACGCAGACGAGGTCTGGTAATCGATATTGGTCTCGCCACGCTCGAACGCCAGACGGCCATCACCACGGCCCTTGAAGCCGAAGACGTGCTGCACATCCAGCCCCATCATCTTGAACCCCAGCAGCGGCACAAGATCCAGCGAGGTCGCGCCCTGGCTTGCGTAGACCAGTTTCTGCCCCACAAGTTTGGCAATATCGCCGGTGCCGGTCACGCCGGTCGAAGGCGAGGTGTAGACAACGCCGCCCGTCGGGGCCGCCATAGCGATCTTCCAATCGGCATATTCATACCGCACGCGCGGATCGCCCAGCAGATAGGGAAACTGGGTCGAGCCGGATGTGCCGAGAATGGTCAGGCCATCGGGCTTTGCGCGGGCCGCGAACAGGTTGGAACCCTTGGTCGAGCCGCCACCGGGTTCGTTCACCACGACCACTGTCGGGTTGCCGGGCAGGTATTTGCCCAAAAGCGGCGCGTTGAACCGCGCCCATGTGTCAGAACCGCCGCCGGCCGAGAACGGAATGATCCACTCGATGGTTTTGCCTTCGAACGAAACCTCTGCCGACGCAGGCGCCGCAAAGCCCAATGCGGCCGCAGCACCAAATGCGAGGCCAAGCGCGCCGCGGCGCGTTGTCTTGAATAGTCCGGTCATTGTGATCCTCCCAGATCATTTTCTAGTCGCAAGGCGCTCCGGTTTCCGGTTGCCCGCGGATGGTCGCCTGATTATTGCAATCGTCCACCGGAATGATTCCCATTCTGGCGGCTTGATCTCGGGCTTTATATGGGTGCATCCTGTCGTGAACCTGTCGAGTGAAAAAACATGCGGATAACACTGGTCGAGGACAATGCAAGCCTTGCGAAAGGCATTCAGAACTCCCTTCAAGATCAAGGTCATGCGGTCGATTGGCTGGCCGATGGAGACGAGGCGGACCGGTTTCTGGAGGCCGAGGGTGCCGATCTGGTGATCGTCGACGTCAACCTTCCGGGGATGAGCGGGCTGGATGTGGTGCGTGGTTTGCGGCGGCGGGGCAGTGCGATGCCGGTGATCATTCTGACAGCGCGCGGCGACACGCTTGACCGGGTCGAGGGGCTGGACGCGGGCGCCGACGACTATCTGGTAAAACCGTTCCAGATGGCGGAACTGGCCGCCCGCATCCGCGCCCTGTCGCGCAGACGCCCCGAGATGCAGCGCCACAAGGAACCGGTCGGTCGTCTGATGTTCGACCGTTCGGGCCGCCAGCTGAGCGGGCCTTCGGGCCTGATCGACCTGCCCCGCCGTGAACTGGCGCTGTTCGAGTGCCTGCTGGATCACAACGGGCGCATCGTTCCGAAAGAGCGGATCGCGGAGCGGCTTTATGGCGTCGGGTCAGAGGTGGAGCCGAACGCAGTCGAACTGCTGATCTCTCGTCTGCGCCGCAAACTGGCCGATACCGGTGTTGAAATCCGCACGGTGCGGGGCCTTGGCTATCTTCTGGACGACACAAGTCAATGAACAGTTGGTCCCTGCGCAGCCGGTTGTTCGTGCTGATCGTGCTGCCCCTGATCGTAATCGCCGCCTTTGCCTCGATCGCGCGGTATATGATGGCTGAACGGATGTCAGAACGTCTGTATGACAACACGCTTCTTGCCGTCGCACTGACGATTTCCCGCGATGTGGTCCTGAGCGAGGGCGATGTTCTGGCCGAACAATTGCTGGACGAGCTGACCAAGGCCCTTGGCGATCCGGTCTATTATCAGGTCACGGGGCCCGACGGCAGGTTTGTCACCGGATACAGCAATCCCCCCCAGATGCCGAAGGATGCGAAAGTCACCCGGGGTGTGCCGTATTTCTACGACGCGGTCGTTCTGGGCCAGCCGGTGCGCGCGGTTGTCTTGCAGGAATTCATATCGGAACCGCAGTTTGGCGGCTGGGTGACGGTCGAGGTCTGGCAAACCGTGTTCCAGCGCGACGCGTTGAGCCTGCAACTCTTGACGCAGGCCATCATTCTGATGACCACCGTGATCGCCTCGGCGGCGCTGCTGGTCTGGTTCGGGATCAATCGCGGGCTCAGGCCCTTGCTGAAACTGCGCGAGGCTGTCGCGCTGCGCTCGCCGGACGATCTTGGCCCGATCCGCCGCAAAGTCCCGCGCGAGGTCAGAAGCCTTGTCACTGCGATGAACGCGCTGTTTTCGCGGTTGTCAGAGGCATTTGCCCTGCGCGACGCGTTCATTTCGGATGCCGCCCATCAATTACGCAACCCGATCGCCGCCATTCAGGCGCAGGCAGAGGCCGCGACGACAGCCCCGAACGAGGCAGAGCTACGGTCGCGCGTCGCAGAGCTGGCCGATACCGCGCGCCGGACGGGCCGCCTGACGCAGCAACTTTTGTCGATGGAAAAGGCGCGCGGGCGCGGCGCATCCGTGCAGTTGAAAGACACCGATCTGACAAGGCTTGTCGGCGACCTTGCCCGCCGCAGCGCCGAAACCGCCTTACGCATGGGCGTCTCTGTTTCGCTTGACGTGCGGGGGCAGGCACGGCCGGTTCCGGTCGATGCGGTGATGATCGGCGAGGCGGTTGAAAACCTTCTGGACAATGCGCTGCGCTATGGCTGTCCGGCGGGGGGCGAGGTGAACATTGATCTGGTCTACGATCCCGACAGCGTGACCATTCGGGTGGCGGACACTGGGCCGGGCATCCCCCCAGAGCATAGGAACCGCGTGTTCGACAGGTTCTACCGCATCGCGGATGACACGACGGGGGGCTGCGGCCTGGGGCTTGCCATCGTTCAAAAGGTGGCAGAGGCCCACAACGGAACCGCGCAGATCGGGGCCGGAGAGACCGGTGCCGCGGTCGAAATGATACTGCCGATAGCCCCGGTGCGTCTTATGGATATTGATGAGGGCGACAGTCCTTCGCGCCCTTTGGCGTAGAAAACCGGCCCTTGCACAGCACGTCTCAGGCAACCGGCACAGAATTCGAGCACGCCCGTCCTGCGCCGGTCCGGTCCTTTGCCCATGCCATCCCGAACAACAGCGAAATCCCGCCGCCGATCACCGCCGCGTCCAGCAAAAAGCTGTCCGGCGTCGCCTCGCGGATCACCTGCGCGCTATAGGCCAACACGGTGCCAAGGGCGAAAACCGGCAATGAATGCCGCCCCATCATCGCCAAGGGCCGCAGTGCAGACAACCCCGCCCAATCGCGCACAGCCGACAATGACCCCAGCAGATAGGCCAGCGCCAGAATGTGCAACAGGCGGGGCAGCGTCAGAAAGGTTTTATCAAAGGCGGTGAACTGCCGGTGAACGCCGTGATCCTCGATGAACCATAAAACCGCGCCGACCTTGCCCGCGAACGGCAGATAGGTCACGGTCGCAAGCGAAATCAACAGATAAGCACCCGCCAGAACCTGGGCCCACCCCCGCACGGGAAACAGGGTTTCCCCGCGCCGCATCGTGATTCCCACCAGCAGACCTGTCACGAAAATCACCTGCCACGACAAGGGGTTGAAAAACCAGCCCCCGGAATTGGGATAGTTCGGCAGGCTGACCCAGTTCATTCCCGCCCAGGCCCAAAGCACCACGGCCCCCAAAAGCAAAGCGCGCGGATGGCGCTGCCCGATCATAATGGCAAAGGGCGTAACCAACAACAAAACCGCATACATCGGCAGGATATTGGCATAGCCGATCTGATGGGTCAGCAGCGGTATCCCGATCTGCGTGCCCAATGGGTTGGCGTAGATCGGACGGAAATTGTTCATCTCCAGCAGGGCCGTGGTGCCCAGCCAGACCGCACCGCCTGCAACCACCGCGATGCTGAGCAATGTGGACAGAAGATGCACAAGATACAGCACCCAGACGCGGTGCCAGACTTTGCGGATCGCCGGCCAGAACGGCGGCTGCACAAAGCCGGAAGAATAGGCAAGTCCTGCGGCGATACCGGACATGATGACAAAACCTTCGGCGGCATCGGAGAACCCGAAATTGCGCGATGTCAGGCGCTCGAACACCGTGCCGGGCACATGGTTGATGAAGATCATGATCAACGAGATGCCGCGAAAGACATCCAGCCGCAGGTCGCGCGGGCGCGGTATCGGGCGCGGTGCGACGGTGCCGGTTTGCGGCTTAGACATACCGCGCCTCGCTTAGATCCGGGGTGGCGGGTGCTGTATTTTGTGTCCAGCGCGTCAGCCATGCGTCGTGAAACGCCAGAACCGGCGGAATGTCCCGTTCTGTGGGCACGGTGAACAGCGCGGACCGGCTTTCCCCCGACAGCCAACGGATGATCAGCGGCGACAGGATCATCGGAACCGCCACCGGCAACAACCAGACCAGCAGCCCGGCGGCCATCTGATCGGTCACGACAACAAGGGCAAGTCCCAGCATGGAAATCCAGCGGCTGGCGCTCCAGGATTCGGACATCGTCAGACGACCGTCGCCACGATTGTTCGTGGGCCAGCCGCCATCGCGTCCCAGCAACACCTGAACGACAGAGCGCGTCTGGAACATCAGGAAAATCGGTGCGGTCAGGCTGGACAGCGCCAGTTCGGCCAGGGTCGAAAGAAACGCCCGCACCTCGCCGCCGAACCCGACAGCCCGCCCTGAAACGCAGGCGTCCAGCGCGATCAGAACCTTGGGAAGGATCAGCAGCCCGAATACGCCGATCACCAGCCCGATCGCCTTGGATGTGGCATCATCGGGGAACACCGGAAACGGCCAGTCCGGTTCGGGGAAATAGTTGACCGGCGGCGCGAAATAGGGCGCCGCGATGCTGGCCAGCAGGAACGCCAGCCAGAACAGCGGCGCGATATAGGCAAATATGCCTTGCACGAACACGAACCTGCTCCATCCCATCAGGCCGGGGGCGGTCAGCAGCCGCGCATGTTGCAGGTTACCCTGACACCAGCGCCTGTCGCGTTTCGCGTGGTCTATGATGTTTTCCGGGCCTTCCTCGAACGACCCCTCCAGATCGTCATCCAGCCGGACGCGCCAGCCGGCCCGCGCAAGCAGCGCCGCCTCGACGTAGTCATGGCTCATCACATGGCCACCGAAGGGCGGCATGCCGCGCAATTCGGGCAGGCCACAGCTTTCGGCGAAGGCCCGCACACGGATCATGGCATTGTGCCCCCAGAACGGGCCGGATCGCCCCTGCATCATCGCAAGGCCACGCGCAAAGATCGGGGAGTAGAACGAGGCAGAGAACTGCATCGCGCGGCCAAACCGCGACCGGGCACGCACAACCTTCGGCAGGCTTTGCAGCAGGCCAAGATCCGGCTGATCCTGCATGCGGCGCACCATTTCAACGATCGTCGCGCCCTCCATCAGGCTGTCGGCGTCAAGGATCAACGCAAAGTCATAGGCAGCGCCGGACCGCATGATGAAGTCTTCGATATTTCCCGCCTTCTTGCCGGTATTCTTGGCCCGCCTGCGATAGAACATCCTGCCGTCGCCGCCACATTCGGTCAGCAGCCGTGCAAACCAGCGCTGTTCCAGTTCGGCGATGGCGTCATCACGGGTGTCGGACAGAACTGCGAAATCAAAGCTGTCAGCATAGCCCGTTCCGGCAAGGGACATATCCATCGCCGCGATCCGCGCGAAGGTGACCACCGGATCCTCGTTGTAAACCGGAACCAGAATGGCCGTCCTGCCCGAAAGGGGGGCGGTTCGGTTCACGTCGGGTGGTGTTGGCCGGGTGGTCAGGCCCAGCAAGCCCTGCGCCGCACCCCAGGCCAGCCACCAGGTCGAAACCAGGATCAGGCCGGACCGCGAAACATCGACCCAATCAAGGCCGTCCGCCGCGCCATAGGTTGCAAACAGCATCCCCGCAGAGACCGCCGCCGCAACGCTGATCGCCAGCGCCATCAGGCGCGTTGTCGCAATACCGGCCCTAGGTTGGCCATGTGCGGGCATCGTTTACAGTCCGGTTGCGGTTTTGACACCGGGCCAGCGGACCAGAAAACGCAGCCAGTAGCCCGGCTTTCGTTCCAGCACCTGCTTTGGCATCGGCAAAGGGGCGTAGGGCAAAGCCGCCGACAGAACCGTCAGATCGTCCGCCTGCGGGGCGCTGGAAACAAGATCTTGCCGCGTCACGATACGATCCACTGATAAAGCCAGGTTTCGGTCATCTTTTGCCCATACCCCGAAACATGCGCACCAAGTTCGACAGTTTCGCCTTCGGCACCCGACACGTCCAGCACCAGACGCCAGACACCGGTTCCGGGTATTTTTGACAGGGTCGAGGTCACGATTTTGCCGTCCGACACTGTGGTCACCGCCTCGACCTTTGCGTCGTCGGGCAATGCCGCCAACAGCCCGTCCTTGAAATCAATCACGAATTTCCGCGTGCCGTCGGTATTGGCAACGCCGGACACACCGCCGTGACCCGCGCGGGTCTCATGGACATGCGCCAGATCGTCACCGGGCTGCGGCGCCAAAGCCCCCCAGCGCAACCGATACGAGAATTCCCGCGCATCGCCCGCAGCGACAGGCGCATCGGGCACCCAGAACGCGACGATATTGTCGTTCACTTCCAGATCGGTCGGAATCTCGACCAACCGCACAGCCCCCTTGCCCCAGGCCCCGACAGGCTCGACCGACACCGAGGGGCGGCGTTCATAATGCGCGCTGGCGTCCTGATAATTGTCAAAGTCACGGTCGCGCTGGAACAGCCCAAAGCTTTTCGGGCTGTCCTCTACGAAATACGAGCCGGTCAGGCGCGGCGGGTTGTTCAGCGGGCGCCACAGGGCATCGCCATCCGCGCGCTCAATTTTCAGCCCGTCGCTGTCGTGCACATTCGGGCGGTAATCGTCGAAATGGCCGCGGTTCTTTTCCGAGAACAGGAACATCGACGTCAGAGGCGCTATGCCCAGTTGTTCCACCTTGTTGCGGAAAAACAGGCGCGCCGTCACGTCGATCAGCGTTTCATCGCCGGGCCGGATGACAAAACGGTAGGCCCCCGTGACGCTGTCGCTTTCCAGCGCGGCGCAGACCACGACATCCTTTGACCAGGGCGCGGGCCGTTCCAGATAGAACCGGGAAAAGCGCGGGAATTCTTCGCCCTGCGGCAGGCCGGTGTTTATCGCCAGACCGCGCGCGCTAAGCCCGTAGGCATTGCCGCGACCCAAGGCGCGGAAATAGCTGGCCCCGACAAAGGCAACAACCTCGTCGAACAGATCAGGACGGTTCAGCGGCGCATTCAGGCGAAAGCCCGCCACGCCCGGCAGCGCCGTGTGCGACGGCACCCGTGACGGCAGATCGCCCAGATATTCATAATCGTCGGTCGAGAAAACCAGTTCCCGCGCCTTGCCGTCGGCGACCTCGAACAGTTCTACCGGCTGCTCGAACAGCCAGCCCATGTGAAAGGCATGCAGCCGGAACGCACTGTCCTTGCCCTTCCAGCGCGCGCGGCGCGGCAGAAACTGGATCAGTTTATAGTCGTCATATGTCAGATCGTTCAAAAAGCTTTCCGACAGCGCGACAGCCCGCTGCGGCTGCTGTGACAGCACGCGCATCTCTTCGGAAAGGATGTCGAAACTGAACGGTTGCGGGGCCTTCGGGTCAACCGCCTGTGCCCAGCCCATACGCGGGTTTGCGGCAATCAATGCAAAGGCCGCCGCCGACAAAGAGCCAAGCAGAGAGCGTCGCGTTACAGGTAATGTGTCTGGCAGATCGAGCATCGCCCGTTTTTCCATTCTGACCGGTTCATCGCACATGTGACAGCAAGCTTACGGGAATTCTATAGGGTTAGCCCTGCGCCAGACGCAGTGCAGACCTGCGTTTTTTGCAATCCTCATGGCCATAAGGGAAAGTGTGGGACAACACCGCTGGCCCGCCCCCGGAACAGGCGAAAAAGCGCCGAAATTTATAGCGTTTTGGCGGAATTATGACCTGAACGACCATAGGCCGGTGCGTGCTTGTTGCCCGGCGCCTGCCCGTGCAGCCTCAATCACCCGGCATCCCCCTGTTGCGCCATGTCAATGAGCGGTGCAACGGGTCCGTCCATTATCGCGTGATGGACAATATGCACCTCAGATTCTCGGATCGCGCCGATGCGGGGCGGCAACTTGCGGTCAAACTGGCCGCGATGTCACTTGACCGCCCCGTCGTCTATGCGCTGCCGCGAGGCGGCGTGCCGGTCGCCGCCGCAATCGCAAAGGCGCTGAACGCACCGCTGGACATCATACTGGTCCGCAAGATCGGCGCCCCCGGCCAGCCCGAAGTCGCCCTTGGCGCAATTGTCGAAGGGTTTGAGCCCCAGACCGTCATAAACGAGGATGTGAAACGCATCTCGGGGGCCGATGACGCCTATCTGGACCGCGCCCGCGCCCATGAGCTGATCGAGCTGGAACGCCGCAGGGGGCTATACTTGGGCGATCATCCCCGGATCGACCCGGCAGGGCGCACGGCGATTGTCGTCGACGACGGTCTTGCCACGGGTGCCACGATGAAGGCCGCGCTGATTGCCCTGAAACGCCAGAATGCGGCGCGGATCGTCGTGGCCCTGCCCGTCGCCCCGAAAGACGCATTGCCAGAGATTGCAGCCCGGGCCGACGACGTTGTCTGCCTGAACCCGTCGCAAAGCTTTCGCGGCGTGGGGGCGTTCTACAACGACTTTCACCAATTGACCGACGAGGAAACCATCGGCCTGCTGCGCGAGGGCCGCGCACGCGTCGGCGGCAACCCCGGCCCCCTTGCCGATCCGGTGACCAGACGGCAGGTTTCTGTGCCGCCCCTTGACCTGACCGGCGATCTGAGCGTCCCCGATGACGCACGCGGCATCATCCTGTTTGCCCATGGCAGCGGGTCCAGCCGCCTTAGCCCGCGCAACCGCGCCGTGGCCGACGCGCTGAATGCCAAGGGATTTGCCACGCTGCTGTTCGACCTTCTGACCCCGTCCGAGGCACAGGACCGACGCAATGTCTTTGACATTCCGTTGCTGGCCGAACGCGTGGTCGAGGCCTCGCTTTGGGTCAGCGCAGAGCCCGACATCTGTGATTTGCCCCTTGGGCTGTTCGGTGCCAGCACGGGCGGTGGCGCGGCCTTGCTGGCCGCAGCCGAATTGCGCAACCGGGTCTCTGCGGTGGTGTCGCGCGGCGGGCGGCCCGATCTGGCGGGACCAAGGATCGCCGAGGTTCTCTCGCCCACATTGTTGATCGTGGGCGGAGACGATCACCAGGTCATCGCGCTGAACCAAAAGGCATATGCCGCCCTGACCTGCGAGAAGCTGTTGCGGCTGGTGCCCCACGCGGGTCATCTGTTCGAAGAACCGGGAACGATGGAGGCAATGACCGAAATGGCCGCCGCGTGGTTCCAGCACTATCTGGTGCCACCTGCGCCCGGTTTCCCCCTCGCCTCGCCCAAAGTGCCGCCTGTCGCATCCGCAAAGCCCCGGACGCCGGTCGAGATCCTGAAAACAGCAGCAGAGCCTTTGCCCGACCTTGACGATCCCGACTTCGCTGCGGCCTTTAACCGTTTCGCGGACTGCCGTGTCGTTCTGCTGGGCGAGGCATCGCATGGCACGTCGGAATTCTACCGCGCCCGCGCCGCAATCACGAAACGCCTGATCGAAAAGCACGGCTTTTCCATTGTCGCGGTCGAGGCGGACTGGCCCGATGCCGCCACCATCGACCGCTATGTGCGCAAAAGCCCGAACAAGGCGATGGGGGCCTCGCCCTTCACCCGCTTTCCGACATGGATGTGGCGCAACAGGGAGGTTGACGATTTTGTCGCCTTTCTGCGCCGTCACAACGCGGGCATCGCCGCAGAAACCCGCGTCGGGTTTTACGGGCTGGACCTGTATAATATGACGGCCTCGATGGCCGCCGTTCTGGCCTATCTGGACGACGTGGACCCCAAGGCGGCAGAGGTGGCGCGGTCGCGGTATGCCTGCCTGTCGCCCTGGTCGCGGGAACCCGCCGCATACGGTCGCGCCTCTTTGTCCGAAGGCTACGCGCTTTGCGAACAACCCGTCACCCGCATCCTTGTCGACCTTCTGCAAAAGGAATTGAGCTATGCGCAGCAGGACGGTGAACAGTTCTTTGACGCGACGCAGAATGCCCGCCTCGTTGCCAATGCAGAGCGGTATTACAGGGTGATGTACTATGGCTCTCATGAATCGTGGAACCTGCGCGATCAGCACATGTTCAATACGCTGAAGCAGATACTGGACCACGCCGGACCCGACAAAAAGGCGGTCGTCTGGGCCCACAACTCGCATATCGGCGATGCCCGTTTCACCGATATGGGCAATGAGCGGGGAGAGCTGAACATCGGTCAGCTTTGTCGGCAGGCCTACGGCAAAGAGGCCGCGCTGATCGGGTTTGGCACCCATACCGGCACCGTCGCCGCCGCATCGGACTGGGACGCCCCGATGGAGATCAAGGCAGTGCGCCCGTCGCGGGCCGACAGCTATGAGGCGCTGTGTCACGAGGTCGGGCAAGAGCGTTTTCTGGTCGACCTGCGCAGCGGGCAGCACGACGATCTGCGCCGCGTTCTGGCAGAGCCGAGACTGGAGCGCTACATCGGTGTGATCTATCGCCCCGAGACAGAACGGTGGAGCCACTACAGTTACGCGACTTTGCCCGACCAATATGATGCCTTTGTCTGGTTCGACAGAACAACCGCCGTCACACCCTTGCCCGCGATTGTATCGGCGGGAGAGGACGAAACCTATCCCTTCGGTCTTTGACCCGCAGTGCCGGGCAAGCTGATCGAGATCAAGGCGGCGACGTCCGGCGTAGGTCATGCTGGCCGGACAGCGCGGATGCCCCATGCGTCGAGGTCCATATGCACCACAGATCAAGCACGCCGGCAGATGCAGCGACTGGGTATATTTCCGCAGTGCGTGGCGCTGTGGTCGATGTGCGCTATCCCGACGCCGGATTGCCCCCCGTAAACACCGCCCTTGTTGCAGAAACAGACGGGGCGGCCCCCCTGATCCTCGAGGTGCACAGTCATCTTGACCTGAACACCCTTCGCGCCGTCGCGTTTCAAACCACCACAGGGTTGCAACGCGGCATTCCCGTGCGCTCAATGGGGGCGCCGGTGGCCGTGCCGGTCGGGGATGCCGTTCTGGGGCGGCTGCTGGATGTGCTGGGCACATTGCGCGATAACGGCCCCGCCCTGCCCGATGATGTGCCGATGCGCAGCATTCACGCGCTGCCGCCGCCGTTGAAATCCCAAAGCGCCGCAACGGATGTCTTCGAGACGGGGATCAAGGTGATCGACCTTTTGACCCCGATGGCGCAGGGCGGCAAGGCCGCGATGTTCGGGGGGGCGGGCGTTGGTAAAACGGTGCTGGTGATGGAGTTGATCCATGCCATGGTCGAGAAATATCAGGGCATCTCGGTCTTTGCCGGTATCGGCGAACGCTCTCGCGAGGGGCATGAACTGCTGACCGAAATGCAGGCGTCCGGCGTGCTGGACCGCACGGTTCTGGTCTATGGCCAGATGAGCGAGCCGCCGGGGGCACGGTGGCGCGCGCCGATGACGGCCCTGACGATTTCCGAATACTTTCGTGACCAGAAGCACCAGAATGTCTTGCTGCTGATGGACAACGTGTTCCGGTTTGTCCAGGCGGGCAGCGAAGTGTCCAGCCTTCTGGGGCGCCTTCCGTCCCGCGTCGGCTATCAACCGACACTGGCGACAGAGGTCGCCAGCCTGCAAGAGCGCATCGCCTCGGTTGCCGGAGCCTCGATCACCGCCATTCAGGCGGTCTATGTCCCGGCCGATGATTTCACCGACCCCGCAGTTACCACGATTTCCAGCCATATGGATTGCGTTGTTGTCCTGTCGCGGGTTCTGGCGTCCGAAGGGTTCTACCCCGCGATTGATCCGCTGACCTCTACCTCGATGCTGCTGGATCCGCTGATTGTCGGACAGGACCATTACAGAACAGCCGAAGACGTGCGCGAGGTTCTGGCGCGGTTCAAGGATCTGGAAGACATCATCTCGCTTTTGGGGATAGAGGAGCTGAGTACGCAGGACAAACTGACCGTCCGCCGTGCCCGCCGGTTGCAGCGGTTTCTAACCCAGCCCTTTGCCGTGACAGAGGCGTTCACCGGAACCGCAGGGGTCAGCGTTCCCTTGGTGGATACATTGGCAGGGTGCCGCGCCATTCTGGATGGCAAGACCGACGACTGGGCCGAAAGCTCGTTGTATATGATCGGCACGTTGGAAGACGCCGACGTAAAAGAAACCGCCGCCATCCGGAAGGGGGCCGCATGAACCTGCAAATCGTCACCCCGCTGTCAGTGATCGTGAACGAAGAGGTGCAAAGCCTGCGCGCCGAAGACGCAAGCGGCAGCTTTGGGATTCTGCAAGGGCACGCGGATTTCCTGACCAGCCTGACCCTCTCGGTCGTTAGCTGGCGCACGGATACGACCGAACGGTTTTGCGCGGTGCGCGGTGGCGTTCTGACGGTGCGTGATGGCAGGTCGATTGCCATCGCCACCCGCGAGGCCGTGGCTGGCGATGATCTGGACACGCTCGATTCCACGGTTCTGGCCCGATTCAAGGCCGATATCGAGGAGGAACGGACAGAGCATGTGGAAACCACGCGCCTGCAATTGAACGCGATCCGGCAACTGGTCAGCCGCCTGAAACCTGGCCATGGCACGGGGTCATTCCGGTGACCGACCCCGAAGACGACCCGCTGATCGAGCAGACAAGATTGCATCGCGAGCGGCGCGCGCGGTGGCTGCGAGAGGGCGATATGTCGGTCGGGCGGCGGTTGGCGCAGATCGGTGTTCTGGGCTGGATCATCGTCTCGCCGATGCTGCTGGGCCTGTTTCTGGGGCGCTGGCTGGACACGCATTTCGGCAGCGGCCTGTTCTGGACCGCGCCCCTGTTGATGGTCGGGCTTTTCTTTGGCGGATGGGCTGCATGGAAATGGATGAACGCATCATGATCACAGCCGACACTCTAAGACTGGCCGCGTTTCTTGTCGCAAGCCTGACAGGCGGCGTTCTGTTGGGGCTGGTCTATTTCGCCGCCGTTCGCCGGACCGCCGATCTGATCGTCGCGGGGCGGCAGACCCTGCTGGCCCTCGGGCTGGTTCTGGGGCGAATGGCACTGCTGGGGGCGGTGTTTTTCTGGGCGCTGCACTTCGGGGCGCTGGCGCTGATCGCGGTTGCCGCGGGCGTTCTGGTCGGACGCGCCGTAGTCCTTCGCCGATCGAAGGGGGAAGTGCCATGAACTCTCCGCTGGATACGATTCCGGTCTTTTTCATCGGCCCCGTGCCGATCAGTCAGGCGGTTCTGACCACTTGGGTGATCATGGCCCTGCTTGTCCTTGTGGCGTTCGCGTCAACACGCCGCCTGCGGGTTACCCCCACGGTCTGGCAATCTGCATTGGAACTGCTGGTCGAGACCCTTGACCGGCAGATCCGTGACGCGACAGGCACCGCGCCAGAGCCCTATCGCGGCTTTATCGGCACGTTGTTCCTGTTCATCCTTGTCGCCAACTGGTCGTCGCTGGTGCCGGGTATCGACCCGCCCACCGCGCGGCTGGAAACCGATGCGGCCCTGGCGATGCTGGTGTTTCTGGCGATCATCTGGTTCGGGGTCCGACAGGCCGGTGTGCTTGGCTATCTTCGGACATTCGCCCTGCCCAACCCGATCATGATCCCGCTGAATATCATCCAAAGCCTGACGCGGGTCTTCTCGATGTCGGTTCGCCTGTTCGGCAATATGATGAGCGGGGTTTTCGTTATCGGCATCGTCGCATCGCTTGCGGGGCTTATCGTGCCGATCCCCCTGATGGCGCTCGATCTGCTGATCGGGCTGGTGCAGGCCTATATCTTTGCGACGCTTGCGACGGTGTTCATCGCCAGCACGATTGACGAAGAAACGGCGCAGCCCACCGCCGAAACCCAGACTGAAAGGACTTGACTATGGATTATCTCAGCCTTGCCAGCATCATCTCTGCGGCCTTTGTCGTGTCATTCGGCGCGCTTGGCCCCGCGCTTGCCGAAGGACGGGCCGTCGCGGCCGCAATGGATGCCATAGCGCGGCAGCCCGAGGCCGCGAACAGCATCTCGCGGACGCTTTTCGTCGGCCTTGCAATGATCGAGACAACCGCGATCTACTGCCTTGTGATCGCGCTTTTGCTGTTGTTCGCCAATCCGCTTCTGGGATGACATCATGACACTGGACTGGTGGACCCTTGGCCTGGAGGCCGTCAACGTCCTGATCCTGATCTGGCTGCTTCAGCATGTTTTCTGGCGCCCCCTTGCGGGGATCATTGCCCGGCGGCAGGCGGAAACGCGGGCCTCGTTGGCGAATGTCGATGAAAAGCAAAGTCAGGTCGACGCCGCCCTGTCCGACATCGAGACCACCCGTGCCGGTTTCGACGCAGAGCGTGACAGGCTTCTGGCTGCCGCGCGGGCCGAGGCCGAAAAAGCCAAGGCCGACGCACTGGAGGCGGCAAAGGCCAAGGCCGCAGACCTGCTGCACGCGGCGAACGACACGATCGCCCGCGACAAGGCCGCCGCCAGAACAGAGCGCAAGGATCAGGCGATAGAACTTGCGGTGCAGATCGCCGCGCGCCTTGCCGCGCGCCTGAACGGCGACGCCGTGGATACCGCATTCCGGCAATGGCTGATCGACGGGATCGCCGGAATGGACGCGGAGGTGCTAAAGGACATCACCGACGGCACGGCACCGCTGGAGCTGGTCAGCGCGTCCCCGCTGGACGCGCCACAAAAGGCAAAGCTGACCAAGGCGGTCACCGCGGCCTTTGGCGCGAAACGCGACATCACCTATAAAACCGATCCGGCGCTGATCGCGGGGTATGAATTGCACGGCCCCCATTTCACCTTGCGCAACAGTTGGCAGGCGGATCTGGACCACATATCAAAGGCCCTGCGCGACGATGCATGACACATGGCTTTCAGATGCAGAAGACCGGCTGAAACAGATCACGCTTGGCCCTGCGGCGTATCAAATGGGGCGGGTCGAGGAGATCGGCGATGGGGTTGCCATGATCTCTGGCCTGGGGAACGTCCGGCTGGACGAGCTTTTGCGGTTTGACGGGGGGCAGTTCGGTTTTGCACAGGTTCTGGACGACGACCTGATCGGCTGCGTCCTGCTGGATGCTGCCACCGCAATCGAGGCGGGCGACAAGGTGTTCGGCACCGAGGACGTCGTGCGTGTGCCCGTGGGCGAGGCTTTGCTGGGGCGCATCGTCGATCCGCTGGGTCGTCCGCTGGATGGGGGCGATCCGATCACGGCCCGCCACACGATGCCCATAGAACGCGCCGCCCCCGCAATCATCGACCGCGATCTGGTGACCGAACCGGTCCAGACCGGGCTTGTGGTCATCGACACGCTGTTTCCCCTTGGGCGTGGCCAGCGAGAGCTGATTGTGGGCGACCATTCCACCGGCAAGACCACGCTTGCCGTCGATACGATCATTGCGCAGAAATCCAGTGACATGATCTGCATCTACATCGCCATCGGGCAAAAGTCGTCAAGCGTGCGCCGCGCCATCGACGCCATGCAAAAGGGTGGCAACTTTGACCGGTGCATCGTTGTCGTGGCCAGTGCCGCAGCCCCCCCCGGCCTGCAATGGATCGCGCCCTATGCGGGCTTTACCATGGCGGAATATTTCCGCGACAACGGGCAGGATGCGCTGGTGGTGATCGACGATCTGTCGAAACACGCCGCCACCCACCGGGAGATAGCGCTTCTGACCCGCCAATCCCCCGGACGAGAGGCGTTTCCCGGCGATGTGTTCTACATCCACGCCAGATTGCTGGAGCGGGCCGCGAAACTGTCGGGGGCCAAGGGGGGCGGGTCGTTGACCGCCCTGCCCATTGCGGAAACCGACGCCGGCAATCTTTCGGCCTATATCCCGACCAACCTGATCTCGATCACCGACGGGCAGATCGTGCTGGACGCAAAGCTGTTCCACGAGGGCCAGAAACCCGCCGTCGATGTCGGGCTAAGTGTCAGCCGTGTCGGGGGAAAGACACAGGCCAAGGTGCTGCGGGATGTCGCGAAATCCCTGCGGCTTGACTATGCGCAGTTTCTGGAGATGGAGATGTTCACGCGGTTCGGCGGAATGCCCGACGCCCATGTCAAACGCCAGTTGACCAGAGGTGCCCGCATTCGGGCGATCCTGAAGCAACCGCAGCATCTGCCGATGTCGCTGGCAGAGGAGGTCGCGCTGGTTCTTGCGGTGCAAGAGGGGATTCTGGACGGGTTGCCACCAGAGGAGGTCGCCACATTCCGCGCGGCGCTGCCCGACGCGCTGGCGGACGGTGCGCCAGAGGTGCGCAACGCAATCGCCGCCGGAAAAGACCCAAGCGCAGACGACATAGCGCTGATACTGTCCACAATAACCACGCTTGCAGGCCATATCCTGCACCCCGACGACGCCTCATGACAGTGCGTCTGGCCGATATATCTGCGCGGCTGGACGGCCTGCGACAGCTTGGGTCCGTTGTCGGCGCGATGACGGGCATTGCCGCCGCACGCGCAAGGGTGGCCCGCGACCACATCGCCGCCGTGGACAGCTACGCTGCGGCGATCGCAGCCGCCATGGGGCAGGTGACAGACCCTGACACGCTCACACCGCCCCCCGCGTCCGGCACGGACCGTCTGGCGCTGCTGGTCTTTTGCGCCGAACAAGGTTTTGCAGGGGCCTTCAGCGAGCGGATCATCGCAAGCCTACCGGATGATAAGGACCGGACAGCGATCTTTCTGGTTGGCACGCGGGGTATCGCGATTGCGAAATCCGGCGGCATGAAACCTTACTGGACGGGCGCGATGCCGTCGCATTCTCCGGGTATTCCAAGGTTTGCGGATCAGCTTGTGCAGGCGATCTATGCCCTGATCGGCAGCGGCCGGATCGACCGGCTGGAGACAGTGCACAGCGAATGGTCCGCCGGAACAGCAGACATCAGGCGAAGCCAGATATTCCCGATCGACCTGTCCACGCTTCCCGCCCGAACCGGCCCTGCCCCGTTAAAGACCCTGCCGGATGCCGATCTGCTGGCCGCCCTCGGGGCGGACTATTTCCACGCGCTTGTCTGCAATACGGCCCTTCATGCCTTTACCGCCGAGAACGAGGCGCGGATGGCCGCGACGACCTCTGCCAGCAGTCAGATCGCCCGCGAAACGGCCAAGCTGGAGGCCGTTCAACGCCGCGTCAGGCAAGAGGCGATCACCGCCGAGATCATAGAGCTGGCGACGGGCGAGCAGGCCAGCAAGAAATCCCGCAGCAGACGTTAGATCAGGGCACCCGCCGGTGATGTGCATAAAGTTGCGCGATCGCGCAGGATGCCAGCCGCGACATTGTCCCGTCCGCACGGCTGGTCAGAATGATCGGCACGCGGGCACCGATGACAATGCCCGCCGCATCGGCACCGGCAAGATAGATCAACTGCTTCGCGATCATGTTGCCCGCCTCCAGATCCGGCACCACAAGGATATCGGCGTCGCCCGCGACCTCGGATTTGATCCCCTTGATCTCGGCTGCGGATTTGGAAATTGCGTTGTCGAACGCCAGTGGCCCATCCAGCAGCCCGCCAGTGATCTGCCCGCGATCGGCCATCTTGCACAGCGCCGCCGCCTCGACCGTTGACGCGATCTTGGGGTAGACCGTTTCGACCGCCGACAGGATCGCGACCTTGGGGGTTTCGATGCCAAGCGCCTGCGCCAGATCAATCGCGTTCTGGACGATATCACGCTTTTCCTCCAGCGTCGGGTAGATGTTGATCGCGGCATCGGTGATGAACAGCGGCTTGGGATAATGCGGCACATCCAGCACGAAAATATGGCTCATCCGCCGATCGGTCCGCAGCCCCGTTTCGCGGTTCAGGATCGGCTGCATCATCTCGTCGGTATGCAGCTTCCCCTTCATCATGGCCTGCGCCGTGCCGTTTCGCACCAGTGCCACGGCACGTTCTGCGGCGGCATGGCTATGGGGCACATCGTCTATCTCGATTCCGTCCAGACTGATATTTGCCGCCTTCGCCACGGCCCTGATCTTGGCGGCAGGCCCCACAAGAACAGGCGTGATCAGGCCCTGCGACTTTGCCTCGACCGCGCCCGACAATGACGTTTCGTCGCAGGGGTGGATCACGGCAGTGACAATCGGCGCAAGGTCACATGTCGCCTCGATCAGCTCTTTGTAGTGCGCACCGACCTCGTGGACATGCCCCCGCGACAAGGCAACACGCGGCCGCCTGACCTTTTTCGGCGGCGCGATGACTTCGGCCTCGCCATCAATCACGTTCTCGCCGTTCTGGTTGATGCACTGGCACCGAAGGCGCAGGCGCTGCCCGTCGGGCAGTTTTTCCGTCACGGTCACGCGCACGGTCACCGTTTCCCCCAGCCCGACGGGGCGCAGGAAGGTCAGCGATTGACTGACGTAAATCGTTCCCGGTCCGGGCAATTCCGTGCCCAGCACGGCGGATATCAACGACCCGCCCCACATCCCGTGGGTTATCACCTTCTGGAACGCGTCGGACTGTGCATAGTCCTGATCGACATGCGCCGGGTTCACCTTGCCCGACATCGCGGAAAACAGATCAATGTCTTGATGGCGCAGAGTGCGGACAAGTTCGGCGCTCTCGCCAATATTTATTTCGTCAAAGGTTTTGTTTTCAATGTATTGCATATCCCGCGCTCCTTTTAGGGCGATACGATACCCCCCTTCTGGCACAGCCCCGGAAGGCGTCGCGCGGGATAAGCATGTCTGGTCAATTCAGAGAGTGTGAAAGAATTGCACCGCAAGGGCAAGGGGCCGGACAGAGCGACCGCTACGCGGAGAAATATTGCCGGGCCGCCGCACTGCCCCCGTTCAAAGGATGACCATCTGGCGGCTCTGCGTTCGGCTGCGATATGCACCAGCACTTGCGCAATTCCGCGACGACCGGATGCGCGACCTTGAAGTAATTGCCGATGTCGCGATCCGTCAGTCCCAGATCAACGAACGTCTCAAGGCTTGCCCTGGGCATCGGACCCAGTTTCAGCGCGTCACGTTGCAACCTGAACGGAACGGCAGTGGCTTGCCAACGTAGTATAGGTGCCTTCATTTGCTTTTCCTCCTGGAAGCCAAAGACTGCGGGCAAAGAAAACCAACTCGTTGCACGGAATCACTCTTTATCAATACAGCAATTATTGTGACAAAAGTGTATCACGCAAATCAAAACTTTTGACCTTGGCGGCTGGGGCGGTTCTGTGCCGATCCCCATCCCATGCCTGCACGTTTTAATACACTGCACTGAACCATCCGAACAGCCGCACAATGCCGCACCCTGTGTGTCATTTCTTCATGGCTGCGTGAAAAATGTTGTGCGTCATGATTGGGATCAATTCCAATAATTATCAAAATGACTAATTAATAGGTAGCCACACAGGAGGGTCGCGCCCAATGGATGATCTCGCCACAGTCGAAGAACGACGCAAAGCGAACTCTGCCGCGATAGAGGCCGCGGACGAGTTATTCTTCAAATACAATGACGGACAACGACGCGTCGCGCTTTCTGTCGAAAAGGAAGACGCGCTTTATCTTGTCGAAACCGGTGTTTATGACCAGAACGTGTTGAGCATTGCACAGGACGGGTGCATCTATCTGAACGAAAGCATATAAGCCGTCGCACCGGATTAGGCCGCGAACAGATACGTCCTGGCCAAGCCCCAGGGGGCCGCCAGGGCGATGTTTTGCGGCTTAGGCCGCGTTTTTCTCTCCGACAATCTCGGCAAATCTGGCGAAGAACTGGCCGGACAGTTTTTTGGCTGTGCTGGTCATCAGGCGGCTACCCAGTTGGGCGATTTTTCCACCGATTTCGGCCTTTGCCGTATATCGCAGGATCGTGGTGTCGCCGTCTGCATCCAGCACGACATCCGCCCCGCCCTTGGCAAAGCCCGCGACGCCGCCGTTTCCGGTGCCGACAAGCGAGAAGCGGTTCGGTGCGCCTGCGGTGTCCAGCGTCACATTGCCGCCGAACCGCGCCTTGACCGGGCCGACCTTCAGCACAACCTTTGCCTCCAGCTCTGTGTCGGAATGCTTGATCAACTCTTCGCAACCGGGGATGCATTCCTTCAGGATCAGCGGATCGTTCAATGCCGCGTAGACGACACTGACAGGGGCGTTGATGATGATTTCGTCGTTAAGTTCCAATTTTGCGTTCCTTCAACAGCAAGGGAATTTGATTTCGGCAAGCAGGTCCGCCTGCTCTTTCGTCAGCGCGGGACACAGGCGTCTGAACCGTCGGTTGATCCGTGACAGGGTGCTGCGGATCAAGGATGGCATTGCCACGGCTTTGGTCGGGCAATCAGTTTCTTGCATGATCCTGCCCCCCGACCTGACGCGTGGCGGTCCGGCGCTGCAGCACCACCTCTGACAGGATCGACAGGGCGATTTCATCGGGTGTGATGGCGTGAATATCCAGCCCTGCGGGCGATTTGATCGCCGACAGGGCCGCAGGGTCCACGCCCGATGCGACCAGCGCAGCGCCAAGCGTTTCGAACTTTCGGCGGCTGCCAACGAACGCGATATAGCTGGCGTTGGCCGACAGCGCGGCCCGAAGCGCCGCCTCGTCGCCCTTGCCCTGCGTTGCGATGATGACAAAGCGGCTGCTGGCGGGGGCCGTGTCGAACACGAACGCATCGCGCAGGTTCTCGACTCCGGGCGCCTCCGGCGGCGCAAGTCCCGGTGCGCAAAGCGTGCGCGCGAAATCGAACCGGCCAGCAAGCTGCACAAGGGCAAGCGCCACGGGGCCGCTGCCGCAGATCACCAATTCAGGCTGCGGGACAACCGGTTCCACAAAAATATCCATCGACCCTTTGCTGGGGCAGCCGTTGCGGGCAAACCGCACGCCGTCACGCTCGTCTCCGGGGGTCAGGCCCTCGGCCTCCAGCAGGTCTTCGGGGCGCAGGGAAATGAACTGTGTCCTGCCTTGGCTGATCGCGGCAAGGGCGGCCTTTGTCACTGCGGCGCGGATGCAGCCGCCACCGATCCAGCCTTCGGCAATTGTGCCGTCTTGCAGGATGACCGCCTTTGCCCCCGGCTTGGCCGATGTCGCGTTGACCGTGCGCACCACGGTCGCGATGGCGAAGGGCGCGCCGGTGTCCCGAAGGGCGCTTATGCGGGTCTCGAAAGAGGTGCTGGTCATAAGGTGGTCCTCATATGCGGGCAAGGTCCGGTTCAAGGGCGGCAAGGCTGTCAAGCGTGTTGGCGGCGGCGAAAAGGTCAAGATACGGCAGGGCGGCGGCCATGCCCCGCGCGACGGGTTCATAGCCCGTCCAGCCCTTCAGCGGATTCAGCCAGATGATCTTGCACCCGCGCTTTTTTATCGCCTTCAACGCATCGGCCAGAACCTGCGGCGGGTCGGTGTCATACCCGTCGGACAGAATGACAACCACGCTGCGCCCGCTGACAAAACGGCGGGCGTAGGTGCGGCTGAACAGGTCCAGATTGGTGCCGATCCTTGATCCGCCGCCAAATCCGTCTGCCAGAAGCGTCAGCCGGTTCAGGGCGCGCAAAGGATCATCATCGCGCAGCGCATCGGTGATCCGCACAAGACGGGTGTGGAACAGATAGGCATCCGCCGTCTGGTCGGCCCGGATCAGGCCCGAAAGAAACGCCAGAAAGACGCGGGAATAGACGGTCATCGACCCCGAGACATCACACAGAACCGTCAGTTGGACAGGCCGCGTCGGGCGGCGACGGCGCGGCAGACGAACAGGTTCCCCACCGCTGGACAGGCTGTACCGGATCACCTTGCGAAAGTCGATGCGCGCACCCTTGTGTGCGGCGATCTGGCGGCGCGATCTGCGGTCGCGCAGGGCAAGGGCCAGACGGCGGGCAACGATTTCCGCCTCGGCGATGTCCTGCGGCGAGACCAGTTCCCGCATGTCCTTTTTCATCAGGTTCTGCACACCACTGGCCACCAGCCGCCCCAGACCGTCCGCCGCGGCATCACCATCGCCGCGCCCGGTGTCGGGGCTGTCGATCGCGCCGGTGCCGGATGTCTGCTGCCCGTTGTCCTGCTGGCTGGTTCTGGTGTGTTTGGCGGTGCTATCCGCAGATTTCACAACCTTTTCACGCACCCGCCCCGCGTTGCGCCAATAGCTGTCGAACAGCATGCCGAACCTGTCCGCCTCTTGCTGCGTGCCGGCGCAAACCGCCTTTAGCGCCAGTTGCACCTCCTGCGGGTCAGAGGCCTGCACATGGGCCAGCGCGTTGACCGCCATTTCGGCCTCGAACACACCCAAGCGAAAGCCGTGTTCCCGCAGATGCGCGATGAACCCCGCCACACGGGCTGTGGCGCCGGGGTCGCGACCGGAAAATCGGGTGACCTGTGTCATGCGGCCTTCCCCGCCAGTCGTTGCGCAACCTCGATCGGGATGTTCGCCTGATCGGCCTGCGTTTTCAACAAGGTCACAAGGCTGGCGCGCAACAGGTCCGGGTTATCGTTCAGGTCGTTGATGCCAAGCCCGACAAGCGCCGCCGCGAAATCAAGCATTTCCGCCACGCCGGGGGTTTTTTCCAGCTCTTCGCGGCGCAGAGATTGCACAAAGCCCACAATCTGTGCGGCAAGCCGCGCGTCAATCGTAGGGCACCGCGCGGCAAGGATCGCCAGCTCCGTCTTGCGGTCGGGGTATTCGACATAGGCATAGATACAGCGGCGACGCAGCGCATCCGACAGGTCACGCGTGCCGTTCGAGGTCAGGATCACATGGGGCCGCGCCTTGGCCGTCAACGTCCCCAGTTCCGGTACGGTGATCTGGAAATCCGACAAAACCTCCAGCAGATAGGCCTCGAACTCCTGATCGGCGCGGTCGATCTCGTCGATCAGCAAAACAGGCGACACATCCTGCCGGATGGCCTGCAACAAGGGGCGTTCCAGCAGGAATTCCTCGGAAAATATCCGGTCTTCGACGATCTTTCCGGTTTTGCCGTCTTCGGCTGCGGCGCGGATCGCCAAAAGCTGACGCTGATAGTTCCATTCATAAATCGCATGGGCCGCGTCCAGCCCCTCGTAGCATTGAAGCCGGATCAGGCGGGTGCCCAGCGCGGCAGCCAAGGCGCGCGCGATCTCGGTCTTGCCGACGCCGGCCGCCCCTTCAAGCAACAGGGGGCGGCCCAGTGTCAGGGCGATATGCAACGCCATCGCCAGATCAGGAGAGGCAATATACCCCTGATCCGAAAGGTCGTCCGTGAGTGTTTTCCAGTCTGTCATCATCGGGTCCACGGGGCGACACTGCGCCGCCCCGCATGTCCATTTCTAGCCGTGCAGGCCAAGGGTGTTGGCAATCGTCCAGATGCGCCATTGATCGTGGGGCATATGCGACTGTTTCAGCCCGAATGGCCGGAAGGCATCGTGCACCGCGTTCGAGAAGGCAGGCACGCCACCGACGTTCGGGCTTTCGCCCACGCCTTTTGCGCCGATCGGGTGATGCGGGCTTGGCGTTTCGGTAAAGTCGGTGGTGTAATGCGGCGTTTCCCATGACGTCGGCAGGAAGAAATCCATCAACGTGCCGGTCTTGACGTTGCCGATTTCATCATAGGCAATCTCTTGACCCATGGCGATGGCATAGGCCTCTGTCACGCCGCCATGCACCTGTCCTTCGATGATCATCGGGTTGATCCGGGTGCCGCAATCGTCCAGCGCATAGAACTGCCGGATCTCGTGCGTGCCGGTATCCACGTCGATCTCCATGACGCAGATATAGGCCCCGAAGGGAAAGGTCATGTTGGGCGGGTCATAATAGCTGACCGCCTCCAGCCCCGGCTCCAACCCCGGAATTGCCTGATGATAGGACGCATAGGCGATATCCTTCATCGTCTTGAACTGCTCGGGTGCGCCTTTGACGACAAATCGGTCCACATCCCATTCCAGATCGCCGTCATGCACCTCTAGCAGATAAGCCGCGATCATCTGGGCCTTGGCGCGGATCTTGCGACCCGCCATCGCGGCGGCGGCCCCCGCCACAGGGGTAGAGCGTGACCCGTAGGTGCCAAGCCCGTAAGGCGCCGTATCGGTGTCGCCTTCCTCGATGGTGATGTTGTCGGCAGAGATGCCGATCTCGCTGGCAAGGATCTGGGCAAAGGTCGTGGCATGCCCCTGCCCCTGACTGATCGTGCCAAGCCGTGCGATGGCCGATCCTGTCGGGTGGATGCGGATCTCGCAGCTGTCGAACATGCCCATGCCAAGGATGTCGCAGTTCTTGACCGGCCCTGCGCCGACGATCTCGGTAAAGTGGCTAAGGCCGATCCCCAGCAGCTTGCGCGTTTCGCCACGCTTGAACGCCTCGACCCGCTGTGCCTGTTCCTTGCGCAGATCGTCATAGCCGACAGCCTTCAGCGCCTTGGTCCAGGCGGTGTGATAATCGCCGGAATCGTATTCCCAGCCCAAGGCGGATTGATAGGGGAACTGGTCCTTGCGGATAAAGTTTTTGGCGCGCAGTTCCGCCGCGTCCATTCCCAGCTTGATCGCCAGCACCTCTATCATCCGCTCGATGAAATAGGCGGCCTCTGTCACGCGGAACGAACAGCGGTAGGACACGCCCCCCGGTGCCTTGTTGGTATAGACCCCGTCGACCCCAAGATAGGCGACCGGAATGTCATAGGAGCCGGTGCAGATGCTCATGAAACCCGCAGGAAACTTGGTCGGGTCGGCGCAGGCATCGAACGCGCCGTGGTCGGCGGTAACATGGCAATGTAGGCCGGTGATCTTGCCGTCTTTCGTGGCGCTGATCTTGCCCTTCATCCAGTAATCGCGGGCAAAGGCGGTGGACATCAGGTTGTCCATCCGGTCCTCGACCCATTTCACCGGGCGCCCCGTGACGATGGAGGCCACGATAGAGCAGACATAGCCGGGGTAGACCCCAACCTTATTGCCGAACCCGCCCCCGATATCGGGAGAAACGACGCGGATGTTATGCTCTTCAATCCCCGACAAAAGCGATGCGACGGTACGCACGACATGCGGGGCCTGAAAGGTGCCGAACAGCGTCAGCTTGCCGGTCACCTTGTCCATCGACGCGACGCAGCCGCAGGTTTCCAGCGGGCAAGGATGGGTGCGGTGGTAATAGACGGTTTCCTCTGCCACCACATCGGCGCCGGCGATCACCTCGTCGGTGGCGGCCTGATCGCCCACTTCCCACAGGAAGATGTGGTTGTGATGCCGACGTGCGCCATGCGCGCCCGATGTCTGTCCTTCAAGGTCTTCGCGCAGGACAACCGCATCCGGTTCCATCGCCTTGTAGGGGTCGGTGATGACCGGCAGTTCCTCGTACTCGACCTCGATCAGCTCGATCGCGTCGGCGTTGATATAGCGGTCCTCGGCGATGACAAAGGCAATCTCCTGCCCCTGGAACAGCACCTTGCCGTCGGCCAGCACCATCTGCTTGTCACCGGCCAGCGTGGGCATCCAGTGCAGGCCAAGCGGTTCCAGATCCTTGGCGGTCAGAACGGCGATCACACCGGGCAGCGCCATCGCCGCATCGGTGTTGATCGACTTGATCCGCGCATGCGCATAGGGCGAGCGGACGAAGTCGCCGAACAGCATGCCGGGCATCTTGATGTCATCGACATAATTGCCCTTGCCCTGGGTGAACCGCACGTCCTCGACGCGCTTGCGGGAACATCCAAGACCTTTGAGTTTCGTGGCGCGTTCAACGCTTGTCGGGGTCTGGTCGTTCATTCTGCCGCCTCCTTGGCTGCGTTCATCTCTGTCGCTGCTGCCAGCACGGATTTGACGATGTTCTGATAGCCGGTGCAGCGGCACAGGTTCCCGGCCATGCCAAAGCGGACCTCTTCCTCTGTCGGTGTCGGGTTCTCCTGCAACAGGCGGTGCGCGCGGGTGATCATGCCGGGGGTGCAAAAGCCGCATTGCAGACCGTGGTGTTCCCGAAAGGCGCTTTGCAGCACATTCAGGGTGCCCGGCTCTGCCAGACCTTCGATCGTGGTGACATCCGCGCCATTGGCCTGCGCCGCAAATACGGTGCAGGACTTCACCGACTTGCCGTTCATCTCGACCGTGCAGGCCCCGCAATGAGAGGTTTCGCAGCCGATGTGCGGGCCGGTGATGTTCAGTTTTTCGCGAAGGACGTGGATCAGCAGTTCGCGCGGTTCGCACAACAGCTCTTTCTCTTCGCCGTTGACGGTCAGTTTCAGGTGCATCTTGCTCATGTCAGTCCTCCTTACGCGCGGGAAACGGCGCGCTCGATGGCGCGTTTGATGACCACGCCAGCGACGTGACGCTTGAAGGCCACGGGGCCACGGTTATCTTCGGTCGGCGATATGCCGGCCAAGGCCGCAGCAACAGCCGCCGCGATATCCGCCTCGGCGCAGGCCGTGCCGACCAAGGCCGCACCTGCCGCCTTTGACCAGATCGGCGTGTCGGCAAGGTTGGTCATGGCGATGGACGCGGCTGTGCATTTCCCGCCCGATATTGTGATCAGGACAGCAGCGGCGGCCGTCGCGTAATCGCCGATCTTGCGCTTTTGCTTTTCGTAGGCATAGCCGCCGGTGGGGGCCTTGAAGGTGATCGCGACAAGGATTTCGTCATCGTCGCAGGCCGTCACATAGGCGCTCTCATAGAAGTCCCGCGCCTTGACCTCTCGTTCGCCCGATGGCCCCGCCAAAGTGAACGTCGCGTCCAGACATTGCATCAATCCGGGCATGTCGTTCGCCGGATCACCGTTGGCCACGTTGCCGCCGATGGTGCCGACGTAACGCACCTGTGGGTCGGCGATCTGCAAGGCCGCCTCGCGCAGCAGCGGGGCCGCCTTGGCAAGGGCCACGCTGTTGATCAGTTCATGCTGGGTGACCATGGCCCCCAGATGCACCGTGTCACCGGCGACGGTTAGCGCTTTCAGTTCCGTGATGTCCTGTAGATCGACCAGATGTTCAACCGCGGCCATGCGCAGCTTCATCATCGGGATCAGGCTGTGGCCACCCGCAAGCACACGCGCCTCCTCGCCGTATTGCTGCAAAACACCCACCGCGGATTTTACATCCGCTGGCCGGTGATACTCGAATGCTGATGGTATCATTGGCACCTCCCAGTCGCCGCTTCTTGACTTGGGTGCAGTATGCCGCCGTATGCAGCGGCCCTTGGGATTCTTGACCGAGGTGCGCGGTTCGTTTCACGAAATGCGAATTGGCTGCACGAATGCGGCGGGCTAAAGCCCCAGCGCCTGACGCACCTCTGCCAGACGCGTGCGGCTGACCGGAACAGCGCCCAGCTGCGGGCTGCGCTCGAAGTAGCAGATACCGTTGTCCTTCTTGCGCTCGAAGCCGGACACATGACGGGGGTTGATCATGTAGCTGCGATGGCAACGGATAAAGGCGCTGTCCTTCAGCCGCGTCTCTGCATCGGTAATCGACCATTGGCAGAACAGCTTGGCCGGGCCGGAATAAAGGATGGTATAGTGCCCCTCGGCGCGGATCGCCGAAATTTGCGCAAGATCGACAAACAGGGTTCGCCCGTCTTTCTCATAGGGGACCGGCCCCTTTTCGACAGGGACGGAACCAGCGCCCCCTGACGGTTTTCCGGGCGCGACGGGGCTGGCCGGGCGGGCGGGCGCACTATCCGGGCTTGCGGCACCGGCTGCGGGCCAAAAGGTGACGCCCGACAAAAGGAACGCGCCACAAATCACAAAAGAGATCAACGTGACGATGATGGCCAAGGCGGCATTGTCGATCGCATCGACGCTTTCGCCAAGACCTGCGGCAGGCACAAAGTTCGTGTCGGCCATCGCAAGGAAGTGAACCGCGAATACCGCAAGCCCGAAGGTCAGCGTGCTGAGGATAATGTTGCGATGGGTCCGCGCGCCGTAAGCGATGCCAAAAGATCCGATGCCCAGAACGACAGAGGCTGCAACGGCCAGAACGATACCGATGGGCGTATAGACCGGCGTGCAAAGTTGCATACCCGACATGCCGATATAGTGCATTGCCGGAATACCCAGCCCGACGATGGTGCCCGCGATACAGATACTGGCAGAGGTGCGGGTGCGGAAATGCATCACCAGAAAGGCCACCCCGACCATCAGGATCGCAACCAGCGCCGATATCAGCGTTGTCAGGGTGTCGTAGTAGAACAGGATCGGCAATTGCAGGCCCAGCATCGCGACAAAGTGCATCGACCATATGCCACCGCCAAGCGCGACAGAGGCCATGGCAACCCGCAGTTTTCGCTGTGTCTCGGGCAGGCGCGACAGCCCCTGCGTCAAGGCAAGACCAGTAAAACTGGCCATCAGCGAAACCGCCAAAGACGCAAGAACCAACGGAATACTATGCGAGTAGTCCAGCAAAACGAGTGTCCCCTCCCAGTGACGTGCGTTTACGCGGTGCTCTATAGTGATGGGTGATCCGGGGCTACGATGTCAACTCACCAAAGGTGGACTTTTTGCGGCGGGATCAGCCGCCAAAAGACCCGCGGCTGGCAGAGGTGCTGCCAAAACCGCCGCGCGACGCGACGGAGGTTTTGGTCATCGGCGCCTTGCCGATCGTCGCGGGCGGTTTCGCGAATTGGGTCGCCCCCAGCTTGGCCTTGCCCGCATTGCTGGAATAGGAGCTGGTTCCCGTTGCATTGGTAAATTGCCCGCCTGCCTTGCGGTACAAAGGTTGCCCCACAGTCGACCCGACGCCACGGCTTAGCATGTTTCCGATCAGATACCCCGTTAGCAGCGGCATGAAAATGCCACCCCCGCCCCCGCCCCCGCCGCCAGATGCCTGCTGTTCGTCGCCGCAAGACCCGACGCCATGCTCCTGTTCGCAGACCTGCAAGCTGTCATAGCGCGGGGCGGATTCGACGTGTATTTTCTGCACCTCCTGATAGGCCGCCTCGCAGTCAATTGCCGAAAAATTGGTTGCCCCCGTTGCAGCGGCGGATTTGCAGCTTTGCAGATCAGGAAAGGCCTGCGCGTCAACCTCTTCCTCGCGGCACCCTGCCAGGGCAAATGCTGCTGCGCCAACGATGCAAAGGGCAACTCTTTGGGAACGTTTTCTCATGATGTGATCCTTTGTGTCAGTCGCGAATGAAATGGGGTTTGAAACGGGACAGATCCTGCGTGATGCGCGCGCGATCCTCGCGCATGCCGATTCCCGCACAGGTCTCGCCGATGATCCACGATCCGATGACAGGCCGGAAGCCGTCGAAGACGGGCAGCGGATGATAGGCCTGAAC
Organism: Pseudogemmobacter sp. W21_MBD1_M6; assembly: GCF_052119585.1. NCBI lineage: Bacteria > Pseudomonadati > Pseudomonadota > Alphaproteobacteria > Rhodobacterales > Paracoccaceae > Pseudogemmobacter > Pseudogemmobacter sp. W21_MBD1_M6. The sequence continues at coordinate 36,610 of NZ_JBGQOJ010000010.1, read as the reverse complement.
GATCCTGGGATGTTCGCTATATGCATCATTGGTCGAGGCCTCGGTGATCGCACCCCCCTCGACGATGGAAATCGACGCACCCTCGCGGGAAAAGACGGGCTTGATCACATGGCCTTGCTTCAGAATTTTAGCCGAGCGCCCGAAGGATTGCGCAACATGCGGGGCGGCAAGGCCCTGCCCTGACATGGCGTCCGCCACATCCGCCTCGAAAAACGCGGGCAGCAGGTTCGGGTGCCCCTCGAACATCTGCCACAACACCGGCAGCATCCCCTTGTTCGATACCATGGCCTTCCATGCGGGTTCCAGAAACCGGCAGCCGCTGTTCTTGATGCTGCGGGCATAGTCGTCGCGCAGCAGATCTTCCCAGGGATAAAGCTTGAACAGGATGCCGATCACCCGGTCCTCGTCGTCGATGAACTGGCCGTCGGGGCTAAGGCCGATCTTTTCCAGGTCCGAATAATGCGCGCCCAGCCCCGCCTCTCGCGCAGCCCACCCCATGCATTCGACGGTGCCGTATTCCTCGGGGTTGCCGCCAACGGCGGTGAAATGCAGATTGGTATCGGGTGCGAACAGGTCTTTGAACCGCTCGACCAATGCCTCGTGAATGCTGTTGAACTGGTCGTCGTCGGGGGCAAGGACGCCGGTGGCGATCTGCCCTTCAAGCCAGCTCCACTGGAACGACGCGCTTTCATAAAGCGAGGTCGGCGTGTCGGCGTTGTATTCCAACAGCTTTGCCGGACCCTTGCCATCATAGGCCAGATCGAAGCGGCCATAGATTTCCGGCTCACCCCGCGCCCAACTGTCCGCGACCAGATCGCAGTGCTCGTCCGGTATGCAAAGACGCGCCATCAACTCTTCGCTTGCGACAATCTCCGCTACGGCCTCGCGGCACATGCCATGCAGTTCCGTCGAGGGATCCTCGATATCGGTCTCGATCTGTTTCAGCGTGAACTGATAGGCCGAACTTTCGTCCCAATACGGCTCGCCATGCATATCGGCAAAGGTAAAGCCCACATCCGCCGCCTCTTGCCGCCAGTTCGCACGTTCCGGAATGTCGATCTTTTTCATCGCTGCCTTCGCTTTGTATCCTGTCCGCCATTAGGTATCCTTCAATCCTGCCAAGGTCCAGCCATGCGCACGGTCCTTGCCAGCCAATAGAAGCACGCGTATCTGCAAGAGACGACTTTCACCAAGGAAAGGTTCGCGTCTTGCCAAAACGAGCGTCCATTCTGGGGCTGTTTCAGAACGCCCCGTTCCGCGCATTGTGGCTGGCGACTTTGGTGTCGAACCTTGGCGGGTTGATTCAGGCCGTCGGCGCGGGCTGGATGATGACGACCATATCGGACTCTCCGGGTATGGTGGCGCTTGTCCAGGCCTCGACCACGCTGCCGATCATGTTGTTCTCGTTGCCGTCGGGGGCATTGGCCGACAGCCTTGACCGCAGAAAGATCATGCTGACGGCGCAGACGCTGATGCTGTTGGTGTCCATCGGCCTGACGGTCTGTGCGTATCTGGGTGTGCTGACCCCGTGGCTGCTGTTGTCGTTCACCTTTCTGATCGGGTGCGGCACCGCGTTGCACAACCCGTCGTGGCAATCCTCGATGGGCGACATCGTAGCCAGAGAGGACCTGCCCTCGGCGGTGCTGCTCAACAGCATGGGGTTCAACCTGATGCGCAGCGTCGGCCCTGCCATCGGTGGCGCGATTGTGGCGCTGTCCGGTGCTGCGGCGGCCTTTGCGCTGAACGCGGCCAGTTACCTGACACTGATCTTCGCCCTGACCCGCTGGACGCCGGACTATGCCGCGCGCAACCTGCCCCGAGAGTCCTTCGGGCCAGCCGTCGCCGCCGGCCTGCGCTATGTCTCGATGTCACCGAACCTGATGAAGGTCTTGTTGCGCGGGTTCTTGTTCGGGGCATCGGCCATCGCGGTTCTGGCGCTATTGCCCCTGGTCGCGCGGAACCTGCTTCAGGGCAGCGCCCTGACCTACGGCGTCATGCTGGGGTGCTTCGGGTTCGGCGCGATCGGCGGCGCGTTTGCAAGCGGGCATTTGCGGGAAAAGCTGAACAATGAAACCATTGTGCGGGGCACGTTTGTGGTCTTTGCCTGTGGTGCTGTCATCCTTGGGGTCAGCCGGAACATCTGGCTGAGCGGCGGCATCCTGATGCTGTGCGGCGCCTGCTGGGTGCTGACGCTGTCGCTGTTCAACGTTACGGTGCAACTGTCCACACCGCGCTGGGTCGTGGGGCGGGCGCTTGCGCTGTATCAAACCGCGACCTTCGGCGGCATGGCCGCGGGCAGCTGGTTGTGGGGCACCGTCGCCGAGGCGCATGGATCAGAGCGGGCTCTGGTGCTGTCCGGCGGCATGCTGATCTGCGGTGCCTTGGTCGGCCTGCGCTATGCTCTGCCGGAATTCGGCGCCTTGAACGTCGACCCGCTGGACAGGTTCAGCGAACCGCCCCTGCGGCTGGACATGACATCGCGCAGCGGGCCTATCATGGTCATGGTCGACTACGACATCGCGCAGCAGGAGATTCCGGCATTCCTTGCCGCGATGGCCGACCGCCGACGCATCCGCAAACGGGACGGCGCGCGCCAGTGGGCCTTGTTGCGCGATCTGGAAAACCCCGACGTCTGGACCGAAACCTATCATGTGTCGACATGGGTGGATTATGTGCGCCACAACCAGCGCCGCACCAAGGCCGATGCCGAAGTGTCGGACCGGTTGCTGGCCCTGCACAAGGGCGCGGACAAGCCCAAGGTGCACCGGATGATCGAAAGGCAGACCGTCACCCTGCGCGATGACATGCCGCTGAAATCCCACCCCGAGGTGCACTGACCGCGTCTAGAACCGCGTCGGCAGATAGGGCGCCATGGCCACCTCTGGCTGCCGCCCCGCGACCAGATCGGCAATGATGCGGGCGGTGACGGGGGCCAGCGTCAGGCCAAGGTGGCCGTGCCCGTAGGCATGCAGCACCTCTGCCCCGCCCCGCGACGGCCCGATCACAGGAACCGAGTCCGGCATAGACGGGCGAAAGCCCATCCAGCTGCGATCGGGCGCAGGCAGATCGGGGAACAGAGCCCGCGCGCCCTGTTCCAGCACCTTCAGCCGGTGCGGCGATGGCGGCGCGGTCAGCCCGCCAAGCTCGACCGTTCCGGCCACCCGCAAGCGCCCCGTCATCGGGCACAGATAGAGCCCGCGCGATGTCGGGCTGACGGGCCGCGACAGACACGGCGCGGGCATATCCCATTCCAGATGATAGCCGCGCTCGGTGTCCAGCGGCACGCGGTCGCCTACCATGCGCGCCAATGCCCGCGAATGCGCACCTGCGGCGATAACAACCCGCCTCGCCGTCAGCGATAGCCCGCCTGCGCTGATCCGCACGCCTGTTGCGGTGCGCTCCAGCCTGTCAACGCGGGCCTTGTGATGAACGACACCCGCCCGCAGCACCGCATCCGCCAGATGGCCAACCATCTGCCCGGGGTCCGACATGGACAGCGCATCGGGAAAGAACACGCCGCCCCCCTCGGTCTTTGGAAGGTTCGGTTCCATCTGCGCCACTTCGTGGGGCTGCAAAAGTTCGGCAGAAACCCCCATCGCCCGCCGGAACGCCGTGTCGGCCCCGGCAGCGGCAAAATCACCGGATGTTTCATAGAAATGAAGGCAACCGCGGTTTTGCAGAATTCCGGCCGCGTCGATATCAGCCGCCAGCGATTGCCACGATTTGGCTGCCGAGCCCAGAAGGGCGGCGATGGACGACGCGTTGCGCCTTGCCGCCTGGGGAAGTGATTGCAGGGCAAAGCGCAACAACCATGGCGCAAGCATCGGCAGCGCCGCCCGCCGGATCGACAAAGGCGAGGATCTGTCGAACAAAAGCGATGGCAGGTTGCGCAAGACTGCGGGGGTGCCAACCGGCAGGACGGCGTAATCCGCGATCATTCCGGCATTGCCAAAAGATGCGCCCGACCCAAGCGCATCGGGGTCGATCACGCAAACCGCATGGCCCTCGGCGGCAAGGCGGTGGGCAATGGCAAGCCCGATGACACCGCCGCCGACGACGGCAATCTCCGTATTCTGCCCTTGGCTCATGCCCGGACCTTTCTGGAACGCATTCAAAAACGGGGTCGCGAGCCAGCATCCCGGACCGGCAAAGCGCCCGCGCCACGTTAATCAACCCCCGCGACGCTGCGCAACCGGTTTCCGGTCAAAGCGGCTTGTTCATACCCATTAATTCATACATACATGAAATATGGAAACACTGATTCTGAATCAACTTACCACCCTTGGACATCCGCAACGCCTTTCGGTGTTCCGAATGCTGATGCGGCGGTATCCCGACGCTGTTCCAGCCGGTGAAATCGCCGATGCGACAGGGCTGAAGGCCTCGACGCTGTCGGTCTATCTGGGGTCGTTGCGGCAGGCGGGATTGATCACGCAAAAGCGGCAGGGGACATCATTGCGTTACACGGCGGACGTAAAGAACGCGGAAAAGTTGGTTGGTTTTCTTTTCACCGATTGCTGCCTTGGTCGCCCCGATCTGTGCCGCACGGACGCCACACCGAAACTCTGGGAACACGACATGGAACACAGAAAATACAACGTGCTTTTCATTTGCACAGGAAACTCTGCGCGCTCGATCTTTGCCGAGACCCTTCTTCGGGCGCAGGCGGGCGACCGGTTCAACGTCTATTCCGCAGGCACGCGGCCCTCATCGGAGCTGAACCCGTTCGCCATCGAGATGCTGCACTTGAAGGGGCACGACATTTCGCCGCTGCGCGCCAAGAACATCGCTGAATTCCAGGGGCCGGACGCGCCGCTAATGGATTTCGTTTTTACCGTCTGCGACCGCGCCGCGAACGAAGACTGCCCCGCATGGAAAGGGCAGCCGGTGTCGGCGCATTGGGGCCTGCCCGATCCGGTCAAGGCACAAGGCACGGACGCCGAAAAGCGGCTTGCCTTTCAACAGACCTATGGTGCGCTCGGGAACCGTATCCGCGCCTTTGCGGCGCTGCCGATCGACACACTGGACCGCGTGACGCTGCAAGCCCGCGTGGACGACATCGCACAGACAAAGGACGACCAATGACCACCTACGCAATCAACGGCCTTGGCCGGATCGGAAAGCTTGCGCTGCGTCCGCTACTGGAACGCGGCGCAAAGATCGCATGGATCAACGATGCGGTGGGCGACCCGGCCATGCAGGCGCATCTGCTGGAATTCGATAGCGTGCATGGCCGCTGGCAGGCCGATTTCGCCGCCGATGGCGCCAGCATCACCATCAACGGAACCCGTATTCCGACGCTGAGCCACAGCCGGATCGAGGACTTGCCGCTGGACGGCGTCGATGTGGTGATCGACTGTACCGGCGCGTTCAAGACCGAGGCAAAGCTGGCCCCCTATTTTGCGGCAGGCATCAAAAAGGTTGTTGTGTCCGCCCCTGTGAAAGACGGCGATGCGGCCAATATCGTCTATGGTGTGAACCACGACATCTACGACCCTGCCCGCCACCGGATTGTGACCGCCGCAAGCTGCACCACCAACTGTCTGGCCCCTGTGGTCAAGGTGATCCACGAGGGGTTGGGCATTCGCCACGGCTCTATCACCACCATCCACGACGTGACCAATACGCAAACCATCGTGGACCGCCCCGCGAAGGATATGCGCCGCGCGCGTTCGGCGTTGAACTCGTTGATCCCGACAACGACGGGGTCGGCCACGGCGATCACGCTGATCTATCCGGAATTGACGGGCAAGCTGAACGGCCACGCGGTGCGGGTGCCGCTGCTGAACGCCTCGCTGACGGATTGCGTGTTCGAGGTGATGCGCGAAACGACCGCCGAGGAAGTGAACGAGATGTTTCGCACCGCCGCCGAAGGGCCGTTGAACGGCATCCTTGGCTATGAAACGCGCCCGCTGGTTTCTGCCGATTACGTCAACGATGCGCGGTCGGCGATCATCGACGCGCCGTCGACGATGGTGGTGAACGGAACGCAGGTGAAGATCTACGCGTGGTACGACAACGAATGGGGCTATGCGCACCGGCTTGTCGATGTGGCGCTGATGGTTGGCGCGTCCCTATGAACCGGCCCGCCGGTTTGTCCGCCTATATGGCCGTGACCGCCGCCTATTGGGCGTTCATGTTATCAGACGGGGCGCTGCGGATGCTGGTGCTTTTGCATTTTCACACGCTGGGCTTTTCGCCCGTTCAACTGGCCTATCTGTTTGTCCTGTATGAAATCGCGGGCGTCATCACCAACCTTTCAGCGGGCTGGATCGCGGCACGCTTTGGCCTGACATCGACGCTTTATGCGGGGCTTGGCCTTCAGGTTCTGGCGCTGCTGGCGCTCGCGCAGCTTGATCCGGACTGGGCCGTTCCGACCTCTGTCGCCTTTGTCATGGCGGTTCAGGGCGCATCGGGCGTGGCCAAGGATCTGGCCAAGATGAGTTCCAAATCGGCCGTCAAACTGCTGGCCCCCACTGGTCAGGGCGGATTGTTCCGTTGGGTGGCGGTCCTGACCGGATCGAAAAATGCGGTCAAAGGCGCGGGGTTCCTTCTGGGCGCGGCGCTACTGGCGGTCTGGGGATTTGTGCCATCGGTCCTTGGCATGGCGGCACTTCTGGCCGTCATCCTGATTGCCGTCGCGGTCTGGATGCCCGTCGGGTTGCCACGCGGCCGCAAGGGCGCAAAGTTCGCCGAGGTCTTTTCGAACAACGCGAACATCAACTGGCTGTCCGTCGCCCGGATGTTCCTGTTCGGTGCGCGCGACGTCTGGTTTGTGGTTGGCATCCCGATCTATTTCTACGCGGTTCTGTCGGACGGATCAGAGGCGGGCAACCGCACGGCCTTTTTCACAATCGGCACCTTTATGGCGGTCTGGACGATCCTTTATGGCGCAGTGCAGGCCTACGCCCCGCGCCTGTTGGATGCCGCGCACCGCACCGACGCCGACCTGATCGCTGCCGCGAAACGCTGGGCGGGTGCGCTGGCGGCGGTGCCCGCAATACTGGCGGCGGTTGTCTGGGCGGCGGGCGATCCCTCGCTCTGGCTGACCGCCTTGGTCATTGCGGGGCTGTTGGTATTCGGGGCCGTTTTCGCGGTAAACTCCTCGCTGCATTCCTACCTGATCCTTGCCTTCACCAGCGGCGAGCGGGTGACGATGGACGTCGGGTTTTACTACATGGCGAATGCGGCAGGACGGTTGATCGGCACATTGCTGTCGGGCCTGACCTATCAGATCGGCGGGCTGCCGCTGTGCCTTGCGACGGCTGCCATACTGCTGATCCTTAGCCGGATCGGCGCAGGCCGGCTTGCGGAGGAGCACTGATGGCGGGTGGTGGTCGAGACGAAGTCCGCCAAGCAGAAGTATTGATCTGCTTTTTAATATCAATAACAATGCCTTAATAAATCCACACATAGCGTTTTAGATAGCGCTTTTCACTCACTATTCTGACTGTATAGCATCGAGACAGCCACATTAGATTCAGAATGCGAAGCGAGGCAAATACCCTGCATCCGTGCCATGCCTCCGAATGATCGGGACAGGAACCTACACCCGAACGGCCCCGACTTCGGTTGGGAAAACGCGGTATCAAACGCGCTGCCCGCCGAGCCTTAACCGGGGAGCAATCAGCGCACTTGATGTATTTCGCTGGACTCACCAATCCCAACGTTGCCTGTCAGCTATCATTTCAGGCCGAGGATATCTTTTGCCTCTTGCAAGACTTCAACAGAGCGCTGGTGATTGCCCGCCTTATGAAGGGTTTCGCCCTCGGCGCGCAGTTCCTTGACCTTCACCAATTGCTCCGCCGATATCTGCGGATCAGCTGCAAGAGCAGTGTCGATTTCGGCCATGTCGGCCGGGCAATGGAATGCCAGCGCAGGCTGAGCGAAAAACAAAACAACAATCAATGCGAGAAGAGGTTTCATGGTTTGCTCCCTTCCGTTTCGATCAGACCATTTGGCCGTTATTGCCAGTATAGTCCTTCTGACCGAGTCGATCTAATCACTCTGGCGTCAACGTTCGCGCAAGACGAGGCTAACCGCAGCGAACGTCACGTCGCGGAGCCTAATTAGGCTAGATCGTCAAACGACTCTGAAAACTTCCCAGCGCGTCGACCCGGAAACAATTACCTCACCCATTTTCGGCCCCCACTCGCCATGCATCTTGATCGAGGCAATCTTGGAGAAAAAGTCATCAAGATCTTTTAGCCCATTGATTTCCATCTCATTTTCGACAAGTCCTTCACTTACTCCAACCGAACCTGTAACGATCCGCGCCTTCGACACGTCGATATTGGTTTGGGCCCCGATTTGCTGGTTCCACTCTTCAATCAGATCAATAGCCTCCTGCTTGCGGCCAAATTTCGCTGTAAATTGCCAACGCGCGATCATCATCTGCCTTCCTCCAGTCTACGAGTCGAGAAGCTGGCACTTTACCACATCTTGGCCTCTCAAGCATTTCTTGAGTCCGCTCCTTCAAGTCTCAATGAGTCACGCGGTCCGGCAATCGCCTCAGACTAGATCCAACGCCCGCTGGCGCGTTTGACTCGACAGGCCAGATGACGGCCCATGCCTGCCTGACTGACGCGCATGCGTCGATAGCGCATCACAACCGGCCCAAGATTTTGCATGGCACGCTAAGTCTGGCGTGCCGGTGCCGGGTCAAATTTTGCGCAGGCACTTGCGATCTGTCCCGCCTGTGCGATCCCGACACGGTCGCGATCCTCGGCTGACACCACATCCGTGTCGCGGTGCGCTGTCGCCCATTGTTCAGCGTCGAAAGCCCAACGCCCAAATCATTCGCAACTTGTCGCCGTGTCAGCCCGCTGCTCAGGCGATCCGCACCGCATCTTTGCGAAATTCATCTGTTCTTGCTGTGCCCATAGTCGGTCTCCTTTGTTGCAGTAAATGCTATCAAAGGAGCGGCATCAAACCGTGACAGGCCCATAGCGACCGTGGGTCGGCAGGGTCACAGGGGGGCCTCTGACAGGCCTATGCGATCCAGCAGGATTTCAGCGCTATCGTTCCAGACCTGCGTCGCGACGATCAGCCCGTCGCGCACGGTGAATATATCAATGTAGCGGTTGCCATCGAACGGTGTCCCATCGGGCCAAGCACCGTAGAGGTGGCCGGTGTTGTAGACGTGGACATCGCCTGTCTTTGGGTCCAGCGCCGCATCGGTGCGGATGAACCGCTTCTTCACCCAGGCATAACGCTTGGCATTAAAGGCCGTCGCCTGCGCCGGGGCGGTAAACGCGCGCCCCCCGGTGAAGGTGATGCGCAGCCCTTCGGCCACAAAGGCCGCCGCCCCCTTGGGATCGGGGATCATGGAACATTCGAGGTAGGCTTCTACCACCTGTTTCGCTTGGGTCACTGGATCTGTCATCAACGTTTCGTCCTTTCCAGCGCCGCGCGCAGGCCGTCGATCAGCGGCACCTGGAAATCAGGCGCACATGCCGCGACATGCACCATGCCCGCACACCCAAGGACGACGGCGCGGATGTCGTCCTGCGCCAAGGCCGCCTGTGCCTCGGCCAGAACACGGGCGATCGCGGTGGCGGGATACGTTTCAAGGTCCAACACCGGAACGCCGCTTGCGCGGACCCGCGCGCAATGGGGGGCAAGGCCAAGGGCTGCAATGTTGGCCTCCAGCACCGGGACGGACGCGGCAAGGGTCGTCACCACGCTGAACCGGCCCAGACGCGCGGCCTTGGCGTAGGCGGCCTCTCCTATACCGATAACGGGACAGTCGACCAAGGCGCGCGCCTCGGTAAGTCCCGTATCATCGAAACAGCCGATGATGACGGTTCTGGCGCCGGCCAGCCTTGCCTTTTGCACGAGGGCCAACAGCGGCGGGATGCAGGCGGCGCCGTCCTCTGGCCCTTGGATGGCGGGCGGGCCATCATGAGACGTCCAGCCTTCGATCCGGGCGTCAGGCAGTTCGGCGCGGGCGGTTGACAGCAAGGATTCTGTCATGGAAACCGTGCTGTTGGGGTTGATGATGACGATCACAAAAGCCCCTTGCCCGCATCTGAAACGGCCCGTGCCCGGCGTCTGGCCCCTAAGAGGGCGATGCCCAGAAACACACCTATGATAGCCAATGAAAATAGAGTGGTAAGCGTTCCCAGCGCATAAAGCACCGGCGAGGTCACATTGGTCGTCATGCCATAGATTTCCAGCGGCAGGGTGTTGTAGCTGCCCGCCGTCAACAACGTGCGGGCGAATTCGTCGTAGGACAAAGTGAAGCCGAACAACGCGACCCCGATCAGGCTAGGCCCGATGATCGGCAGGACGACATAGCGCAGGGTCTGCCACGGCGTGGCCCCAAGATCGCGGGCGGCTTCCTCGTAGCTTTTATCAAACCGGTTGAAGACGGCGAACATGATCAGCAGACCGAATGGCAGCGTCCAGGTCAGTTGTGCCCCAAAGCCGGAGGTGGCCCAATGGACTGTCAGGTTTGCTTGGCTGAACATCAAGCCTACGCCGAGCGAGATCAGAATTGACGGGATCACCAGCGCTGTGATGATCAGGTAGAACAGGATCGCAGACCCCTTGAACCGCTTGCGAAAGGCAAGGCCACCCATGACGGACACAACGACGGTCGTGACCATGACCATCAGACCCAGCACGATGGATCGGCTGAAGCTGCCCCAGATGTCGCCGACGGCTTGCACCTGAAACAGGTCACGGAACCAATAGGTCGACACGCCGCGCATCGGAAAGGTCAACCCGCCGCCGGGCCCCTGGAACGACAAGATCGCGATGGTAATCGTGGGGCCGTAAAGGAAAAGCATGAACAGCGCGAAGAACGCGGTAAGCACATAGAAGGACCGGGGACGCGGTTCCATCAGAGTTCCTTTCGAATATCGACAAAGCGCAGCAGGATGCCGATCACGATCAGCACGGTCGCCAGCAGGACGATCGCCGTGGCCGAGGCGCTGGGGTATTGCAGCAGCGCGATGTCGTTCGAGATCAACCGGCCGACGTTGGCGGATTGTGACCCGCTCATAAAACGCACCGTGATGAAGTCACCCATCACAAGGGTCACAACGAAAATCGTGCCGATCATGATGCCGGGCTTGGTCAAAGGCAGGATGACGTTCCACAGGATCTGCGGAGCGGTGGCCCCTGCATCCCGCGCCGCCTCGATCAGGGACTTGTCGATGCGCATCATTGTGTTGAAGATCGGGACGACCATGAACAGCGTGTAAAGATGCACGAAGGCAAGGATGACGGCAAAGTCGCTGAACAACAGCCACTCCAGCGGTTCATCCACCACCCCCCAAGAGATCAGCGCCGAATTGGCGATCCCGTTGCGGCCCAGAAACGGGATCCACGAAATCATCCGAATGATGTTGCTGGTCCAGAACGGGATTGTGCACAGCAGGAACAGCGCAATCTGCCAGGTTTGGGTTCGGATGTGGAATGCAAGGTAATAGGCAACCGTGAACCCGATCACAAACGTCAGCCCCCACGTGACCGCCGCGTATTTGAAGGTGTTCAGGAACACGCGATAGGTGACCGGCGATCCAAATAGGAAATCGTAGTTTTCCATGGAAAACGCGGGAACTATGCTGAATTCGGTCGCCGTCCAGAAGCTGACGATACCGATCAGGATGATCGGCAGCACAAGGAACACGGCCAGCACAAGCGCCAGTGGCGACACCATCAGCCAGCCGATCAGGTTGGGTCTTGCTTGCATGTCATGCCTTTCGGGAAAAGATGGCGTGCGTGTAACAGGACACGCACGCCACAAAATTCATCACGCAGCGATGAACTCGTTCCATTTGCGGACCATGTATTGGTTCTCGTCCATAACGGAATTCCAGCAGGCCACAGACCCCATCCGTTCATCGAAAGATCCGCCGTCGCGGGTGGCACCCACCTGAGCCAGAGGATCGCCCTGCGGCGAGGTGATGACGTCGGTGGCTTGCATGCCCTCGAACCAGTAGCCCCATTCGTTTTCAGACATGAATTCTTTCGACGTGGCCGGCACAGCGGAATAATATCCCTGCCGCATCAGGAAGCCGCCGACCCAGCCGGACAGGTACCAGTTGATATATTCGTAGGCCGCATCCAGTTCGATCCCGGACAGCGCGCCGGAAATGCCCAATCCGCCACCCCAGCTGCGATAGCCTTCTTCCAGCGGCTGATACACGCAGTCGATGCCGCGCGATTTCACGGCGGTGATAGCGGGCGACCACATCGACTGGATCACGACTTCACCCGACGCCATCAGGTTGACGCTTTCGTCGAACGACTTCCAGAAGGCGCGGAACTGGCCGTTCTTCTTGGCCTCGGTGAAGATGCCTATGGTCATGTCAATTTCGGCGCGAGTCATGTTGCCCTTGTCGGGATAGGTGTATTCGCCCATCGATTCCACGACCATCGCCATATCCATGATCCCGATGGACGAGATATCGAGGATCGACGCCTTCCCCTTGAATTCGGGGTTCAGCAATTCGGACCATTTGCTGATCGGACGACCGATCAAATCGGGGCGGATGCCCAATGTGTCGGCGTTGTAAATTGTAGGGATCAGCGTCATCCAGCCGGATTCCTCCTGCACGAATTCGGTCCCGTTCTGGCCGGTCGTGAAACCGACCGTGTGCGGTGCCGTGCCCTGCGCGATCACGCTGTCGGCGCTCAGCTTGCCGGATCGGAATATCCCGACAATCTTGTCGTAATTGGTCAGCTTACTGGTGTCCATCGCCTGCAGGTTACCTGCGGCCCAGACCTTCTTGCAGATGAAATACTCGATGTCGGCGATGTCGAAACTGTTCGGCTGCGTCGCAGCACGCTGGGTCACGCTGTCGGTATCCAGCGCCGTCATTTCCAGCGTAAAGCCAAGGTCTTCTTTCACCTTGGCGGCGACTTCGTTCAGGTTCGACACACCGGTGCCGAACTGGCGCAAGGTGATGTTCTTGATGTTCTGCGCCCAGATCATTGGAGCGCCAAGGGTCGTGCTCGCGGCGAATGCAGCTGTGGCGGTCGCGCCCTTCAGAAGGTTGCGGCGGGATAGTTTTGTAGTCTCTGTCATGACGTCTCTCTCTGCTAGGTTTACGCGGCGTTTCACGCCGTCAGTTGATGAAGGTTCTTGGCATCCCATGTCAGGCCAATGCGATCGCCGGGGTGATGCGGGGCGTTGAAATAGGAGGCATCAGGGACAAGGGCTGTGACCTCCTGATCGCCGGCAATACGGGACAGCACACTGACGTGGGTGCCCTGATATTCAATGGCGGTGACATAGGCGTCGAACTGGCCCGCATCAGGCGCGGTGACCTGCACCGCGTCCGACCTGATCGCATAGTGGCCCTGCGGCAACGCTATCACGTTGTGGCCGCCCATAAACTGCGCGACAAAGCGGGTGCGCGGCGCATTGAACACGTCGCGCGCCGGTCCCGCCTGCTCAATCACGGCGTTGTTCATCACGACAATCTCGTCCGCCAGCGCAAGGGCTTCGTCCTGGCCGTGGGTCACATGGACAAAACTGATCCCCAGTTCCTTTTGCAAATTGCGCAACTCGGTCCGCATACGCACACGCAGGAACGGGTCCAGCGCCGACAGGGGTTCATCCAGCAACAGCACCTGTGGCCGGGTAATCAGCGCTCGCGCAAGGGCCACGCGCTGCTGCTGGCCGCCGGACAGCTGATCTGGCAGGCGGTCGGCAAGGGTGGTCAGGTCGACCAGTTCCAGCATCTCAGCTGCCTTGGCACGGCGGTCCTTCGCGTCCACGCCCTTCATCTTAAGGCTGAACGCCACGTTGTCGGCGACGCTGAGGTGCGGGAACAAGGCATAGTTCTGGAACATCATCGCCGTGCCGCGCTTGGCGGGCGGCAGATGCGAAATATCGCGGTGCGCCAGCAGGATCGACCCGTCACTGATCGTTTCGTGCCCCGCGATCATCCGCAGGGTCGAGGATTTTCCACAGCCCGATGGGCCCAGCAGACAAGTATAGCTGGCGGGGCAAAAATGGTGACTGACAGCGTTTACGGCGATGGTTGTGCCATAGCGCTTGGTCACATTAACCAGTTCCAGATCCTGAATGACGATGTTCATTTGGCCCCCGTGGTTGATGATTCCAACAAAGAAGCCTTGGGGGGCCTGTCGCAATAAAATGCCGTCCGGCGCTTCATGCCATTCACGGTATCGGTGAATGTTTCCGCTAAAATCGCAGAGATTGCCTACAATTTAGGACATAAATTGTATACAATAATACACTGATTGGGATACGGGATGTTTTGGGATTGCCGCACACCGCTTGCGCGGGCACAGAAGACACAGCAAGGACGCTGTCATGAAAACATCCATACCTGTCATTTCCTCAACGGACGGTGGAATGTCGTCCCACGCCGTGGCGCAATGTCTGTCCGCCGCTATCCACGAACATCGTCTGTCGCCGGGGATGAAGCTCGGCGAAGATGAACTGGGCGAGATCTATGGCGTATCCCGCACAATCGTGCGCAGTGCCCTTCAGTCACTGGCGCATGATCAACTGGTCGACATCAAGCGCAATCGCGGTGCCTTTGTCGCCAGCCCGACCCCCCGCGAGGCGGATGAAGTATTCGAGGCGCGGGTATTGATTGAGCCGCGCACGGCAGAGGCCGCCGCAGTGCGCGCGACACCGCAAGACATCACGCTGCTGCGCCAGCACATCGCAGATGAGCACGAGGCCATCGCAGCCGGTGACAGGGGGCGCGCATTGGCGCTGTCGGGCAAATTCCACATCGAGATTGCCAAAATCGCCGACCAGCACACCATCGCCAATATTGTCAGATCCCTGGTTGAGCGGTCGAGTTTGATCATCGCCCTATATTGGCGCAGGCAGGGCGTTCTATGCGAAAGCGACGCCCATCACGCCCTTTTGGGTGCGATTGAATCTGGCAACGGGCAAATGACGCAAGACCTGATGAAACGTCACCTTGAAGACCTGCACGAGGGTCTTGATCTGCGCCAGACAGATTCAAAACACGTCAGCTTGCGCGATTCCTTGATGCATCCGCCGCAATAGAGCATTCGACAAAAGCACCACAGCGTAATCCGTGGGTTTCAGTCAGTTTAGTGCTTTGCTGCCACCATTACGGTCAAAAGCAAGGTCCCGCCTCAGCGGGACGCATATCGAGTCTGGGAGTCATGGGACGGGCTATCCGCCCAACATGGAGGTTTGGACCCCAGAAAGCCGGTGGCGACAAAAGGCATCCCCATCGCCGATGCGGGATTGCCCCAAGACTTCGCTCTTTCCTGCTCGTGTGGCGGGAAACCACCAATGACCCAAACCAGCACCACAAGCCCGTTCTGGCCGAGCACCCCAAGGGCCAACCCGACGATGACACCCTGCGATTGGAAACCGAGGATCCACAAACTCCCGGCAAAGGCCAGATGCTGCTGCGCAATGAATATCTTTCGCTCGCCCCTTACATGCGCGGTCGGATAAGCGACGCGCCCTGCCGCCGCACGGGCCTACTCCAGGAAATAGGCTCACGACGTAGACGGACGAATCGCCTCCTTGATCGCATCACGTCACGAACAAAGGATCAAAAGCAGACACAATGTCCGGTGCCGCGGTTACGGCATCGACCTCTACGATGTGATCGGCGATATCCGCCGCACTGACCCCTTTCACCCGTATCCATGCCTCCTCGACCGAAAATTCCACCGAGCCGTAGGTGACTAGGGCATCGCCATGATCATCAACGATCGACAACAGCTCGACGAATTCCAACCTTATCGTGTCCTGCATCAACTGGAAGTCTGTAATGACATCAGTTTGTGGCCCGCGTTCTGAAAAGACAAAGACATCTGCCCCCGATCCGCCTTCAAGCCGGTCATCGCCTGCGCCACCCTCCAGCCGATCATCGCCCGCGCCACCGTGAAGCTTATCTTGCCCTCTGCCTGCGTAAAGCTCGTCGTTGCCGCTTCCGCCATAAAGTCGGTTTTCGCCAGCGCGCCCCGTGGACAAGACGTCATTTCCGGCACCGCCATATACCCTGACGGTGCTATCGCGTCCGCCAATAAGGGTATCATTTCCCGCGCCGCCATCCAAAAAGTCTGCCCCCGCACGACCGCTGTAAAGCATATCGTCACCGGCCCCCCCGAACATCCGATCACCTCCACGCCCGCCGGTGAGATTATCGTTTCCGACGCCACCGTCCAAAATATTGTCAGACCACAGGCCACCGACAAGAGTATCATCGCCCTTCCCGCCATAAAGCGCGCCGTCACCAAGGATAGAGTCGTTGCCCGCATTGCCGAACAACCTGTTCGCGCCATCGCCGCCGTCGATCTGATCGTCGCCTTGGCCACCAAAGATCCTATCGCTTCCTTGGCCTCCGATCAGGACATCATTGCCTTTGCCACCAGACAAGCGGTCGTCGCCCGGCCCGCCGTAAAGCGTGTCGTTCCCTCCACCGCCATTCAGCACGTAGTTGCCTGCACCTTCGTCAGGTGCCGAAAGTTGGGCGGCTGCCGTCACTGGCGACGTGAGTTCCGCGAGGAGCAGAGAGGTGACTGGAACAATCTCGATGTAACCAAGATCGCCGGGATCGACATTCAACACCCGAACGGTTCCGTCCGTGTTGGTCAGGATCACCGTGTCTTTACCATCATCACTGATCGAGACGACTTCTGTCCCGCCTTCGAACCGCAGACTGTCCTTACCGGGCGTGAAGTCGAGGATGGTATCAAGGTCAACTCCCATACTTGCCCCGAACACAAAAATATCATTGCCTTTGCCGCCCCTGAGACGGTCATCGCCGGACCCGCCGTCAAGCGTATCATCGCCACCGCCTCCATCCAGAAGATCATCCTGTCCGGCACCAAATAGAACATCTTTGCCCTGCCCCCCGAACAGACGGTCTTCGCCACGGCCACCGTCAATGTCGTCATTGCCAGCGCCGCCAAAAAGGGCATCGTCCTGATCCCCACCATAAAGGGAATCCCTCCCGCTGCCCCCGAAAACCAGGTCATTGCCACGCAAGCCACCAAGAACGTCATTGCCAGAACCGCCGAACAGTCGGTCAGAGCCGCTGCTCCCAAAGATCTGGTCATCGCCCGCGCCGCCATCAAGGTAATCCTGATCGACGCTACCAAGCGGAATGTCATCCCTACTCCCGAAAATCTGGTCATCTCCAGCACCTCCGAAAATCCGGTCGTCACCCTCTCCTCCGACTGCCAGATCCTCGCCCGCTCCGCCCTCGATCCAGTCGTTGCCTTCATTCCCACGAAGCTCGTCGTCTCCGGCACGACCCACAAGTCGATCGTTGGTCACACCGCCAATAAGTATGTCGTCCCCAGGTCCACCAATAAAGTCCATGACATAATTCTCCCGTTGCAAAATGATCAGGCGAATATACCTTGAATTGGCGAGTCCGTTCTTGACCAGCGTCAACCGAAGTGGATTAGCTAAGGTGAGGCATCAAGTTTCACCGGACCCTATACGCGGTGCAGTTTTCGGATTAGGCGAGAAACGCGTGAAAGTTGGTGATGCGCTCAGGCGCGGCATATCATGGCGGTGTTCAGACGCCGTCAATTCTCTGCTGAGAAGAGGATATGCAACATGTTAAAGATTACCATCACCCAAGTGCCCGATCCATCGGGTTTTACATCGACCTGTTCAACGACGCCCACCGGTGTGGGGCGCGCAAACTGATCGAACAGGCGATCCAAGCAGAAGTGGCGGCGCTCATGGCTGCCTTTCCTAGGGAAAAGCTGGAGGACAGGCGATCACGGCTGGTCTGCCATGGTCATTTAACGGACTGCGAGGTGTTGCCCGGTATTGGGCCGGTGTCCTCGCGGCGCGGGTTGACCAAGACAATTCGGAAATTCTCTTCGGCGCCATGGGCCTTGCGGGTCGCACGGAGGGTGTCTTTGACCGCCTTTTCAGCCTGGACTTTCGGGTTCACCGGATTCTTGCTCATCTTCGCTCCATGATGGCTAGGATGAGCCAGCCCCCCTTCCATCTCTCAATTCTGCTGTCTATTTCAGGAAATTATTCTGCATATAATTTCATAAAAACAATGTGATACACTATATATTATTTTTTATTAAATATTTTATTGCTTTCTTGATGGTTTCCGACAACTCTAAGTCTCATGACCAAAGACGTGACTTCTGCATCCTAAGGGGAGAACTTTCATGAAACCGTTTCTTGCCATCGCCGTTGCCGGTGCGACCGCATTGGCCCTTGTCAGCGCCACACCGTCCGGCGCCGAAACCCTGCGCCTTGCCGGGAACTTTCCCGTGGCCCATTCCAGTTCTGTCGCGATGGAAAGGTTTGCGAAAGCTGTCGCTGACCTGACCGGCGGCGATCTTACGATCGAGAACTTTCCGGCGATGCAGCTCGGGGGCGCGAAGGAAAACGTGGACCAAGTGCGCTCTGGCGTTGTGTTCGGCACCTGGATCGGGTCGGCATATCTGTCGCGCACCGTGCCCGAGCTTGAAGCGGTTTCATTGCCCTTCGCCTATCCCAATAGGGAAACCGCGTTCCGCGTGATTGATGGGCAGGCAGGCGAGGTGCTGAACGAGAAGTTGGCTGAGAAGGGATTTGTGTCCCTTGGGTGGATGGAACTGGGATCCCGCAACGTGACCAACAGCGTTCGGCCGATCAAAACGGTTGAAGACTTCGAAGGCCTGAAGATCCGGCTACAACCTAACGAAACCCATCTGGGCACGTTCCGCGCTATTGGCGCAAATCCGGTTTCCATGGGCATTTCCGAGGTCTATTCCGCCCTGCAGCAGGGCGTATTGGATGGCCAGGAAAACCCGTATTCGATCATCGCATCCCGCAATTTCTCCGAGGTGCAGACACATCTGTCAGATTCTGGCCACTTCTTTGACTACATCGTTCTGGTCGCCAACAAACGGAAGTTCGACGGGCTGTCCGAAGACCAGAAGACTGCCGTGAGGGAGGCCGCCGCCGATGCGATTGCCTGGCAGCGTGAAAAAGCCGCCGCAGAAGACGAGCAGTCCAAGCAGGCGCTGATTGATGCGGGCATGACCTTTACCCCTATGAGCGACGAGACACGTGCGGACCTACGCGCGCGCAGCCAGCCGGTCGTCGTTGAACTAAAAGAACGTATTGGCAGCGATCTCATCGATCTGGTGCTGAAAGAAGCGGGCGCAGAATGACCGCCCTGTCGCAAGGTTCCGGCCCCTCGCAAGAGGGGCCGACATTCATCCGGGTCCGCGCGGCACTGGACAGGGTGGACCGCGTGACGAAATACGCGGTGATTATTGCGATGGCGGTGATGACCATTCTGGTCGTGACGCAGGTGGTCTTTCGCTACGCATTCTCCAGCGCGATCGATTGGTCCGAGGAGGTGGCGCGGCTGGCCTTTGTATGGGCGATGTTTCTGGCGATTCCGCACGGTATCCGGCGCGGTGTGCATGTGGGGATCGATGCGCTTGTCGTTCGATTCTCGGAATCCGTGCAGGATTTTCTGTTCCGGCTGGCGGCGATGTTGGGAGCGGGGCTGATGGCGGTGATCTTCTGGTTCGCTTGGGATGTCACCGTCTACACCTTGCCAGAGATGATGCCGACCCTGAACCTGACCGCCGCCGTCTACTACATCGCGGTCCTGTTCGCCGCGATCCACAGCTTGCTGCACCTCGCCCTGCTGGCCTGGGGCGGGAGCAAAACATGGGAAGAGGAACCCCGTCCATGACCATTGCTGCAATCGTCATTTTCTTCGCTCTCGCGCTATTGGGAATGCCTCTTGCCTTTGCGCTGGGGTTGGCCTCGCTTGGTGGCCTTATGGTCGGCGGTATCGAACTGAGCGTTCTCCCGCAGCGCATGATGCACGCGGTGGACAGCTTTCCGCTGATGGCTATTCCGCTATTCATGCTGGCAGGTGAACTGATGGTTCGCGCCGGAATCATGACCCGCATGATCCATTTCGCCAATGCGCTCGTTGGCCGGGTCCACGGGGGCTTGGCGCATGTTGCCATCGTGTCCGGAATGATGCTTGCGGCGGTGTCTGGTGCGGCCGTGGCTTCGGCGTCGGCCCTTGGCTCAACCTTGGTGCCTGCGATGCGCAAAACCTATGATGACGGCTATTCCAGCGCCGTCGTGGCATCGGCTGCCAACTTGGGGGCAATCATTCCGCCGTCGAACGCCATGATCGTCTATGCGCTCATGGCTGGGTCGACAGTGTCTGTGGGCGGTTTGTTCATGGCTGGTGTAATACCCGGTATCCTTCTGACCATCGGGTTTATGGCCGTTGCATCGTATCTGTCGGTTCGCAAAGGCTTCAAGCTGAGCGGAGACGCCTTCTCTTTCCGAAACGCTCTTACAGAGGCCTGGCGCGCGTTGCCAATTTTAGTCATGCCGGTAGTGGTTGTCGGCGGAATTGTGGGCGGTGTGTTCACTCCGACCGAAGGTGCGGGCATCGCAGTGGCATATGCCGTGATCGTGGGACTCTTCGTCACCCGTGAACTTAAGATTTCTGATCTTTTTCCAGCTCTGTTTCAGGCTGCGATCGGGGCCGCGATGGTTGGAGCGCTGATCGCCTTTGCCGCCGGAGTGACGTTCCTGTTCACTATCGACATGGTGCCTGCGGCGATGGCGGACTTCCTTCAGGCGATCACCAAAAACCCAACCGTGTTCCTGTTGCTTGTGATGTCGCTGCTGATCGTCGTCGGAATGTTTATTGAATCGAATGCCGCCTACATCATGCTGGTGCCGATCTTTGCGCCGGTGGCGGGAACCTTTGGAATAGATCCGCTGCTGTTTGGGTTTCTGTTCGTTTTCAACCTCGTCATCGGGATGATGACACCCCCAGTGGGCGTGGTGCTCTTCGTCATGAGCGGCATCACCCGCGTATCGATGAGCGATCTGATCCGCAATGTCTGGCCCTACGTGGCGGTGCAATATGCCGTGCTGATCCTGTGCCTGATCTTCCCCGGGATCGTGACATGGCTGCCCCGCGTGCTTGGCTACTGACCTCCATTAAGAAGACTGAAAAATGAAAATACTGCTAATAAATCCCAACACGACCCAAGCCTTGACCGATCTTCTGACCGCTGCGGCCAGATCTGTCCTGCCGCCGGATGCAACGCTTGACAGCGTTACCGCCGAGAGCGGTGTCCCTTATATTTCCACCAGGACCGAAGCTTTGGTCGGCGGGCTGTCCGTTCTGGAGATTTTGGCCGAACGGCATCAGGACTATGATGCCGCCATTGTTGCCGCCTTCGGCGATCCCGGACTTGGAGCCGCGCGCGAACTCTTCGATATCCCCGTGGTCGGCCTGGCCGAGGCGGGGATGCTGACCGCCTGTATGCTGGGGCGCCGGTTTTCCATTGTGACCTTCGCGCAAGCGCTGGGGCCATGGTATCAGGAATGCGTGGACTGGCACGGTTTGTCAGGGCGCTGCGCGGGCATTCGGATGCTGGACGGGGCGTTCAAGTCAATCTCGGAGGTGCAGGCTGAAAAGGCCGACCTGCTGGTTGAGCTGGCCATGCGCGCAATTGATGAGGACAGTGCCGATGTGATCGTCCTTGCCGGAGCGCCGCTGTCGGGTTTGGGCGCGCAGGTGCAGTCCCGAATCCCGGTTCCGGTCGTGGATTGCGCGCAGGCTGCGGTTCGGCAGGCAACGACGCTTGCCGCACTGCGCCCGCTGGGTGCGCGACGTGGCAGCTTCGCAAGACCAGCTGAAAAATCCTCGATCGGACTCAGCAAGGCGCTTGCTTCGCGCATCGCTCACGAGGACTGTGCCTGAAAGGAGTCGTTATGAACAAGGTATCAAGTCAGTCTGGTTCCGGTCCGGTCAGGAAGGTTCGCCTCAGCCGGCAGCCACTGCACGAAAGGGTGGCAGATGATTTGCGCGATCGGATCATCACCGGCCAGCTTGAGCCGGGACAGAAGCTGGCGGTGAACTTGCTAGCTGAAGAAATCGGCGTTTCGCTCACCCCGTTGCGCGAGGCACTCAAACTTCTGGCCGTCGAGAACCTGATCGAGCTGACGCCGAACCGCGGCGCCACCGTCTCTCCCGTGACTGTTCAGCAGACACGCGACCTGTTCGAGGTCATCGCTGGCATTGAAGCGCTGGCCGCCGAACTGGCTGCGGAACGCATGACCGACGAGGATCTGGCCGAATTGCAGGATCTGCATGCACAAATGCAACATCATGCCGGCGATGCCTCGCGCAAGAAGTATTTCGCGGTGAACCGCAGTATCCACGACCGGATTGTCGACTTCGCCCGTAATCCTATCCTCAGCGCGCAGCGCGGCAAGTTGGCGCAGCAAGCTGAAAGGGTGCGATTCATCGCCCTTAAGAACGACACTCGACGTGACGCGGCTATGCAAGAACATGACGACCTGATGGCAGCATTTGAGGTGCGTGACGCCGAACTGGCCGGCCGCATATGGCGCAAACATCTGATCGCTTCGGGCAAGCAGACGATCGAACTACTTACGATAAGCGCTGCTCGATAAACCGGCTGTCACCGACCCAACTCTGGAAAGAGACCACCAATGATACCTGAATTTGACCTCGTAATCCGTGGAGGGACAATAGCTACGTCCGGCGACATCTTTGACGCTGATATCGGCATCCGAGACGGCAAGATTGTCGCTTTGGGTTTGGATCTGGCCCGAGGGCAGGATGAGATCGACGCGACCGGACGGCTGGTTTTGCCTGGTGGGGTCGATGCGCATTGCCATTTCGATCAACCCACTTTGGACGGGTCGGTCATGGCGGATGATTTCGTCAGCGGGCCACGCTCTGCCGCCTTTGGTGGGACGACGACGGTCATTCCCTTTGCCAGCCAGAAAAAGGGCGAGTCGCTGCGCGCGGCGGTTGACGATTATCATAGGCGTGCGCACGACAAGTCGGTGATTGACTATGCGTTTCACCTGATTGTCACTGATCCGACCCCGCAAGTGCTGGGCCAGGAGCTGCCTGCGTTGATCCGCGAAGGTTACACCTCGTTCAAGATCTACACCACCTATGACGATCTCAAGCTGAACGACCGTGAAATCATTGAAGTGCTGGCATTGTCCCGGCGCGAAGGCGCGTTGACGATGGTCCACGCGGAAAACTCTGACGCAATTGCGTGGCTGACTGAGGCGTTGGAGCGCGCGGGCCAGACAGCACCGCGCCACCATGCCGACGCCCGCCCGGCTATTGCTGAACGCGAGGCAACACACCGCGTCATTTCGCTGGCAGAGATTGTCGATGTGGCAATGCTGGTGGTGCATGTTTCCGGGGGCGAGGCGATGGATCAAATTGCGGCGGCGCGAGCGAAGGGGCTCAGAGTCTTTGCCGAAACCTGCCCTCAATACATCTTGTTGACGGCAGACGACCTTGATCTTGATGGGTTTGAAGGAGCAAAGCACATCTGTTCGCCACCACCTCGCGATACGGCAAGCCAGAAATCGGTCTGGCGCGGACTCGCAAATGGGACGTTTCAGGTGTTTTCTTCAGATCACGCGCCATTCAAATTCGACAGCGATACTGGAAAAAAGCTGCATGGAGAAGGCGCGAGCTTTGCGCATGTGCCGAACGGAATACCCGGAGTCGAGACGCGGCTGCCGCTGCTTTTTTCAGAAGGGGTGGGCAAGGGGCGGATTTCACTTAACCAGTTCGTGGCTCTGACTGCAACCAACCCGGCGCGGCTCTATGGGCTGTATCCCCGGAAAGGCACGATAGCTATCGGTGCAGACGCCGATCTTGCGATATGGAATCAGACCCGAGAAGTCAAAATCACCAATGACATGCTGCACCACAATGTTGATTACACGCCCTATGAGGGTCGCACCGTGACAGGCTGGCCCGAAACCGTTCTGTCACGCGGTGCGGTGGTCGTGCGGGACGGCAGGCTAATGGCAGAGCGCGGGCACGGGCAATTCCTGAAATGTGGAGCGCCGGACTTGCAGCTTTAGCCCACATTACCAAAGAATTGTGCCGAATTTTCTGGTATGAGTGTCGGCCCAATATTTCAGTAGGTTACCGGCGCGGCGCGGCGAAACAGCATCTCGCCCGCGACAAAATGAAGGGATCGTGATCCGGCAAACAGGGCTTCAACGGCGCGTGACATGATTCCGATCATATGAGGGTAGCGTCAGGCGTGCAATAAGGCCAAAACTGGAAACGCGAGAGCCACGATGAAACTGATCCCCCTGACTCTTCTGACCACTGCCCTGCCTTGCTTCGCCCTTGCGCAGGAGCTGACGACCCACGGCAATTTCCGCCACATGATGCACACGGGCGCAACGGACGGCACGATTGCCCTTGATACGCTGTCTGCCCCCTCAGCCTGGGGCGTCGGGGCCACCGCCGGTCTGCGCGGCGAAGTGCTAATGCGTGACGGGGCGGTTCTGGTCAGCCGTGGCGATGACCCACAGGCGCGTGTGACCCCTCCGGACGCCGGCGAAAAGGCCGTAATCCTGGCCTTTGGCACTGTCGCGGACTGGCAGTCTGTCGAAATCCCCCATGACATGGCGCCCGACCGTCTGACCCATTTCATCGAGATGCAGGCGCAGGCCCTCGGCCTCGATCCGGCGGGTGGTTTTCCGATCCGCGTTCAGGGCAGCTTTCCGCAACTGGTCTGGCATGTGGTGACCGGCGAGGCGCCGTCGCATCGCGGGCAGAGCGGCCTTGGTGGCGGCAACGGCGGTGGCCATGCCAATAGCCAGTCGGGAATGAACCTCTATGACGAAGCGGGCGCCAGCGGCGAGATCGTCGGCGTCTACACCGGCGCCGCGCTGGAAGGGATCGCCTCGCATCCGGGCGAGAGGCTGCATCTGCACTTTGTCTCTGCGGACGGCGCGCGCTCGGGCCATGTGGACAAGATCGTGATCCCTGCTGGCGCGACGCTCTTGCTTCCTTCCGTCCGGCAGGCCGCGGCGCATGATCCGGCCATGCATGGCGCTGCCCCCGTTTTACACGAAGGCGGGCAATCGGCCTTTGCCGCCATTCAGGAAATCACCGCCGCGCTGATGGCCGATCCCGCGACGGACTGGAGCAAGGTCGATATCGAGACCCTGCGCCAGCATCTGATCGACATGGACAACGTGACCCTCCGGGCCGATGTAGACAGCAAAGTAATCGACGGCGGCGCACGGTTCCTCGTGACGTCGACCGACCCGGCGGTCATATCCTCGATCCGCGTCATGGTTCCGGCCCATGTGGCCACGATGAACGGCGCAGAGGGTTGGACGATGCAGGCCGAGGAGATCGAAAGCGGCGCGATCATGACCGTGACGGGGCCGGACGAGGCGCGCATCCGCGGCCTTGGCTTCATCGGGCTGATGACCGTCGGGATGCACCATCAGACCCATCATTTGGCGCTGGCCTCGGGTCAGAACCCGCACGCTCATTGAGGAATGCCAAGTGAAGTATCATGTCGCCCGATGTTACCAGTAATTTGGGCTGTTAAGTGCCTCAACGCAACCGGACGGCCCCTTAAGTGGATCGAGCGGTTTGTCCGTCAGCGACTGACCAAGCCAGCCTTCGGGATGCTCCAGCGCTAAAGGGGGTTGAGCGACACTCTGTGTGATCTGGGCGAACCCAACCTTCGAGTAGAAATTGATGTCGCCATAGGTCAGTGCAACGTCCACGCTGTTTTCCCGCAGACAATTGAGGCCGTAGTTCGGCAATTTCAGCTCAAGCCCCTTGCCCTGTTGACTTTTTGCAACGGCTACAGGTGCCAGAATAAACACGGTGCGAGAGGTGGTTCGGGAAATCAGACTTGCTGGCAAGCCACAGAGATCGAGCGGTGGCAAACGGCCATTTTGAACAGGCACAAACTCAGCGTGACGAAGGAGTATTCGGGCCGAGTTGCGGCAGTTTCAAGCCGGCCAGCTGTGCCATATGCCACGCCAGAACCTGATTTGAGCTGAGCACCGGCAGGCCCAGTTCAGCCTTCAGCGGCTCAAGGATGTCCAGCGTGCGCAGATTGGTGCAAGACAGGAACACCCCGTCCAGATCACTGCGCCGGGCCAGTGTGCGGGCGGCTTCTGCGATTGATGTGGGCGCGATGCGGGCGACACGGGCCTCGATCTCCTCTCCAAAAGACAAGGTGTCGGCCACCATGATGCCCGCCGCCTCGAACGCCGCACGAATGGGGGCTGCGACCGATGGTAAATAAGGCGAGACAATCCCAATGCGCCCAAGCTTCAAAATGTGGCAAGCGGCAAGCGCGGCGGTCAACGGGTCAGTCACGGATCGGGTCTGTGAAGCGCCCGAGATCAGCGCACGCACGCGTGCAGCCCCGATCAGGGCGGTGCCAGAGGTGCAGCCATAGCCCACCACACCCAGCGGTTGGGAGGACGGCAGCAAGCTTGCTGCAGCAGGGAGCGTCGTTTCCATAGTCGCAATGCTGTCGGTTGTCAGTTCAGCCCCCGAAGGAACGCGGCTAACATGCAATCGCGCAACATTCGGCGGGAAGATACGATGAAAATCCTGTTCGATGGTTTCATCAACCTGCAGCACAATCAGGCCAAGGCGCGGCAGATCGTCGTCCAGCAGGGCATAGGGAAAGCTGTTCATCGGATTATTTCCGGCAGATCGGCAGGTGCGCGGGGCGAGAGGAGGTCCACCCCGTCCTCACGCAGCACGATGTTTTCCTCATGCACTATGATCCGCCCATCGCGGGTGATACAGCCCGGCTCCAGCGTCAGGACCATGCCCGCGCGCAGCGGCGTTTCATCCAGCGGGGTAAAGGACGGCCACTCAGTCAGGGTGACGCCCAGCCCATGCCCCAACCGCCCGCCCGATGGTGTAGCCCCTTGGCGGCGCAGGCTCTCGCACAGGGTTCGATGCACATCACAGGCGCACACACCGGGACGCAGGATTGACAGCACGTCCTCTGTCGCCCGCCAGAGCGCGGCATGGGCGCGGCGGGCTGTATCTGTCGCAGGGCCAATGGCGAAATTGCGATCGAAATCACAAAAATATCCGTCCTTCACGGCACCGGTATCGAGCATCAGCACATCGCCTTGCACAAGCGGCTCTGGCCCGGCGGGCGAGATGACATCGCCGTAACCATCCGGCCCTGCCCCACCAGCGACATAGCTGACCCAATCCGCCCCCTCACTCAAAAGCGCGATCTGGAAGTCGCGGAAGACATCCCGTAGCGGTTGGCCTGCATGCGCGAACCCCGGCACACGTTCAAAGGCACGGGCAGCAATCGTGCAGGTCTCGCGGACCTTTGCGATCTCGGCATCGGATTTCACCTCGCGCACGCGCTGCACGCAGGTCGTTGCATCGACAAAGCGGCGCGGGGCAAGGCGCGCGCGCAATGCCGCGTAATCAGCCAATGGCATGCGCAGATGGGTTTCCAACCCCATCGGCAGGCCGATGTTCCCCGTCGCCGGCACAAACCCTGCCAATGTGTCGGCCAGCAGGCTGATCCCGTCATCGCGCGGATCAGGCGCATCCCAGGTGCGGATGTCGCCCAGCCATGTGCGGCCCATCAACGCGGCGCCGATGGACGGGATCACCGCAACCGGATCGCCTGCCTGCGGGATCACCACAAACCATGGCCGCGCCGGGCTTTCCCAGAACCGGGTCAGAAAGCCGGTCGCGTAAAACACATCGGCCGGTGTGGTCAGCAAAAGCGCATCCAGCCCCTCGGCGACCATGCCCGCCTGGAACCGCGCCACCCGCGCACGAAATTCCTGCGCAGGGAAAATGATTGAACGCTCAGCCATCTTCCGGCCCTTCGCTGAGAATGGCCATCACCTGTGCATCGGGGGGCAAGTCCAGCCCCGCCGCCAGCGCCGCAACGCCCGCCGCGCCCGATGGCGTTGTTGTCAGGCCGTATTGGGCCAAAAGCGCAGCGCCTTGCTCTGCCTCGGCCTCGGTGATGGTCACAAAGAGATCCGCATCGCGCGCCAAACCATTCAGCGCAATCAGTGAGGGGGTCTTGCAATCCAGCCTGCCCATGCAGGACGCCGGACCGTGGGTTTCAATCACCTTGCCGGCGCGGATGCTTTCCATCAAGGCAGGCGCAGCCTCTGGCTCGACCACGATGATCTGCGGCGCGTCGCCCCAGACAAGGCGCACATGGGCCGCGACAGCCGCCGCCAGCCCGCCAACGCCCGCTTGCAACAGGATATGGCTGGGCGGCTCCGTGATCTGCGCCGCAACCTCGGCGGCGAGTTGCAGATAGCCTTCCATCACGCGCAGGGGCAATTCAGTGTAGCCGGGCCATGAACTGTCGGACAGCAACGTCCAGGCGTTGGTCTGCGCGGCGGTGATGGCGGCTTGCATACTGGCCTCGTAGTCAGCCCCCGCGCGCAAGACATCGGCACCCTTGGCGGTTAAGCGTTCGGCAAAAGCCTCGGGCACAGTCTCGGCCAGATAGATCACCGCCCGCGCACCAAAAACCTGTGCGCCAGCCGCCACCGACAGCCCATGATTGCCGGCGCTGGCGGTGACATAGATGCGATCGGTCAAGGCCTTGCGCATATCGGGCGCTCCGGTTGCGGCGGCCTCGCGCGCGATGGCATGGGCTGCCCCAAGCGCCTTGAAGCTGCCCAGACCCATACGCGCACGCTCATCCTTCAGGCAAAGTCGTGCCAGACCCAGTTTTGCGGCGATCTCTGGCGCATCATGCAAGGGGGTCGCCGCATGGGTTGGGCATTGCCGCAGAAGGTCAGCCACGGCAGAGGCATCGGCCAACGGCAATATTTCCGCGCGATCAAAACCGCGCCCGCGCCACGGATTTTGCAAGTGATTTGCCATCGCCATTCCTTTCAGATCACAGGCAGCCTAGCGCATTTCTGACCATACAGAGCGGATATTTGATGCGTGATTGCACCCATTTCAGGACGTAATCACGCAAATCAAGCCGATTATAAGAGTGAGGCGCAAAACAGCTTTGCCCACTACCGATTTTGCGCGACCTTGCCGCTGTGGACAAATTTGAGGCGCTTAGCCCCAAACCGATTCATCGCGACTGGAATTTGGAACGCTGTTCCGCGCAATTCCAGCATGTTCTCGAAAGAGGTGGGGGATATTGTGGGGTATGAAATTGGCTATACGACAATAACACACATCAAAACCAATATCTTAAAGATAGGTAGTGGCGGAGGGAACGGGACCCCCGTCGAACCTTCTCTACCACCTAACCAATTGATTTTACTCTAAAACCTCCCGGTTAGAATCCCAACCGTTGTAAACGCGACTGGGTTCGAAACCGGGTATCCGTCCGGTCTGACTGCCCTGCCTGCGTGATGGAGTGGGTGATAGTGTCCACCATCGATAGTGGACATCTTGAGGTCGGTGATGGCGGGAAAGAAGGGTTTGAAGAAGCGGGTCTGGTCGGATGACGAGAAGCGCACGATTTGCGCGCAGACGTTGACGCCGGGCGTTTCGGTTGCACAGGTTGCGCGCCGCTATTCGATGAACGCGAACCTGATTTTCAAGTGGCTGAAAGATCCCCGGTTTGCGCCGTTGGAGAGCGGACCGTCGCCAGAGGAGAGTATCGCTCTTGAAGGCGTTTTCCTTCCTGTCGAGATAGAAGCGTCCGCTTTGGAACCCCATGCAGGTGAAGGCGATCGCGCATGCGCGGGTGAAGACCGACAAGGTCGATGCCGCGATACTCGCACAGCTGCATGCCGCGGGATTTCTGCCCGAGGTCTGGGCGGCAGACGACGATACGCTCGCCCTCCGGCGGCTTGTCTCTGAACGCGTGGCGGTGGTGCGATCAATCCGCCGGGCAAAGAGCCGTGTGCATGCGGTGCTGCATGCGAACTTGATCCCGAAGTATGAAGGCCACCTCTTCGGTAAAGGCGGGCGACACTGGCTGGCGAAAGCACCGCTGCCGAAGACAGAGCGCGATCTGCTTGGCCGCCACCTTGACGAGCTGGACTGGCTGAATGACCGCCTCGCGACGCTCGACACGGCGCTGATCCGCTTCTCGCTCGACGATCCACGCATGCGAAAGCTGATGAGCGTGGCCGGGATCAGTTCTGTGATCGCCACCGCGGTAGTGGCCTCCATCGGCGACATCAGTCGCTTCTCATCGCCAGAGAAACTTGCCAGCTACTTCGGTCTGACGCCCCGCGTCCGGCAGTCGGGGGACCGCGGCGCGATCCATGGGCGTATCACCAAACAAGGCAACGCGACCGCGCGGACAATGCTGGTGGAGGCGGCCTGGTCTGCGGCGGGCGTGCCGGGTCCGTTGCGGTCGTTCTTCCTACGCATCAAGGACCGAAAGGGCGCGAACGTCGCGGCCGTTGCCACCGCGCGCAAGATCGCTACGCTGATCTGGACACTCCTCGCGAAGGAAGAGCCGTATCGCTGGGCCCGGCCGGCCTTCGTGGCGATGAAGATGCGCAAACTCGAGTTGCGCGCCGGAGCGACCACCAAGCAGCACGGCAACAAGCCGGGGCCCGGGCGGGACTACTGGATCAAGGAGATCCGACATCGCGAGATGGAACTGGTCGCCAACGCAGAGGCGTCCTACGCCCGTATGGTCGAAGCTTGGCGGGATAGACCGCCCAAACCTAAGCCAACTTGAAAAGATTGAAAAAGGGGCTTCTCAACATCATCCGTGTCGATTGCCACGCGTCCGTCAGACAGAAAAAGGCTGAAGGCCTCCTGCCGGGCGAGGCCATAGCGGAATGCCTTGGCCAGATCGCTTTTGCCTGGGATACGCAGAAGCTGCTGTTCGGACCAGGCAAAGAAAGCCTCGACCTTGGGCTGGCTGAGCTTTTGCCGCGCCGCATAGCGGACGTCAGCGGGCTGACCGTTGATGTCGCGCTCGATGTCGTAGAACTTGCCAATCCGGTCGAGTGCCGCACGGGCGATCTCGGAATTGGTCGAGGACCAGAAGTCATGGAAGTCACGCCGCAGGTGGCTTTATCTGAATGGTATCTCGACTGGGGACTTCAGCGAGGCGCTGGCGGCGCTTCTGGGCCCTGATGCCGAGGGGCTGTCCTCATCGACCATCACACGGCTGAAGGCTGCGTGGTGGGAAGAATACGAGATCTGGCGCAAGCGCGACCTCACGGGCAAACGCTACGTCTACATCTGGGCGGACGGGGTCTACTTCACGCCGCGTCTGGATGGCGATCGTCGATGTATGCTGGTGATTATCGGCGCTGATGAATACGGCGAGAAGGACGTTCTGGCTATCATGGACGGGTTCCGGGAGAACGCGGACAGCTGGCGCGACTTGCTAAACACGCACCGTACTAGCCTGCTGGAACTGGTGGACCGGGTGATCGTCATTGATGGCGGCAAGGTGGTTGCGGACGGGCCCAAAAGCCAGATCATCCGACGTCAGGGCGCAGGAGGTGCGGTATGAGCACGCAGCGCGATCTTGACCGGTTGGTGCGCGAGCTGAACGGCCGCACCCCTTTGCGTGCCTCGGCCCTGCTGTTCACGATCTTCGCAGTGATCGCGGCGGTCTTCATCTGGGCCTGGGCAACCGAGATCGACGATGTGACCCGCGCGCCCGGTCGCGTTGTGCCGGCCGGCGATGTGCAGCGGGTGCAGGCGGCGGAAGCCGGCGTGATCCGTGCCGTCTTCGTGGATGAAGGCGATGTGGTCGAAGCCGGCGCGCCACTGGTCGAACTGGACGGGCTGGTCCAGACCAGCCAGCTTGACCGCGAGGTCCAGCGCGCCATCGCCCTTCAGACCCGGATCGAGCGGCTGTCAGCCGAGATCGACGGACGCGCACCCGTCTTTTCGGCCGAGATCGAGGCGGCCGCGCCCGAATTGGTGGTCAGCGAACGCGCGCTGCATGCCGGACGGGCCGCGGCGCTTGGCGCGAGAAGCGCCGTGATGGCGGCATGGTGCTGGAGGTGCCGACGGGCGAGGTTGTGGCGGGGGGGCTTTCCATGCCGCATTCGCCGCGTCTGCATCAGGGCACGCTGTGGATGCTGCAAGCGGGTACCGGCGAGTTTGGCCGGATCGATCTGGCCACCGGTAAGTTCGAGCCGGTCTGCTTCCTGCCCGGCTTTGCACGCGGGCTGGCGTTTGTCGGCGATTACGCCGTGATCGGCATCTCGCGCCCGCGCGAGAACCGCACCTTCGAGGGGCTTGTGCTGAACGAGCGGCTGCAAGCCGAAGGCGTCAGCGCGCAATGCGCAATCTGCATCGTCAACCTGCGCACCGGGGATATCGAGCACCGGCTGGAGATTGGCGGCATCGTCGAGGAGATCTATGACGTCAACCTCCTGCCGGGTGTGATCCGCCCGATGGCGCTCGGGTTCCGCAACGATGAGATCCGCTTTGCCGTCAAGCCGGAGGCCCTGCCAGAGCCAACCGGCGCCATGAACTGAGATGTCCGCAGTGCCCGCTCCGATCACACCGGACGCCGCCGCTGCCTTCAATGCCGCGAACGCCGCCTTCCGCGAGGGCCGATTTACTGAAGCTCTGGAGGCGGCGACCCGGGCGGTGACGCTTGCCCCGGAGTTGGTGAGCGCGCATGTGCTCAAGGCCCGCGCCCTGCGCCGGCTGGGGGACGAACCCGCGGCAAGGGTGGCCTATGAGGCGGCGCTGGCAACGGATCCCCAAAGCTTCGACGCCCTTCTGGAACAGGGCAACGTGCTGCGGGGGCTTGGCGAGGCCGATGAAGCCGCCGCCAGCTACACTGCCGCGATGGCGGCGCGTCCGATGGATGCGCGGCCTGCTCTGGCACTCGCCCGGCTGATGGAGGAGCAGCCCGGGCCAGATACCGCAGAGCGGGCCGCCGTTGCCTTCCAGAAGGCGCTCGACCGCGCCGGGGCCGGCCCTGAGCCGGTCCCGGCGATGGCCGGTCTGTGCCGCGACATGGCCCGGTTTCGTATGGAGCGCGCCGATCTGCCGCGCGCTTGAGGCGCTGCGTCAGGCGCGGCTGCTGGCGGGATCTGGCGCGCTCGCGCCGCTGGTCGACCTTGATATAGCCGAGGCCTATCGTAACCGCGCCATTGGCCTTGCAGTTACCCACAAGTCGTGTGGCAAATTGATTCACCCAGCAGACTTCGCCTTGTCCGAATAGGCCCAATCATGATTCGTCATGTTGCACTGAATGATCGAGGTGCGCAGATGGTGCAGAGTTGGGTGGGAGCAGAAACGGCTGAGTGCGATCTTGGGGACGCCCGGCTAAACCGGCGCCTTGGGGCCATGCTAGAGGTTCTGGGGGAACGACCGGGTAAATCGCTGCCGACGGCATTTCAAGATTGGTCGAACACGGTGTTTGTCAAACAAGTTGTCCGCCGATTTCATGCGGCGTCTCTGATTTCAGGGGCACCTATTTCGGGTTCGGGGTTGAGCCAGACGGGTCCAGCGGGTTGCCAGTTGCGGGTTTTGCCTGACCAGCGTTCCGGGTTTTTTGACCGAGCATTTGCATAGAGACTGGCGCGATTGGCCAGCGTTGCACGATCATGGCCAGCGTGGCGCGCGGCCGGTGTGACGAAGCGAATGGCGCTGTGCAAGTGCTCGCCGTTATACCACGAGGCAAAGGATTTCACCCAAGCTTGGGCGTCCTCTTTGGAGGCAAACCCCTTGTTCGGCCAGTCCGGGCGATATTTGCAGGTGCGGAACAGAGCCTCCGAGAACGGATTGTCATTGCTGACGCGCGGTCGGCTGTAGGACGCGATGATACCGAGTTTTTCCATGGTGGTTTTCATCGTCGCGCCCTTCATTGGGCTGCCGTTATCAGCATGCAGAACCAGTGGACGCAGGGTACATCCCTCAGCCAGAACCGCTTTGCGGATCAGCATCGCCGCCAGCTCCGCGCTCTCGCGTTCATGAACTTCCCATCCCACGATCTTGCGGCTGAAGATATCGACAATCAGATAGAGGTAGAAGAACATGCCTGCGACCGGTCCAGGCATCCAGGTTATATCCCAGGTCCAAACTTCACAGGGCGCGCTTGCCTTGTAGCTGGCGGGCGGTTTGCGCCGTACCGGCGGCCTGGCCCGACCCCGGTGATGCTGCTGTCCATCTGCGCGCAGGATGCGATAAAAGCTGGACTCGGATGCAAGATACCGTCCCTGATCTGCCAGTTTTGGCACGATCTGTGACGGAGGAAGGCTGGCAAATTCCGTTGAATTACAGAGGTCAAGCACGGCCGCGCGTTCAATGGCGCTCAACTTGTTGGCCGGTTCGGGGCGTGGCACGAGGGGGCGTTGATCGGGCTGGATCTCGCCGTCATTTGTCCAGCGCCGCAAGGTGCGGTCACTGATTTCCAGCTCGGCACAAGCTTTGATGCGCCGCGCACCAGCAATGACGGCCTCGTTGATCAGAACAACGGCGGTTTGGCGATGTGGGGGGCTGATCATGCGTCCTCGTCGCCCCCCCAGATCGCGTGAGCCTTTTTTCTGAGAACCAGAAGTGCTGCGGTTTCGGCCAATGCGCGGTCTTTGCGGGCAAGCTCACGTTCCAGATCCTTGATCCGCTTTTTTTCTTCCTTGCTCGCCTGACCCAGACGCGCCGTGCTGGCGCGGTCCCAGTCATTCGCCTGTTCGCATGCGGTCCGCCAAGCCGTGATCTGCGTCGGATAGAGCCCGCGCTTGCGACAGTATTCGGCCAGATCAGCTTCGTTGAGAGCCGCTGCTTCCAACACAGCTGCGAATTTATCACGCGACGACCAGCCCTCAGGGCCTGCATTAGCGTCGGGCATAAGCTGGCCCTTGCCGCGTGCCTCAGCACGCCACTTGTGCAATGTCGCCTCAGAAATTCCTTCCTCCTGCGACAACTGACGTATGGCCACATTGTTAGGCGGCAGCATCCGCTTCAGCACCGCTGATTTCCGTTCCGGTGAATATCCCAAATCATCTTCCTATCCCGCCCTCCTGAAAATTAGAGAAAAATAGAGCAGCGGACAACTTCCCTGACACAGGGGGAACACCGAGGCTGCTTACCGCTTCTTTTCAAACGGAAATGTAAGTGAAGATAAGATCCTGGCGGGCCATTTTTCTGCCTCTGCCTTGCTCATCAGCGCAACTGACGGTCGAGGCCGTCATCCATCGCACCAAGATGATTGTCCACAGGCCATCGCTGAAGTTGCCTCAAATCCCGTCGAGTTCCATCTGCATCACATTGGCGCAAACCTATAACCCGAACCATAGACTGTCTTGACTAGTTCACTCTTACAATTCCGGTTTCCAATCTTCTTGCGTATGCGCTTGATATGACTGTCAACAGATCGCAGCGTCACACTTCTTCCTTGCCGCTTTTCCAGCATCGCAATCAATTCTTCCCGAGCTACAATTTTGCCACGACCTGCCAATAATGTCTCAAGAATGTTGGTTTCCGTAGTTGAAAACTCGACCTTCTGATCATCGATCCAAAATTCGTTGCGGTCATGGTCCAAAAAGAATGCAGGAAGGGGCCCTTCGCTGTTATTTTTCGCGATATCCGAGGTCCTGCCATGGTTGAAAGTATGACGCCGATGAGCGGCCATTATGCGCTCGGCTATTACATTTTCAGACATGTTTGCATGAAGTACGTCATGTGCTCCAGTCCTCAGACCCACCAACTCGGCAACTTCATCATAATCAGAAAGATACAGAATAACCGGCTCTGCCAACCTACGGCTCCCAACTAACATGATATGGCTTTCAAATTCATACTCACAACTGGGCGCAAGCACTATGACATCGCTTCCCTCATTGGTAAAATAATCTGATAGATCCTTTCTCCCATGCTCTACCGTGACACGACATTTACATATCTTTAGCGCGTTCGCGAGGCTCAAAAGGCCCTCGTCGGCTGCTTCACTATTTTTTTTCTTGTCATGCTTGGTCACCGATGTACCCTAAAATATTAAATAAACGTCTTCAACATTCTGCGTAATTCTGCGGATGATGATACACCGCGCCGCACTTACTGGAATTGTGTATGTTGCGTCATTCAAAGTTCAAAAGTATATTTTTATGCAATTTAGACTGAATCGTGCAGGTTATACTGGGAGTCTTGGAGGACCCGAGATTCGAAGGGTTGACGTCTGGTTTCAGATCGATTCACGTGAGGTCATGATCCGTCCTAGTTTTCTTTCTGTTTCTAATCGCCGTGAACTTGTTATTTGCGTGCGCAGCCATCGTGAGAACCACGAGGTTGCGCGTCGTGCTAACGGCAATGCAAAAGTGTGCCACGTAAGTGGCGAGATAGTCTTGATGCGGGCAGAGTAAAACTTTGCCACTTTAGCCCTTTCTGTTTGCAGGGAGGGCGGGCGTATTTTCAGCGTGGAACTTTACAGGAAGGTCCGCCTCGCGCATCGAGGCGGCATGAGCGAACGGGCGGCCGCGAACCATTTTGGGATATCGCGTGCGAGCGTGGCGAAGATGATGATGTTTTCAGTCCCACCCGGTTATCAGCGAACGGCGCAGATCAAGCGGCCTAAGCTCGATGGCTTTACCGGCTTCATCGATCAGTGGTTGCAGGAAGACCTCAACCGGAACCGCAAGCAAAGGCACAGTGCCAAACAGGTTTTTGAGCGGCTGCGCGATGAGTTTGGCTTCATGGGCGGCTACACGACTGTCAAGAATTGCGTCCGGGAAAATGGCCGGCGCAGGCGGGAGATGTTTGTGCCGCTGGCCCATGCCCCCGGCCACGCCCAAGCGGATTTCGGCGAAGCCATGGTTGTGATCGGCGGGGCAGGGCAATCGCGTTTGACCTAAGGGTTGGCTAAGTTATTGAGAAGGCTGAGAAGAAACGCATCACTCCACCCGGCG